>CAZCVP010000007.1:23015-77334 GCA_964501915.1 uncultured Enterobacterales bacterium
GCCCCGGCCGCGGGGGGGCGCCCCCCCCCCACCCGGCCCCCCGCGGGGGGGGGGCGCCCGCCGGGGGTCACCATCGAGGGCGTGGTCCGGGCCCTGGGCTGCCAGCAGGTGGAGACGGTGGACCCCCTCGACCTGGAGGCGACCATCGCCGCCTTCGAGCGCAGCCGCGACGCCACCGGAGTGAGTGTGGTCGTGCTCGAGCGGGGCTGTCCGCTGCACGTGGAGGCCGTCACCGGCCAGCCCGCCCACGAGGGCACCTTCCAGGTCGACCCCAGCCGCTGCGGGAGCTGCGGTCGCTCGGGCTGTGGCGTGGCCTGTGACCAGGGGCTCTCGATCCCCTTCGAGCGCAGCATGGCCGGGTCCCGGGCCTCGCGCGAGCCGCCGTCGGCCGAGCACGTCAGTCAGCCCGTCGCGCCCTGCTCGGTGAGCTGTCCCCTGGGACTCTGTGTCCAGGGCTACGCCGCCCACATCGCCGCTGGCCAGGACGACGCGGCCGTCGAGCTCATCGAGAGCCGCACGCCGCTGGTCGAGTCGGTGTGCCGGGTCTGCCACCGTCCCTGCGAGGACGCCTGTGTCGGCGCTTCGGCCGGCGGGCCGGTGGCGATCAACGACCTCAAGCGCTTCGCCATCCACCAGGGTGGCAAGAGCCGGGCCCTTGAGCTGCCGCCGGACAATGGCCTGCAGGTCGCGATCGTCGGCGCCGGTCCCGCGGGCCTGAGCGCCGCCTGGGACCTGCGCATGCGCGGCTACTCGGTCGAGCTCTTCGACGCCGCCGAGCGGCCGGGAGGGCTGCTCCGCCACGGCGTGCCCCGCTATCGCCTGCCCCTGGAGGCCCTGGAGCGCGACGTGGAGCGGGTCATGGCGCTGGGCGTGGACTACGTCGGCGGCGTGCGGCTGGGCACGGACATCTGGCTCCGCGAGCTGCTCGACAGCCACCACGCGGTCGTGCTCGCCCTCGGGGCCACCGACCCCAGCGGGCTCGACGTGCCCGGCGTCAACGAGGAGGGACCGCCGCGGGTGGTCCAGGCCGTGGACTGGCTGAAGGCGCACCGCGACGCGCCCACCGACCTCGCCGGCCAGATCGTGGTCGTCGTCGGAGGGGGCAACGCCGGCATCGACGCAGCGCGCACCGCTCGCCGAGGTGGGGCGGCGCAGGTCACGGTGATCGAGCGGCTGCCGCGGGAGAGGCTGCACGCGTCGGAGAGCGAGGTGCAGGCGGCCCAGGAGGAGGGCATCGCGCTGCTCTGCGACTGGGAGACCCTGTCGCTGGTCCGGAGCGGCGTGCCCGGCCTTCGCTGTGCCTCGACCTCGGGCGGCCAGGAGCGGGAGCTGCCGGCGGATGTCGTGATCATGGCCACGGGCCAGACACCCTCCGACACCTGGCTGCGACCGGGCGACCCGGTCCTGGAACACGGCCCCACGGGGGCGCTCCACGTGGACCCCGAGACCTGCCAGACCAGCCACCCCGGTGTCTTCGCCGCCGGAGACCTCACCGTCCAGCCCAACGGTCGCCTCACGCAGACCGTCACCGGGGCGATGGCGGGCGGCCTGCGGGCCGCCTGGGGCGTCGACGTCCACCTGCGCTCGGAGCTGGAGGCGTCGGAGCGCCCGCCTCCGCCGCGGTCCTGGGACTGGCCGGTGTCGGCGCCGCCGCCGCTGTCGGTCTCCGAGGCTCCCTTCGACGCCCGGGCGGTCCCGCCCGAGCGCCCGGCGGAGGAGCGCGTCGAGGACTTCGGGGAGGTCGTGGGCCTGCTCGACGAGGAGACGGCCCGCGCCGAGGCCGCCCGGTGCCTGGCCTGTGGCCAGTGTGGCAACTGCCGCATCTGCATCGATCTCTTCGGCTGTCCCGCCTTCTACGTCGACGGCGGGTCGGTCCGCATCGACCCGCGGCAGTGCTCGGGCTGCGGCGTCTGCGCCCGCTACTGCCCGAACGGGGCGATCCAGCCGGTGAAGGAGTGAGGTCTGGGCTGTTGGCGGTCGGTGTGGGTGGCCAGGGCGTGCTCACAGCCGCGCGACTCGTCGGCGAGGCCGCCCGGCTCTCGGGCCACGACGCCGTCGTCGGCCAGCTCCACGGCATGTCCCAGCGCGGGGGCAGCGTGGAGGCCTCCGTCCTGATCGGGCCGGGACGCTCGTCCTTCATCGGCGCCGGGTGCGTCGACGTGCTGCTGGCGCTGGAGCCGCTGGAGGCCGTCCGCGCCGCCCCTCGGATCGACACCGACTGCACGGTGGTGGTGGAGTGCACCCCGGTGGTGCCGTCCACGGTGGGGTTCCAGGGTGTGGACTACCCGCCGGTCGAGGACCTGTTGGCCCGGCTGGAGTCGCGCTGCCGGCGGCTGGTGCCCCTGGAGCTGACAGCGCGGGTGCGGTCGGAGGCCCACCCCCGCTGCCTGAACATCGCCCTGCTCGGCGCCCTGGACGCCCTGGACGTCCTGCCGCTGAGCGCAGGGCACCTGTGGCGGGCCATCGAGCGGGGTACACGCCCAGAGAGCCACGAGTTCAACCGCCGGGCGTTCGCGCTCGGCCAGGAGATGGTGAGCGGATGAGCCTCGAGATCGGGATCGACGTCGGAGGGACCTTCACCGACATCTTCCTCTGGAACGCCGAGACCGGGGCGGCGGAGACCTTCAAGGTCCTGTCGACCCCTGCGGACCCGTCGATCGGGGTGCTCGACGGGCTCAGGCGCATGGCCGAGTCCAAGGGCCTGTCCCTGGTCGACTTCGTCGCCCGGACCCGGCTGATCGTGCACGGCACCACCGTGACCACCAACGCCACCCTCACCCGGGGCGGCGCCGACTGCGCGCTGCTGACCACCCGCGGCGTGCGCGACGCCCTGGAGATGCGCCGCGGCATCCGGGAGCGCCAGTACGACAACCGCTACCTGAACGTGGTGCCCCTGGTGCGCAGGCGACTGCGGGTCGGCGTGACGGGACGTCTCGATGCCCTGGGCGCGGAGCTCGCCCCGCTGGACCTGGACGAGGTCCGGGCCGCCGCCGAGTCCTTCCGGGAAGAGGGCATCGAGGCGGTGGCGATCTGCTTCATGCACGCCTATGCCAGCGATGCGCACGAGCGGGCGGCGGCGGCGGTCGTGCGCGAGGTCCTGCCCGGGGCCTACCTCTCGGTCTCCTCCGAGGTCCTGCCCACCATCCGCTTCTACGAGCGGGTCTCGACCACGGTGCTCAACGCCTCGGTGGGCCCCGTGCTCCGGGACTACCTCGCCAGCCTCACGGACCGACTTTCGGAGACCGGGTTCGGCGGTGTGCTGCTGATCATGCAGTCCAACGGCGGCGTGGCCCGTCCCGAGGCCGTGCGGGCCCGGCCGGCGACGACCCTCTTGAGTGGTCCGGCCGCGGGACCCCGGGCCGCGGCGGCCTACTCCGAGGGACTGGGCTCCGGCGACTGCATCCTGATGGACATGGGGGGCACCAGCTTCGACGCCTCGCTCGTGCGGGACGGCGAGGCGGAGCTCTCCGCCGAGGGCGAGATCGATCGCCTGCGCATCGCCCTGCCGATGCTGGAGATCGCCACCATCGGCGCCGGCGGCGGCTCGATCGGCTGGATCGACGCCGGGGGACTGATGCGCATGGGGCCGGCCTCTGCGGGCGCCGCGCCCGGTCCCGCCTGCTACGGCCGCGGCGGCACCCAGCCGACCTGCACCGACGCCGACCTGGTGCTCGGCTACCTGGACCCGGCGTTCTTCGCTGGAGGCAAGCTGCCGCTGGACCCGTCGGCGGCCCGGGAGGCGATCCGCGAGCACGTGGCCGAGCCGCTGGGCCTCGAGGTGGACCGGGCCGCGGCCGGCATGTACCGGGTCATCAACGCCAACATGGCCCACGGGGTCCGGGAGATCACCGTGAAGCGGGGGCTCGACCCGCGGGAGTTCCCGATGGTCGTGGCCGGTGGAGCCGGTGCCCTCCACGCCTGTGCCATCGCCCGTGAGCTGGACATCCCGACGCTCTTGGTGCCGCCGACGGCGTCCACCCTGTGCGCCACCGGCATGCTGCTCTGCGACCTGCAGCACGACGCCGTGCGCTCCTGCGTGGGGGCCCTGGAGGGGTTCAGCGCTGCGCACCTCGCGGGCCTGGTCGACGAGATGGCCGGACAGGGCGAGGCGGAGCTGCTCTCGGAGGGCGCGGCGGAGTCCGAGCACCAGGTCTCGCTCGACCTGCGCTATCTCAAGCAGTACCACGAGGTCACCGTCGAGGTGGACCGGGGTGCGCTCGAGCGAGGCGACCACGCCGCCGTCGCCGAGCGCTTCCACGCCGCCCACGATCGGCTCTATGGCTACGACCTCGCCGACCAGGGCACCGGCCTGGAGCTGATCAACGTGAGGGTGCGGTCCATCGGCCGCACCGAGCGGCCGGCGCTGCCGGTCCTGGAGGCGGCCTCGGCGCCTGTCACCTCGGCGCTGAAGGGGGAGCGTCGGGCCTATGTGCCCTTGCGGGATGCCTTCGAGCGGGTGCCCGTCTACGACGGCCACGCCCTGCGGCCCGGTCACAGCCTGGCCGGACCGGCCCTGGTCGAGCGCGTCGACACGACCTTCTTCGTCGCCGCCGCCGCGAAGGCCCAGGTCGACCCCCGCGGCTCCCTCGTCGTCACCCTGGAGGCCTGTGATGCCTGACGTCACCGTCGACCCCGTGCTCGCGGCCATCCTGGGCCGGGCGCTCAAGGCCATCACCGACGAGATGAGCCTCACCATGGAGAAGACCACCCGGTCTCCGATCCTCTGCGAGGCCAAGGACTTCGTCACCGGGCTCTACGACGCCGAAGGGCGCATGCTCGAGCAGACGGAGAACCTGCCGATCCTCAGCTTCTCCCTGAGCCCGGTCTGCGCCTTCATCGCCGAGAAGTACGAGGGCCGGGTCTACCCCGGCGACGTCTTCTTCCACAACGACGTCTTCACCCTCGGCAACCAGAACAACGACGTCGCCTGCTTCAAGCCGATCTTCCACGGCGAGACCCTGGTGGGCTGGGCGGCGGCCAAGGGTCACATGGCCGACATCGGTGGCAACGTGCGCGGGGGCTACAACCCCAACGCCACCGAGGTCTGGCAGGAGGCCCTGCGCATCCCGGCGGTCAAGGTCTACGAGCGCGGCGAGCTTCGCGAGGACGTCTGGGACCTCATCTTCGCCAACATTCGTCTCGACATCGTCGCCGAGGACATGCGAGCGGAGATCGGGGCCTGCACGGTCGGCGAGCGGCGGCTGCTGGGGCTGATCGACAAGTACGGCCTCGACAGCTTCGAGGCCCACAAGCACGCCCTCTTCGACGCCGCCCGCAAGATGATGCAGGCCGAGATCGCCAGCATTCCCGACGGCACCTACACCGGCGAGGCCACCGTCTACTTCGACGGCAAGAACCCCGGCTCGACCTACCAGATCCGGGTGGCCATCACGGTGAGTGGCGAGTCGATCACCTTCGACTACAGCGAGACCGACGCCCAGACCAACGGCTTCGTCAACGGCACCTACACCTCGAGCGCCTCGGCCACGGTGCTCACCTTCCTCCAGATGGTGAACCCGGACATCCCCCACAACGACGGCATGGTGCAGCCGATCTCGATCGTGATCCCCGAGGGCACCCTCCTCAACGCGGCCTACCCGGCGGCCACCACCTTCGGAAACCACCTCTGTCCGCCCAACGCCGACGCCATCATCCGGGCGATGGCGCCGGTGGTGCCGAGGCGGGTCACGGCGGGCTGGAACAACCTGTTGTGCTCGCTGTCCACGGGCCACCACCCCCGCCGCGACGACGCCTACGTCGACATCCTCTTCATGGGGCTCAAGGGCGGCAGCGGCGCCACCGACGACTGCGACGGCTACGACCACATCGGCATGATCGATGCCTCCGGCGGCGTGCTCGACCAGGACTACGAGATGTTCGAGCAGATGACGCCGCATCTCTTGGAGCACCACGAGTACCTGGAGGACTCGGCGGGGGCCGGGAAGTTCCGCGGTGGGCTCGGCGTGGAGACCCGCTACGTGGTCGGCAGCGAGGACACCCAGATCGTCACCTTCGGCGACGGCGACGTGGAGCCGGCCTTCGGGCTGTTCGGGGGCGGGGCGGGGACCCTGAATTTCATCGAGCTGGTCTACCCGGACGGCCGGGTGGTGCGTCCCACCTCCAAGGACCTCGTGACCGGCGTGCCGCAGGGGACCCGGTATGTGCAGCAGGCCGGTGGGGGGGGCGGCTATGGCCCGCCGACCGAGCGGCCGGCGGACAAGGTGGCCCGGGAGGTCGCCGACGGGCTGATCTCCCTCGACGCCGCCCGGGAGCTCTACGGAGTGGCCCTGGACCCGGTGAGCCTGGAGGTCCAGGCCGAAGCCACAGCGGCCCTGCGGGCCAGGAAGGGATGAGCGATGGACTACGCGCTGACCGCAGAGCACGAAGCCGTCCGCGACACCTTCGCCGCCTTCGTGGACCGCGAGGTCGTGCCGCTCGCCGGTGACCTCGACGAGAACCCGCGCTTCCCCTTGGAGCTCTTCCAGCAGGTGGGCGAGCTCGGGTTGTTCGGCATGCGCTACCCGGAGCCCGACGGCGCCGGGCTCGACGTCATGTCCTATGTGCTGGCCATGGAGGAGCTCGCCCGGGGCTCGCTGTCCCTGGCGGCCTGCTGCGCCGTCCAGTCGCTGATGGGCACCCGCTTCGTGCAGAGGTTCGCCGACGACGACGTGAGGGAGCGGCTGTTGCGGCCGGCGCTGGCCGGGGAGATCGTGGCCGCGATCTGCATGACCGAGCCCGACTCGGGCAGCGATCTGTTCAGCATGTCGACCCGGGCGGAAGAGCGCGGTGGGACCCACTACCTGAGCGGGTCCAAGACCTGGGTGACCAACGGTCCCGTGGCGAGCATGTTCACCGTCTTCGCCCGCACCCAGCCCAGGGCCTTGTCGGTCTTCCTGGTCGAGCGGGGGGCCCCGGGCCTGGAGATCGGCCGGCGCATCCACAAGGCCGGGGTGCGGTCTGCACCGACCTGCGAGGTCTCCTTCGACGACACCCCCGCCACCTGCATGCTGGGGGAGCCGGACAAGGGCACGTCGTACCTGAGGGAGGTGCTCGCCGAGATCCGGGTGATGACCGCGGCGCTGGCCCTGGGGGTCGGGCGGGCGGCCTTCGAGCAGGGCGTGCGCTACGCCAAGGAGCGCTCCCAGTTCGGCAAGCCGATCAACCGCTTCGGCGCCGTCCAGGCCCACCTCGCCGAGATGGCCGTGGACCTCGAAGCGGCTCGCCGCATGACCTGGTGGGCCACCTGGCGCTCGGACCAGGGCCTGCCCAACGCCCAGCAGGCCTCGATGGCCAAGCTCTTCGCGACCGAGGCGGCGATGCGCATCTGCGACCGGGCCGCGCGGATCCACGCCTCCTACGGCTTCGCCCGGGAGTACCCGGTCGAGCGGTACCTGCGGGACATCCGCTTCACCCTGATCGGCGGTGGCACCTCCGAGATCCTCCGGGTCAACATCGCCAGGGGGCTCTGATGGCCGCACCGCTGCGGGTCTTGATCGCCAAGGTGGGTCTCGACGGCCACGACGTGGGGGCCAAGGTGGTGTGTCGTGCGCTGCGTGACGCGGGCATGGAGGTCATCTACACGGGGCTGCGGAGGTCTCCGGCCCAGGTGGCCCGGGTGGCGTCCGACGAGGACGTCGACGTGGTCGGCCTCTCGATCCTGTCGGGGGCGCACCTGCCGCTGTCCCGGCACGTGCTCGACGAGCTGGCGGCGACCGGGGCCAGTCCGGTGGTGGTCGTCGGCGGCAACATCCCGGCCAGGGACCACGAAGCGCTGAAGGAGCTGGGCGTGGCCGAGGTCTTCCCGACGGGCACCGAGTTCGCCGCCATCGCGGCCTGGCTGGGCGCCAACACCCCTCCGCGAGGAGACAGAGATGGCTGAGCGCACCGATGGCCTGCGGCCGGTGATCTGGGAGTCCGGCCTGGAGATCGAGCCGGTCTACACGGCCGAGAGCGTGGAGGAGAGCGGCGGCTTCGAAGGCGTCGGCGAGCCCGGTCAGTGGCCGTTCACCCGCGGCATCCACGCGGCGATGTACCGCCAGCGTCCCTGGACCATGCGCCAGTACTCGGGTTTTGGCACCGCCGCCCAGACCCACGCCCGCTTCCTCTACCTGATCGAGCACGGCCAGACGGGCCTCAACGTGGCCTTCGACCTGCCGACCCAGTGCGGGCTGGACTCCGACGACCCGATGGCTGCCGGCGAGGTGGGGCGTGTGGGCATGGCGGTCGACACCCTGGCCGACATCGAAGAGGCCTTCGCCGACATCCCGCTCAACGAGATCACCGTCTCGATGACCATGAACGGGGCCGCGATCCCGACCCTGGCGATGTACTTCGCGATGGCCCGCAAGCGCGGCTATCCGTGGCGCACCCTGCGCGGAAACATCCAGAACGACATCCTCAAGGAGTTCATCGGCCGCGGCACCTGGATCTACCCGGTGGAGCACTCGGTCCGGCTGGTGGTCGACACGATGGCCTTCTGCGCCGAGCAGGCCCCCCGCTACAGCCCGGTGAGCGTGTGCGGCTACCACATCCGCGAGTCCGGCGCCGACCCGGCCCAGGAGATGGCCTACGGCCTGGCCATCGCCTGTGCCTACACCGACCAGGCCCTGGAGCGCGGCCTGGACGCCGCCCGGGTGCTGGGGGGCATCACCTTCAACTTCGACATCCACGGCAACCTCTGGGAGCAGGTCGCCAAGTTCCGCGCCGGCCGCCGCCTGTGGGCCAAGATCGTGCGCGAGCAGTACGGCGTGATGGACCCCAAGGCGGCCCGGCTGCGCATGATCGCCGGCGGTGGTGGCGGCGGGCTCACCATCCAGCAGCCCCTGAACAACGTCGCCCGGTCCACCTGCTACGCGATGGTCAGCGCCCTGAGCGGCACCCAGACCATGGCCCTGTGCAGCTACGACGAGGCCTACACCATCCCCAGCGAGCAGGCGGCGCGGCTCTCGCTCAGGACGATGCAGATCCTGATGCACGAGATCGGCCTGTGCGACACCGTGGATCCGCTCGCGGGCTCCTGGTTCATCGAGACGATGACCAACAAGATGGAGGACCGCATCCTGGAGCTGATGGAGGAGCTGGAGGGCAGGGGAGGCGTGCTCCAGGGCGTGGCCGACGGCTGGGTCCAGGCCGAGGTGAACCGGCAGGCCTACGCCCTGGCTCGGAAGATCGAGACCGGGGAGTTCAAGAAGGTCGGCGTGAACTGCTTCCAGGAAGAGGAGGAGGAGCACGAGGTCGCCTTCCACCCCTACGAGGCGGAGCAGGCCGAGCGGCAGCTCGAGCGGCTGGCGGCGGTCAAGGCCCGGCGCGACGAGGCGGCGGTGCAGGCGGCGCTGGCGAGGCTTCGGGAGGCGGCGGCGAGCGGTGACAACGTGATGCCGTCGGCGATCGACGCGGTGGAGCTCTACGCCACGGTCGGTGAGGTGTGCGGGGCGCTGCGCGAGGTGTTCGGTGACTACGAGGAGCCGGTGCGGTTCTGAGCGGGCCAGGGGCCAGGGGCCAGGGGCCAGGTGTCAGGCATTCATGTTAATGATTTCGCGGCTGCGAAATCATTAACATGAATGCCTGACACCTGCCTCTGCCTCGACGCCGCCCGCCGCCGGGGCTACGAGAGCCGCGATCCAGTCGACCGATCCGCGATGGGACCCCATCGAAGGAGGGGGTCCAGATGACCAGCGATCGCCCCGTGGTGCTCAGCGTCGAGCAGGCGCTCTCGATGTCCTACGCCACCCTGCGCTTCGTGCACCTGGGCTGGCGGGTGATCCGCCTGGAGCCCACGCCCGTCCCCGGCCGGCCGACCTGCGGCGACCCCAACCGCTCGATCGGTCGCCCGATCGCCGGCGCCGATCGCCACAGCTACTTCGTGGCCCCCAACGCCGGCAAGGAGGCGATCGCGCTGGACCTCAAGACCGAGGAGGGCCGCGCGGCCCTGCTGCGCCTCCTGGTCGAGCTGGACGTCGACATCTTCTGCACCAACACCATGCCCTCCCGCCACGAGCGCCTGGGCATGGACTACGCCACCCTGTCGGCGCTCAAGCCGGACCTGATCTGGTGCTGCATCTCGGCGATGGGCCTGCGCTACCCCGATGTGCCGGGCTACGACCCCGTGGTCCAGGCCCTGTGCGGCTACATGGACCTCACCGGCGACCCCGACGGGCCGCCGATGCAGTGCGGGCCGCCGATCATCGACCTCAAGGCCGGCGACGAGGCCTTCGCCCAGGTCATGCTCGCCCTCTGGCAGCGCTCCCAGACCGGATCGGGTGCCTGCATCGACGTGTCGATGGCCCACTCGGCCACCTCCTGGCTCCACACCTTCCTGCCGATGCTGGACATGGACAGCACGCCGGCGTCGCTGCGGCGGTCCGGCAACCAGCACCGCCAGTTCATCCCGGTCAACGCCTACGCCACGGCGGACGGCTATGTCTACCTGGCCATCGGCAGCGACGCCCAGTGGGGCAGGCTGACCCGCCGGGCGCCGTTCGAGGCCCTGGACCAGCCCCGCTTCGCCACCAACGAGTCCCGACGGGCCCACAAGGCGGACCTGCACGCGGCGATCGAGACGATCACCAGCGGCCACAGCTCGGCCGAGATCGCCGCCGCCCTGGCCGCTGCGGCGATTCCCCATGCGCCGATCACACCGGTCGAGGGGATCCTGGAGCTGCCGTTCGTGGCCGAGTCCGCCCTGCGCACCGTCGCGCCGGATGGTCGGGTCGTGCGCCTGCCCCCTCCGGCGGTGCCCACGTCACACCTGGAGGCGGCCGGCGGCGAGCTGCCCTTCTGTCCGGGCTATGGCGAGCACACCGCCGCCGTGCTCGCCGAGGCCGGGCTCTCCGGGGCCGAGATCGCCTCCCTCGCCGAGCGCGGAGTCGTCGCCACCTCCCACCCCGCCCAGGAGCCACGCTGATGCGCTTCGATGTCCACCGGCCTCGCGACCTGGAGGAGGCCCGCTCCCTGGCTCGGCGCCTTCCGGGGTCGCGCTTCGTCGCCGGCGGCACGGACCTGCTGATCCGCCTGAAGGCCGGCGCCGTGAAGGCCCCGGCGCTCATCTGCCTGCGCTCGATCCCCGAGCTGAGGGGCATCGAGCTGCAGGACGGCGGTGCCACCATCGGCGCCGCGACGCCCATCGCCGAGCTGCTCCGGCATCCCGGGCTGGCGGAGCACTTCCCGGTGCTCGTCGAGGCCTGCTCCCAGCTCGGCAGTGTGCAGATCCGCAACGCGGCCACCCTCGGCGGCAACCTCTGCAACGCCTCTCCCTGTGCCGACACCGCCCTGCCGGGCCTGGTCCATGGAGCCCGAGCCCGCGTCCTGGGTGCCGGGGGCCTGCGGGAGATCCCGCTGCGTGAGCTCTTCCTCGGACCGCGCGTCAACGCCCTGGCGCCCGACGAGGTCCTGGTCGCCCTCTGCTTCGACCCGGTCGCCCCAGGCAGCACCGGAGCCTTCGAGAAGTGGACCCGGGTGGCGATGGACATCTCGCTAGTGAGCGTGGCCGTGCACCTGGAGTGGGAGGGCAGCCGCTGCGTGCTCGCTCGTGCAGCCGCGGGCTCCGCGGCCCCCACACCGGTTCGCCTGACCCACACGGAGCAGGCCCTGCGGGGCGAGCTCACCGAGGTCCGCATCGCCCAGGCCCGCGGGGTCGCGGCCCAGGACATCCAGCCCGTGGACGACATCCGAGCCAGCGCCTGGTACCGCCGCCACATGGTCGGCGTGCTCGTGCAGCGGGCCGTCGAGCGGGCCATCGCACGGAGGGCCTCATGAGCGACATCCTGCGCTTCGAGCTCAACGGACAGCCCGTCGAGGTGCTGGTGAGGGGCGGTGACCTGCTCCTGGACGTGCTCCGCGACGCCCTCGGCCTCACGGGCACCAAGGAGGGCTGCGGCAAGGGCGAGTGCGGCGCCTGCACCGTGCTGGTCGACGACGAGCCGCTCAACGCCTGCCTGCTCCTGGCCCACGAGGTCGAGGACCGGCGGGTCACCACCGTCGAGGGTCTGGCCGGACCCGGAGCCACGCTCTCCCCCGTCCAGCAGGCCTTCGTCGCCCTCGGCGGTATCCAGTGCGGCTTCTGCTCGCCGGGCATGATCCTCTCGGCCCACGCCCTGTTGGCCCGCAACCCCCAGCCTGGCGAAGCCGAGATCCGGGGGGCCCTGGTGGGCAACCTCTGCCGGTGCACCGGCTACGCCCAGATCGTCGCCGCGGTGCAGGCCGCTGCCGACGGGAGGCACGCATGAAGGACCTCCGCCACGTCGGACGCGACACCCCCCGGCCCGATGCCGTGGACAAGGCCACCGGCCGTGCCCTCTACATCCACGACCTGGAGCGCCCCGGCATGCTGCACGGAGCGATCCTCCACAGCGAGCACGCCCACGCCCGCATCCTCCGCATCGACACCTCGCGGGCGGAGGCCCTCGCGGGGGTCGCGGCGGTGATCACCGCGGAGAACACCCCGGCGATCCCGGTGGGCTTCCTGGGCGAGAACCGGGCGCTCAAGGGCGGCAAGGTCCGCCAGTTCCGCGACGAGGTCGCCGCCGTCGCCGCGGTCGACCCCGAGACCGCCGCCGAGGCCCTGTCCCTGATCGAAGTCGAGTACGAGCCCCTGCCCGGCGTCTTCACCATCGAAGAGGCCCTGGCGGAGGGGGCGCCGCGGGTCCACGAGGTCGACGGTCGCGGGCGTCCCACCACCAGCAACCGCCTGCCCCTGGCCTACAGCCACCTCTCCGGCGACCCCGATGCCGGCCGGCGGGCGGCCCGCTACGTCTCCGAGGGAAGCTACAGCACCCCGCTGATCCAGCAGTGCTGCATGGGCACGGCGGGCTGCATCGCCGAGCTGGACCCGGCCGGCAACCTCACCATGTGGGCCAAGACCCAGATCCCGTTTCTGGCCCAGCGGGACTTCAACCGGGCCCTGGGCGCCATGGGGCTGAAGGGACGCAACAGCCGGGTCATCGTGCCGGTGCTTGGCGGGGGCTTCGGCACCGGGCTCGACACCCACTGCTACGAGTACATCGCCATCCTGCTGGCCTGGCGCTCCGGTCGTCCGGTGAAGATCGTCTACGACCGGGACGGCGAGTTCGCCAACCTCTCCCCGCGCCAGTCCTCCGAGGTCCACATCGTCGAGGGCTGCGACGAAGCCGGCCGGCTCACCTTCCGCGAGGTCCGGATCCGCCAGGACAACGGGGCCTATGCCTCCTGGGGAGCGACCTACCCCAGCGTGATGATGCTGCCGGCCACCTCGCTCTACCGGGTGCCGTCGGTGCGCTTCGACGCCGAGCTGGTCTACACCAACAACACCTACTGCCAGGCCATGCGCGGCTATGGCAACCCCGAGGTCACCTGGGCCCTGGAGAGCAACCTCGATCAGCTCGCCGAGCAGGCGGGCATCGACCCGCTCGAGCTACGACGCATCAACTGCAACCAGCCCGGCGAGATCACCCCGATGGGGGCCAAGGTCATCACCTGTGGCCTGCGGGAGTGCCTGGACCAGACGGCCGACAAGCTCGCCTGGACCGACAAGCGCGGCAAGCAGCGCTCGCTTCGACGGGGCGTCGGCCTTGCGTCGCTGTGTCACGTCGGGGGTTCGGGTCGAATCTATCGCTCGGATGCCAGCGGTGTCATCCTGCGACTCGATGACTATGGCAACGTCTATGTCTCCAGCGGGGGCGTGGAGATGGGGCAGGGGCTGCACTCGGTGCTCCAGCTCGGCACGGCCGAGGCCTTGGGCGTGCGCCCCGACCAGGTCTTCGTCAACCCCACCGACACCTCGACCTGTCCCTGGGACGTCGGCACGCACGCCAGTCGCGGCGCCTTCACGGCCCTGAACGCCGTGAAGATGGCGGCCGAGGAGCTTCGCACGCGCATCTTCGCGCTGGCCGCCGAGGTCTACCCGCGAGAGGTGGCGCGGAATCGCAAGCGAGCCGGTCTCGACGGCGACCACGAGGTGGGCACCGCTCCCTTCGAGCTGGTCGACGGCCAGCTCTTCCGTGGCGATGCCCCCGACGCGCCCTGGGCCCGGGTCGAGCTCGGACGCTTCCTGCGGGCGGTGCACTACCGCGAAGGCGGCCAGATGTTCGTGGCCGAGGCCCTCTACGACCCCCCCAGCGACCTGCCCGACTGGTCCAAGGGCATGGGCAACATGTCGGCGACCTATGCCTACGGCACCCAGGGGGTCGAGGTCGAGGTCGACGCGGACACCGGCGAGGTGCGCATCCTCAAGCTGGTGGCCGTGCACGACGTCGGCCGGGTGCTGAACCCCCAGACCCTGGAGGGCCAGACCTATGGGGCCCTCGCCCAGGGCCTCGGCTATGCGCTCTACGAGGAGGTCCGCAGCGAGCAGGGGCGGATCCAGAACCCGAACTTCACCGACTACAAGGTGCCGACCGCGGTGGAGCTGGGCATCCCGATCGAGCTGGCCTTCGTGGAGACCGACGACCCCACGGGCCCGTTCGGCGCCAAGGGAGTCGGCGAGCCGGGCCTGGTGCCCACCGCGCCGGCCATCGCCAACGCCATCTACGACGCCATCGGTGTGCGCATCCACGACCTGCCGATCACGCCGGAGAAGGTGCTGAAGGCGATCGCGGAGCTGTAGGGGCCACCCGGGCGAGGCGGTCGTCGCGCCCGCGGCCGCATGAACGGGCTACATCACGGCATCCCCATGACCTCGTTGTCCGACATCGTGCGTCTCCGCATGCCCTCCCACAGCCTGTGGGCCTGGGCTGGCGTCGCCGTGGTTCAGCTCCTGCTCGCCGCGATGTTCTTCCTCGACTGGAAGCTGCCGCTGGCGGTCGCCATCGCGGGAGTCGTGGGGGTCGTGGCGCTCCGGTACCCCTTCATCGCCCTGGCTTGCATGCTCGGCGGGCGCATCCTGGCCACCGGCTCGATGTCCTTCCTGCGCATCGCCGGTCTCGACATCGGCGTGTTCGAGCCGATGCTCGGACTGGCCCTCGCGGTGCTGCTGGCCCGCGTGATGCTCCACGGTGAGTCGCTCACGCCGAAGTTCCCGTGGCGGTCGGCGTTCCTCGTGTTCTGGGCCTGGCAGGTGATCGGAGTCACCTGGTCCTACAGGGCCAGCGGCGCCTTCAGCGAGGTGGTGGCGGTCGGTGTGATCTTCACCACCACCACGCTGATCGTCGTCTTCGTCCAGGACTACGTCACCTTCGAGAAGGCGATCCTGGCGTGGATCGGGTTCACGCTGTTGACCGCCTTGCTGTCGATCACCACGGACTTCACCCAGGTCGAGGGGGCCTCCAAGACCTGGGAGATCGCCACCAAGGGAGGCCGGGAGACGGGGCTCGGCCAGCAGCCGAACTGGTTCGCGATGAACCTGATGTTCGGCGTCGCCCTGTCCTTCGCCTGCTCCGTGACCCAGCGGACCGCGGCCCGCCGCTACCTGCTGTTGCTCGTCGGGCTCTTCATCCTGGCGGCCCAGCTCCGCTCCGGGTCCCGGGGGGGCACCTACGCCCTCGTCATCGGGGCCTTCATCGTCTCGCTGGCGGTGCCGAGGGTCCGGACATGGATCGCCAGGACGGCTGCTGCGACCTTGTTGGTGGGGGGGGCGTGGATCCTGTTCGCCGAGGACAGCACGTCGCAGGCCCTCAACAGAATCGTGATGAATGTCGGCAATACCTGGGGGGGCGACATCCGCGAGCGCAACTGGATCGTCTGCGTGAAGATGTTCTTCGACACCTGGGGACTGGGTGTCGGTGCGGGTGGCTACCAGGAGCTCGTCTCGCAGTACGACTGGAAGATCTACAACTCCATCCACCGCTACCCCCACGGGATCTTCTGGGGGCTCATGGGGCACTACGGCCTCGTGGGGCTGGGCTGCGCGGCGTGGCTGGTCCGCACGCTCTTTCGCATGACCCGTGACCTCGCCACCTGGACGCGGGGGACCCGGGCCGAGGTCTACACCTGGACCTTCGCGGCCACCATGACGGGCTACTTCGCCTGGTCCTTCGTGGAGTTCAGCTTCGACGACAAGCCCTTCTGGGAGTTCATGGCGCTCTTCACCGCCCTCTACCTGGTGGTGAAGCGGACCCGGGAGTCAGGGGGCGAGCTCCCGGCACTTCCTGGGGGAGCGGGCCTGCCGTGGCTGAGCAGTCGCCGGAAGGTGGCGCCGGCCGGAGCCTGAGCTGGGCGGATGGAGCCCGGGCATCGGTCGCCCTCGGATCTGCGACCTGTGCGCCGCAGTCAGCGTCCTGCTGGTTGACGCGAGTACACCCTGGATCAATGATCCGGGGCAGACCGGGTCGTTTGACTTCCCCCGGGGGGCAGCATACGAAAGAGGTCTACTTCGGGAGAATATCGACACCCGGCAGTGATACCGGCGTGTTCGTACTACTGTGTTTCCGATTTCGAACATCATTTCAGAGTTCGGGTTCCCCGTCGCGGTACGCAGTCGCTGTCGACGAGGTGGTTCCGACTGCCCGGTCGTAGCCATTCCCCGCCCCCCCGCAAGGACTGCTTAGGCAAGGAAGTCACCATGTCGAGTCTCAAGGACAAGCTCGCTCAGAAGATCGAGGCGCATCGCCCACGCACCGTCCGGCTCCTCAAGGAGTACGGCAACGTCAAGGTCGGTGAGGTCACCGTCGCCCAGGCGATCGGCGGTGTCCGAGGTGTCAAGTGCCTCGTCACCGACATCTCCTACCTCGATCCCTTCGAGGGCATCCGGTTCCGCGGCAACACCATCCCGGAGACCCTGGATGCACTCCCCAGGCCCGAGGGCAAGGAGTATCCCTACGTCGAAGGCCACATGCACCTGCTCATGACCGGCGACTTCCCGACCGAGGCCGAGACCCTCGAGCTGGTCGAGGACATGAAGGTCCGCCGCCAGGTCCCGCAGTACGTGTTCGACGTGCTCCGCGCCATGCCGCGGGACAGCCACCCGATGACCATGTTCTCCGCCGCCATCGTCTCGATGCAGCGTGAGTCCAAGTTCAAGGCCGCCTACGAGGCCGGCACCATGAACAAGATGACCGCCTGGGAGCCGATGCTCGAGGACACCCTCGACCTCTGGGCCCGCCTGCCGGTCATCGCCGCCTACATCTACCGGATGAAGTACAAGGGCGACACCCACATCGCTCCCCATCCGGACCTCGACCTGGGCGGGAACTTCGCCTACATGATGGGCGTGGACGACCCGTATGACGACCTCATGCGGCTCTACTTCATCCTGCACAGCGACCACGAGAGCGGCAACGTCAGCGCCCACACCACCCACCTCATCGCCTCGGCCTGGAGCGACGCCTACTACGCGCTGTCCGGCTGCATGAACGGCCTGGCCGGCCCGCTGCACGGCCTCGCCAACCAGGAGGTCCTGCGCTGGATCCAGGGCGTCATGGACAAGATGGGCGGCGAGCGGGTGCCCACCGACGAGGAGATGAAGGAGTTCGTCTGGAACACCCTCAACAGCGGCCAGGTCATCCCGGGCTTCGGCCACGCCGTGCTCCGCAAGACCGACCCCCGGTACATGGAGCAGCGCAAGTTCTGCCTCAAGCACCTGCCGAATGACCCGATCTTCGCCTACGTCAACGGCCTCTTCAACGTCGTGCCCGACATCCTGGTCGAGCAGGGCAAGGCCAAGAACCCCTGGCCCAACGTCGACGCCCAGTCCGGCGTCTGCCAGTGGTACTACGGCGTCAAGGACTACGACTTCTACACCGTGCTCTTCGGCATCGGCCGCGCCCTCGGCGTGCTCACCAACATCACCTGGGACCGCGCCCTCGGCTACCCGATCGAGCGTCCGAAGTCGCTGACCACCGACATGCTGGAAGACATCGTCAGCAGCACCCAGTAGCGCCACAGCGGGCCCCCTCGGGGGCCGCGTGTGCTCTCGGAGTCGCCAGGTCTTGCCTGGCGACTCTTGCTTTCTGCTGTAGCGAAGACTGGCCTGCGTTACGTCTCTTCGTGATACTCAGCCTCGGTGTTGACGGACCAGATGTTGGACCTGTCCGTTCGGCCGTCCACCAGGTTGTCCACTGCGACCATCGCGGCCAGCATCGAGTGGTCCTGGTTGTTGTAGCGGTGCATGCCGTTTCGGCCGATGAGGGTGAGGTTGTCGAAGCGATCGAGGAAGGACCGCAGCTCGTCGAAGCGGTCATAGGTCCCGAAGTAGGCGGGGTAGGTCTTGGGGAGCCGGATCACGACGCCGTCGAGCACGTTGCGTGCGTCGGCGAAGCCCATCGTGACCAGTTCCTGGATCGCGAGACGGTAGAGATCGTCGTCGCTGCGGCTCCAGAGGGAGTCGCCGACCTCGCAGAAGTACTCCAGTCCGAGCCAGTGGGTCTGCGGGTCGGCGACCAGGTAGGGACTCCAGTTGTTGAAGATCTGGATGCGTCCGGCCTGGACGTGGGGTTCCTGGATGTAGATCCAGTTGTCGGTGAGGTCCCGGTCACGGCCGGCCTCGCGGTCCCGGAGCTCCAGGCGGCGCAGGAGCACGCCGACGGTGATGAAGTCCCGGTAGCAGAGGCCTGCGGCGACCACGCGGACGGGCGGGGGGACGTCGATGGTGGGCGCCATGGCCTCCACGAGGTCCCGCACGGGCATCGTGGAGTAGACGAGGTCGCTCTCGAAGACCTGCTCCCGGCCGTCCGTGTGCACGGCCCGCACGCCACGGACCTCGTGGGCGTCGGGGCGGCCGAGCACTTCGACGACCCGCCACCCGGTGTGGATCCCACCGCCGCCTGCCCGGACCTCGTCGGCGACCAGCTCCCACATCTGCCCCGGTCCGAGCTTGGGGTAGAGGAACCGCTCGATGAGGGAGGTCTCCGTGTCCTTCTGGTCGAGGCCGGCCGGACCGGTCGGCAGGGCATTGCGGAGGTAGTGACCCAGCGCCTCCTGCAGCGACAGGCCCTTGATGCGCTGGGCCCCCCAGTCCGCGCTGATGTCGCGGCAGCGTCTCCCCCAGACCTTCTCGGTGTAGGACTCGAAGAAGGTCTGGTAGAGCTCTCGTCCGAAGCGGTTGACCAGGAAGTCCTCCAGGGTCCGCTCCGGGTGGGAGGGCCTCAGGTTGGCCCGGAGGTAGCTGAGGCCGATGCGCGCGGTGCGGCGTCTCCCCAGCTTCCGCACCGTGTCCGGGTTCAGGCGGAGGGGGTAGTCGAACAGGTGGCCCGAGTGGTAGATGCGCGACTTCCGGGGCCGCACCAGCATGACCCGGTCCTCCCGCTCCGGGTCCGGGCCCTCCGAGCCCGCGGGCAGTGTCCGGCGGCGACCCTGGACGGTGATCGGCCCCCGGCTCGCACCGGCCTCCAGCGGCATGCGGTCGATCCACCAGTCCATCACCCGAGCGGACTTGGAGAAGAAGCGGTGACCTCCGATGTCGATCCGGTTGCCCGCGTGCAGGACCGTCCGCGAGATGCCGCCCATGGAGGTGCTCATCTCCAGGACGACCGGGCGGACGTCCGTCCGTGCCAGGAGCTCCGCAGCGACCGTCAGGCCCGCGGGGCCGGCGCCGATGACCACCGCAGTCCGTGTCATGCTCCTCACGGCCTTCGAGCCGAGCCGTTCCGGGGCTCGGCCCGCCGTCATCCTCCTATGCGACCTTCAGCACCAGGGCCATCGCCGTGTCCCCGGCCGCGCAGCCGGAGAACAGGCCGATGCCGCCGCCGCGGAGCCTCAGCTCCTCGATCAGCTCGATGATGGCCCTCAGCCCCGTGGGCGACTGGGGGTGGCCCCAGACCAGCGGCGAGCCGAAGCGGTTCACCGCGGCGGGGTCCAGCCCCAGCTCTCGGCAGAAGTAGACGTCGTTGAGCGCGAAGGGGTTGTGGGTCTTGATCGCGTCGCAGTCCTCGATGCCGAGGTCGCAGCGCCCCAGCGCGTCCAGGGCGGCCGGCACGGGGGCGGTGGGCATCAGGCCCTTGCCCACCCGGGCCTCCCCATAGGACAGGACCTGGATGGTCACGCCGCGGTCCGAGGACAGGCCTTCGGCCCGCTCCCGACCGCAGACCACGAGGCCGGCGTTGCCGTCGGCCGGGTGGGTCTGGGAGCCGAAGGTCACGGTGCCTTCGGGCATCATCGGGCGCAACCTGGCGAGGCCCTCCGCCGTGGAGGGGAACACGCCTTCGTCGGCGTCGACGGTGCCGATCACCTTGCGACCCTTCTTGAGGGCGACCGGCACCATCCAGGCCCGCTGGAAGGCGCGGTCGTCGGCGAGGGCGTCGGTGTACTGCTGGCTGCGCAGCAGGGCGACTTCGTCCTGCTGCTCGCGGGTGATGCCCGCGGCTGCGGCCACGGTCTCGGCGGTCTGGATCATCGCGCCGCCGGCCCAGGGGTCCTTGCCGAAGTTGTCCCACACGGGGTTCTCGGCCGAGCCCATGCCCCCCGGTCCCTTGGGGTTCGGGTAGTAGATGTGGGGGCCGTTGCTGGTGCGGTCACACGCCACGAGCAGCGAGCAGGCCCGCTGGCCGGTCTCGATCTCGAGGGCAGCGGCGGCGACCATGCGGGCCGAGGTGGCGCAGGCCTGGGCGATGGTCGGACCGGTGATGCTCGGGGCGCCGATCAGTCCGGCCAGCCAGGGGGCGCCGTAGAAGCTGGCCTTCTGGGGCACGCTGATGCCGAGCACCAGGGAGTCGAAGACCTCGGCGGAGATCTTCCGCGCCTCCAGGGCGGCGACCGTGGTCTCCGCGGCCAGCTCGATCGCGTGCTGGCTGGCGAGGCTGCCCTGCCAGCGACAGAAGGGGCTGCTCCAGCCGGAGCCGTAGGGGATGAAGACGTTCTCGAGGGACATCGCGGACCTCCCGGGGTGGTCCCGGTATCCGCGAGGTCCCCCACCGGCCGTGCCGAGTCGGTCGGATTCCGGGCCTGGGTCAGGTCCGCCGCCGCGACGGAGGCCTCGGGGTAGAGTTCCCGCCATGGCCGAGTCCCCCTTCGATCGCATGCGCCAAGCCGTGCTCGATGGCGACGTGGACGCCTGCGCAGCCCTGGCGAAGGCCTCGGTCGAGCGGGGTGACGACCTGCTGGCCGTGGTCGAGCGCGGCTTCGCGGCGGGGATCCGGGAGGTCGGGGTCCTCTGGGAGGACGGGGAGTACTTCCTGCCCGAGCTCGTCCAGGGGGCGGAGGCCATCAAGGCGGCCATGGCGATCGTCCAGCCCGCCCTGGGGCGGGCCCAGGGGGGCTCCGCCCAGCGGGTCCGGGTGGTGCTGGGAACGGTCCAGGGAGATCTCCACGACATCGGCAAGACCCTCGTGGGGACGCTGCTGGAGGCCAATGGCTTCGAGGTCCACGACCTGGGGTGCGACGTGTCCGTGGAGCGCTTCGTCGGCGAGGTCCGGGCTCGGCCGGCGCGGATCGTGGGCGCGTCGGCGCTGCTGACGACCACCATGCCCGCCCAGCGCAGGCTGGTGGAGGCCATCGCCGCCGCGGGCCTCGCGGACACGGTCTCGGTGATGGTCGGTGGGGCGCCCACCACGGCGCGGTGGGCCGCGGCCATCGGTGCCCACCACGCCGACAGCGCCCAGGATGCGGTCGCGGTGGCCGGGCGGCTCGCTCGTTGAGCGGTCTCGCAGCGCGGCTGACGAGCGGCCCCCCCCTGGTCCTCGACGGGGGCCTGGGTTCGATGCTCATCTCCCGGGGGCTGGCCCCGGGGATGGCCCCCGAGACGTGGAACCTGGAGCACCCCGACCGGGTCCTCGAGGTCCACGAGGCCTATGTCGCGGCGGGTGCGGAGGCGGTCCACACCAACACCTTCGGGGGCTCTCCGCTGCGGCTGCAGGCCTTCGGGCTGGCGGATCGCTGCGCGGAGATCCAGGACGCGGGGGTCCGACTCGTCCGGCAGGCGGGCGCCCGCTGGGTGCTCGGGGACATCGGGCCGGCGGGCGACTACCTGGCGCCGGTCGGCCAGGCGGATCCCGCGGCCTGGCGGGTGTCCTTCGCCACCCAGGCCAGGGCGCTGGCCGAGGCCGGCGTCGACGGGCTGCACATCGAGACCATGAGCGACCTGCGCGAGGCCACTGTGGCCCTGGAGGCTGCCCTGGAGGCGACCGGGGGGGCGCTCCCGGTGCTGGTCTCGATGACCTTCGGCCGTCGCCGCCGTGGCTTCTTCACCGTGATGGGGGACCGCGTGGGGCCGGCGCTCGCAGCGCTGGAGGCCGCGGGTGCCTCTGCGGTCGGCGCCAATTGCAGCGTCACCTCGGTGGACATGGGAGACCTGGCGGCCGAGGCGCTCGATGCTGTCGACGTCCCGGTGCTGCTCCAGCCCAACGCCGGCCAGCCGCGCCTGGAGGGCGACTCCCTGCACTATGACCAGGCACCGGAGGCCTTCGCGGCGGAGGTGGCGGACTTCGCGCGGTGCGGTGTGCGGGGCGTCGGCGGGTGCTGCGGCACCGACCCCCGCTTCATCGCCCGACTGGTCCAGTGCCTGTGAGCGTCGCCACCATCCCGGTGACGCTGCGGCGGTCCGAGGTCCTGCACTTCCTCGGGTACCCGGAGGGGCGTCCACCGCCGCCGCGCGTCGGCACGCTGCTCGACGAAGTGCTGGAGGAGGGTCGGGAGCTGGTCCGTGGCCGAGGGGGCGGGGTCGGGTTGGCGGTGTCCGAAGCGCCGTCGGTGGGGCTGGCGCAGGTGGAGGCCGAGGGCCTGGCTCTTGGCCTGGTCACCATCGGGCCCGAGCTCGAGGGTCGGGTGGACGAGTACCTGGCCGCCGGTGCCCTCACCCGCGGCCTGCTGCTGGACGCGGCGGGCTCGGCGGCTGTAGAGGAGGCCGCGGATCGGCTGGGGGCGGAGCTCGCCGGAGAGGACGCACGCGGTGCCGTGACCTGTCGCCTCAGTCCCGGCTACGGTCGCTGGCGTCTCGAGTCCCAGGCGGCGCTCTTCGCGCACCTGCCCCACCGGCAGGTGGGCGTGGCCCTGACACCGGAGCTGGTGATGCGTCCGCACAAGAGCATCAGCTTCGCGATGTGGCTGGGGGCGAGCGGCGTCCTGCCCGAGGGTGTGGCCGGGTGTGTCCGCTGCACGCTCCACACCTGTCGCTACCGAAGGAGTGCCCCTTGAGCACCGGCCACCGCCCGCGCCTCGAGCTGTTGCCCGCCGACGAAGTCCCGCGCATCGTGCAGGAGGCCTGTGACGTCCTCGCCGGGGTCGGCGTGGTGGTCGAGGACGAAGGTGGCGAGGCGCTGTTGCTCGAGGCGGGCGCCACGGCCCGTGGGGGTCGGCTGTGTCTCCCCGAGACCCTGGTCCAGGGGGCCCTGGTGTCGGCGCCCCCGGTGGTCCGGCTCTACGATCGCGACGGCGAGCTCGCGGCCGAGCTCGGCAGCGGGGCGAGCTTCTTCGACCCCGGTAGCGCCGCCATCCAGCTCCTGGACGGGCCGACGGGTCGGCCTCGGAGCATCACGTCGGGGGACCTGGTCGACCTGGCCCGGCTGGTGGACGGGCTCCAGGGCTATGCGCTCCAGTCCACGGCCCTGGTGCCCGAGGACGTGCCGGCGGAGCTGGCCGACCGCCACCGTCTCCACCTGGCGCTGCTCCACGGTCGCAAGCCGGTGGTCACCGGCACCTTCGCCCTGGACGCCTTCGCGCCGATGCACGCGATGCTGGCCGCCGTGCGCGGCGGGGAGGAGGCGCTGGCGGAGCGACCGCTGGCGATCTTCGACTGCTGCCCCAGTCCACCGCTGCGGTGGAGTGCCCTCACCACCCGGGTCCTGCTCGACTGCGCCCGCACCGGGACGCCCGCCGAGCTGGTGTCGATGCCCCTGGCCGGTGCCACGGCCCCGGTGACCCTGCGCGAGGTGGTGCTCCAGCACTGCGCCGAGAACCTCTCCGGCCTGGTGCTCCACCAGCTCGCGGGTCCGGGAGCCCCCGTGGTCTACGGGGGCGCTGCCGCGGCCTTCGACATGCGGCGAGGCACCACGCCGATGGGGGCGGTGGAGACGATGATGATCCAGGCCGGGTGTGCCCAGGTCGCCCGCCACCTCGGCCTGCCCTGCCACGGCTACCTGGGCCTGAGCGATGCCAAGGTCGTGGACTACCAGGCCGGCCTCGAGAGCGGGGTGGGGGCGATCGTCGCCGCCCTCGCCGGTGTGGACCTGGTCTCCGGGGCGGGCATGCTCGACTTCATCTCGACTCAGTCCCTGGAGAAGGTGCTGCTGGACCACGAGGCGTGCACGATGGCCCTGCGGCTCGTCCGCGGCATCGAGACCCACGAGGCCGACGTCGTGGGCCTGCTGGGAGAGCTGGTCCTCAAGGGCGAGTTCCTCTCCCACCGCCACACCCGCGCCCACTGGCGGCGCGAGCTGGGGGTCCCCTCGAAGCTCATCGACCGGGCCGGTCGCGCCGACTGGGAGGCGGGTGGCAGCCAGGACGCCTTCGCGCGGGCCCGCACGGAGGTCTCCCGTCGCCTCGAGGCGGCCGCCGCGCCGCTGGACGCGGGGCGGGCCGCGGAGGTCGTCGGGATCATGGAGGCCGAGGCTCGCCGCCACGGTCTGGAGGGCTTGCCAGGGACCTGACTGCGGCGCTCCTTTCCAACTCGCCCCCCTCGCGGGTCCAACGAGCGCTGGACAAAGAGCACGCCATGACCTCTCGCATCACCTCTGTCGCCTTCGCCGCGCTGATGTTCGGCACCGCCTGTCCCGAGCCCACGGACCTCTGCCCGGAGGTCGAGGCCCTGCCCGGTGGGCCAGACAGTGAGGAGGACCCCACCGCGCTCGCCATCGGCGACTCCATCTTCGCGACCAACAGCGGCACCTGCCAGGGCATCGCCGGCCAGCTCTCCCTGGACCTGGGCCTCTACGTGCAGGACGAGGCCGTCAGCGGTCGCCGGCTCACGCGTCCGGAGGACGAGATCGACATCACCCGCCAGTACAGCTCCGGTGACTGGGACCTCGTCGTGCTCGACGGGGGCGGCAACGACCTGATCCAGGAGTGCGTCTGCAACGGCAGCGGCACCGAGGAGGCCTGCATGGCCGTGGTCGACGAGCTGCACGACCCCACCACGGGGACCGGCGAGATGGCGGCCCTGCTCGACACCATCGCCGCCGACAGCGGCGCCCAGGTGGTGCTGCTCGGCTACTACCTCTTCGCCTCCGACTCCTGGGCGAACTTCGATGGCTGCAACGACTACCTCGCGGAGCTCGACGACCGCTACGCCGAGCTGGCCGCGAGCCGGGACGACGTGACCTTCGTCGATGGACGGGAGCTGGTCGACTGGGACGTGAACCCGGACGCCTACACCTTCGACCACATCCACCCCTCGGTGGCGGGCTCGGAGCTCCTGGCCCAGGCCATCGCCGACGTGCTGGCGCCAGAGGCGGGCGGGGACTCGGCGACCTGGTGAGGTCGGCGGGACCGGCGACGCCGAGTCGCCTGAGTTCGCCGCCTTGAGACACCGAGTCCGGCGAGATCGCCGCCTGGGCGGGATCCGGGGCCGTTTTCCGACGATCTTGGCCGGAAAGGGGCGGGATCCGGCCCGATCGGGGCCGGAAGCGGCGATGTGAAGGGACTCGGTGTCGGAGGTTCGGCACCCGGGTGTCGGAATCTCGACACCCTGGGGGCCCGTCTCACCTGTTTTCAAGGGGTTGGAGCTGGCCCGGTCCGTGCCGGGTCACCGGGCATGTCACGCCATCACACCGCTCGCTCTCGACCCGGCCGACTCCTCTGGACCCACGACGGGGAGGCGTTGGCCTTGTGGCGTCGGATCTGGCTCCAGGTCCCCGATCCGATCGCCCTCTGCCTGATGCCGGATCACGTCCACCTCCTGCACCGCCGCGACGTCCACCAGGAGCTGGGTCTGGCGATGAACGCCTACGCACGTTGGCGCAACCACCGCCGTGGAGAGGGAGGGTCGGTCTGGCGGCGACAGGAGGCGCCGGAGGAGGTCCGAGGCTCGCTCAAGGAGCGCCGGTCGGTCCGCTACATCCACCTGAACCCGTGTCGCGCAGGACTGGCCTCGGATCCGCTGGCCTGGGCCTGGTCGACCCACCGGGATCGGGTCGGGCTGGCGATCCCCTCCCGGGTCCGCCTGGCCCCGGACCCGATCGACTTCCACGGCTACGTCTCCGCCGATCCGACCGTGCACGTGCAGGGAACGGATCTGCCGCAGCCGATCGATCTCGTGGAGCCGGGGGCGGCCGGGCTGGATCGGCTGCGGGAGGCCGTGAGCGCTGTGACCCGCACCGTGGACCCGGGGCTTCATCGGCAGGGCCCGGCCCGAACGCTCTGGATTCGAGCCTGCCGGGTGTTCTCGGTCGAACCCACACGAGCGCTCGCCGCGCACCTGGATCTGGCCACCCGCTCGGTGCGTTGCGTGTCCAACCGTTGGACCGCCGAGCTGGCGGTCGTGGCCAGAGCTGCCGGCGATCGGCGGTTCGAGCTCCTGGTCGAGTCGGATCGCCGACAGGACCCCCGGTGGAGGCGCTACCGCTCGATGGACTGAGAGTCGGGTCGCCCGCTTCCTCAACAATCCCGGCCAGGGTCCGTTCTCTGGGGTCATGGACACTCGAACCCTCGGGCTCGCCCTGCCTCTCCTCGCCGCCTGTGGGGGGTCCGACACCACGGAGACCAGCGACATCGAGGCCCTCGAGATCCTCGACGCCCACCTCCACCTCACCCGCAGCGACGACCCGGAGACCCTCGCCGAGCTCGTGCGCGACGCCGGGCTGGCAGGGGCCCTGATCCTCGGGCCGGCCGACGGCTCGGTGATGGAGGACCCGGACCTCACGACCTGGTTCGCCTTCATGCAGGTCGACGAGGACGGTGGCCCATCCCTCACCCAGCAGGCGGTCGACGCCCTGGAGGCCGATCTGCTCGCCGGCGCCCGGGGCATCGGGGAGCTCTCCATCCAGCACTTCGCCTCGGGAGGCCACGACACGGTGTCCCTCGATCCCATGGACCCGACACTGGAGCAGGTCTACGATCTCTGCCTGGACCACGGTGTGCCGCTCAACGTCCACGTGGACGGTGAAGAGGCCTGGAAGCTGGAGGTGGTCACCGGCTACGACCCGGACCTCCAGGTGGTCTGGGCCCACGCGGGGGACCTGTCGGCCGAGGCGCTCCGTCCTTACCTGGAGGACTGGGACAACCTGAGGGTCGACCTGGCCGCGCGAAACCCGGTCTACCAGCGCCACGTCTCCGTCGAGGTCCAGCGGCTCACCGACGACGACGGCCTCCAGCCGGACTGGAAGGAGCTGATCGAGCAGCACCCGGACCGCTTCCTGTGGGGGAGCGACGTGGGCCCCGCGGGCCGAGACGAGCAGCTCGACGAGGTGCTGGCCGACCTGGAGCTGATCACCGCTGACCTGGACCCGGAGGTCGCCGAGGCCTTCGTGGGCGGCAACCTGCGGGAGCTGCTCGGCTGGCCTCCCTGAGCCCGTTCGCGAGGAGGATCCCGCGGTCGCGGGGCGAGGCGAAGATAGGCTCCGCGCATGGACCTCGCGACCGGCAAGACCATCGAGGAGCGGTACACCGTCCAGGGTCTGCTCGGACGCGGGGGCATGGCGAGCGTCTACCTGGTCCACGACACCCGCCTGCAGGTCGACGTGGCCCTCAAGGTCCTCCACGTGCCGGCCGCGGCCATCCGCGACCGCCTGGTCCAGGAGGGCCGGATCCAAGCGGCGCTGAAGCACCCCAACGTGCTCAACGTCACCGACATCGTCGACGTGGACGGCTGCCCCGGGCTGGTCATGGAGCTGGTGCTGGGACCCAGCCTGGACGTCCTGCTCGCCCACTGTCCGCTCGGAGCCGCCGACGCCGAGGCGCTCGCGCGGGGCATCCTGGCGGGGGTCCGCGCCGCCCATGGCGCTGGAGTCATCCACCGGGACCTCAAGCCAGGCAACGTCCTGCTGGCGCGGGTGGACGACGGGCTGGTGCCCAAGGTCGCCGACTTCGGGCTGGTGAAGCTGCTGGGACCGGAGGGAGGCAGCGGGACCCGCAGCGGGCTGCCGATGGGCACGCCCCAGTACATGGCTCCAGAGCAGATCCGAGGGGTCGGGGACATCGACCAGCGGGCGGACCTCTTCAGCCTTGGAGCGCTCTTCTACGAGCTCTTCTGGGGGGTGAAGGCCTTCCCTGGCGACGACCTGTTGGAGGTCTTCGAGGCCATCGAGGCGGGGGCCTGGCAGCGACCCGAGCCACGGGAGGGGCCTCCGGCTCACGTCCTGGACGCGATCAGCGCCTGCCTGGAGCCTGATCGCGACCGTCGGGTCGCCTCTTGCGACGCCCTGCTCGCCCTGCTGGACGCCGGGGGGGCGGCTCCGCAAGGCGCCTGGGATGCGCGGACGCTGGGCTCCGTCGCCGATCTGCGCCCCGAGGTGGTGTCGCTGGGAGGCAGCGCGACCACCGAGCTCGGGTCCGAAGCGACGATCCTGCCGGTGCCGGAGACGGTCCCGGCGATCCTCGACTCCGCCCCGGCGTTCCGTCGCCGGGTCCTCCTGGGGGCGGCGCTGGCGCTCGTCTTCCTGGTCTGGCTCGCCCCGTGGTCCGCGGAGGCCGTCTTCCGTCCCGGCCACCCCCCGCCGGTGCAGGGTGACGTCCAGGTCCAGACCTTCGCCGGCCAGGCCTGGCAGGAGCTGCTGGAGAACGCGGACTACGACGCCGTGGTCCACGTGGAGCAGGCCCTGGCGCTCGCCCCGTCGGACCCCGCGCTTCGCCTCCTCCGGGCGACCCTGGCGCTGGGTCTCGGCGACTGGGACGACTTCATCCCGCACGTGCTGGCCGGTGCGGCCGCCGTGGAGGAGCCCGAGACGGCGGTCGGCTCGTTGCTGCTCGCCATGGCTCCCCATGTGCGGGTCGAGGGGGACATGGCCTGGCTGGTCCCGCTCCTCCAGGACCACGTCGCGGCGTTTCCGGACGACTACCTCGGCCGTCACCTGTGGATCATCGGGATGACCACCGGCAGCGGTGTGCCCTTCGACGACGCGGTCATCCGCGACCAGATCCGGCTCTTTCCGGAGACCCCCACGGCCTACGTGGGGGCGTTCTATGCCCGGCTGCAGCACCAGGGTGCCGAGCAGGCCCTGGAGACCGGCCTGGCCGGGCTGGAGCACCACCCCGGGTCGGCGGCCCTGGAGGGCGCGGTCGCCGTCTCGCTGCTGAGGCTCGTGCGGCCGGCCGAGGCCCTCGATCACACCCGCCGCTGTCTGCGACTGGACCCGGGGTGGTCCGAGTGCCGGGTGTCGGCGGCCCAGGCGGCGATCATGGGCGGTGACGAGGCCTCCTTCCGGCGGACGGCGGACCTGATGTCCGGCGAGGACGTGCCACGCGAGTCCCGCCTCGCCTTCCTGTTGATGACGGTCCGCACGCTCGACGAGCGGGGCCGGCCGGCCCAGGCCGATGCCCACCTGACTCGCTACCGGGAGCTGTCCGACTCCGTGGTGCCGACGCAGATGCTGCTGCGCAAGCAGTCCGAGCTCCTGGCGGAGGCGCTCTACCCCCAGGTCTCGACGCCGCAGGCTCTGGACGCTCGCCTCCGTGCACTCGACCGGGACCTGGCCGTGCCGGCCTGACCGCCCGACACCGCCAGCGGCCCGGGGTCTTCAGCCAGCTCGCCCACGGCGTGCTCGCTGCCCGCCGGGGCGACGTGGCGGAGGCGCGGCGGGTCCTGGAGCGCCTGGGGGAGGAGAAGAAGGCCTGGCGCCTGGAGGCCGAGCTCCGCGCGGCGGAGGGGGACCTCCAGGGCCTGGCGGACACCGCTGGCCGCTGTGCCCCCCCGACCTACGCGGGGCTCCTGCTCCAGGGCCTGGGGCGGTTCGAGGAGTCTCGGGCCCTGCTGGAGCGAGCGGTCGGAGACGACGGGTGCGAGCCGCGCAACGGGATCCAACGGGGCCTGGCCCACGGGACCCTGGCCCTGCTCGCCCACGAGCGCGGCGACGGGATCGTCGCCGCCGAGCACCTGGAGGCCTTCCGCTACCAGTGGCCCCGCCCGGGCCTCGAGGTGCCGCTGGTGCAGGCGCTGGTGCGCACCTTCGGGGACGACGTGGTCGCGGAGGGGGCGCTCGGCGACTGGCTGGACCTGCGGCCCGTGCCCCTGCGACTGGAGGTCGGAGTCGAGGCGGTGGCCGTTGGGGTGGGCCCGCTCCGGGCACGGCTGGAGACCCTGCTCGACCATCCCAGCGTGGTCCTGTTGCCGCCGGGGTCGGCGGGCGAGACCCTGCTCCAGGTGGCCCTGGTCGAGGCGCCGGACGGGACCGGGACCCTGCGCGTGTCCGGCGGCGCCGCGGGCTCCGGCGAGCCGAGCCCGCGGGTCGTGCTCCCCCTCTCCACCCCCGAGGACCTCGACACCGTGCTCGAGGCCACGGTGGGGGCCGCCCTGGCGGAGGTCCTGCCTTGAGGGGGCTTCTCAGCGGCCCTCGACCTGCTGGATCCACCCCTGCACCTGGTCCTCGAGCACGGGCAGGGTGACGGCACCGGTGCCCAGCACCACGTCGTGGAAGTCCGCCAGCACGAAGCGGTCCTGGAGGCGGCTCTCGGCCTCGGCCCGCAGCCGCAGGATCTCGAGCTGCCCCGTCTTGTAGGCCAGGGCCTGCCCGGGCCAGGTGATGTAGCGGTCCACCTCGTTGACGATGTTGTTCTCGGCCAGAGGGGTGTTGGCCAGCATGAAGTCGATGGCCTGCTGGCGGCTCCAGCCGAGCGCGTGCAGCCCCGTGTCGACGACGAGCCTGGCGCTGCGCCAGGCGTCGTAGGACAGCATGCCGAGGCGGTCGAGGTCGGTGCCGTAGAGCCCCAGCTCGTCGGCGAGGCGCTCGCTGTAGAGCGCCCAGCCCTCGACGAACGCCGTCATGCCGGCGTGGCGCAGGAAGGCGGGCGCGTCGGGGAGCTCCTGGGCGATGGCGATCTGCAGGTGGTGGCCCGGCACGGCCTCGTGGTAGGCGAGCACCTCCGCCTCGTGGCGGGGTCGGGTCTCGGGGGCGTAGACGTTGACGTAGTAGGCGCCCGGTGCGGCTCCACCGGGGACGGGCTGGCGGTAGTAGGCGATGGTCGTGTAGGGGGCCTGGTAGTCCGGGATCCGCTTCACCACGCAGTCGGCCTGGGGCAGTCGCCCGAAGGCCGGCCCCACGGCCTGCTGGGCGCGGGCCAGGGCGGACCGGGCCTTCTGTTCGACCTGTTCGGCGGTCTCGAAGCGGAGGGCGGGGTCGGTGCGCAGGCGGGCGAAGATCTCCTGTGGCTCGGTGGCTCCGAGAGCCGCCCCGCCGAGGGCGCGGAGCTCGTCGTGCACGCTGTCGAGCTGCGCCAGGCCCTGGGCGTGGATGAAGGCCGCGTCTCGATCGGGCAGGGTGGTGAAGCGGGAGACCAGGGCGGCGTAGCAGGCCTCGCCCGCGGGCAGGGACGCGAGGCCGGGGCGAACGTCGCCGCGGGCATGGGGGAGGATCTCGTCCGTCAGCACCTGCCTCCAGGCGGCGATGGCGGGTCGCACACCGGTCTCGACCGCCTCGACCAGGGCCGTCCGGTAGGCCTCGAGCCGGTCCTCGGGCCAGTCGTCGTGGGGGGCCCGGGCGGGTTCCAGCAGGGGCCACTCGTCGAAGGGGCGCTCCAGGACGCCGTCGACCATCTCCAGGGCGAGCCGGGTCGCCGTGGAGCTGTTGTGGCGCCCCGCCGCGGCACCGAGCCGTAGGTTCGCCACCACCTCGTCCAGGTACGCCGGCATCGCCCGGTACCGCGCCACGAGGTCGTCGCCGTCCTCCGGGGTCTGCACCGGGTGCAGCTCGGCCACGCTGAGGAAGAAGCCCAGGGGGTTGCGGTTGGGCGAGAAGCTCCAGGTCTCGAAGTCACAGGCCTGGACGCTCACCTCGGCCTGGAGGCTGGCCACGAAGACCTGGCGCAGGACCTCGTCCCGCCCGGTGAGGGCGAGAGCGCCGGCGCGGGCCAGCAGGTCCTCGTCCTCGCGTAGCTGCCGCTCGCGCGTCGTCGCGGAGACGGAGCCCAAGCGGTCGTTGAAGCGGCGATCGCCGAGCCGTGTCGCCCAGAACGGGGACCGGGCCATCTGGAGCGCCCAGTGCTCCTCGAGCAGCGACGCCAGCCGGGGATCGCTCACACCGGCGCTGGCCTCGGTCGTGGCGGACACAGGGACCTCCAGGGGCGTGGGGGCAGACGAGGTGTGCGGCGCACACCCGGTCGCGAGGGTCAGGATCAGCCAGGGGGTCCTCACGGGTCGAGCAGGCCCTCGAGCCCCGAGGACTCCGGCCCGCTGCCGATGACCCGGAAGGCGACCGAGGCGCTCCAGGCGGCGGCCGTCTCCGCCTGGACCGGGCAGGGGGCCTTCGAGCGCGACATCGCCGCGAGCACGCAGCTCAGCTCGGACCCCGCCAGGTGTTCGGCCCCGGAGCGCACACGGACCTCGGTCGGCTCGCCGGTGGGGCCGAAGTGGACCGTGCCGGTCAGCTCGAGGGTCTCCAGCGCCTCGTGCTCCAGGAAGCAGTCGGCCAGCTCGACGGAGGGCGGTGCGTCCCAGCCGTCGATGCTGGGGTCGCTCACCACCTGGCGCCAGCGCTCCTGTCCCGCACTCGTCTGGTAGGGCTCGTAGGCGGCGCGGACCGACGCCGAGATCACGGCATTGGCCGGGCTCACGCGGTCCGCCGGCCGGAAGCTGATGCCAGCGAAGGCGCGCGTCCCCCGGAGGCCCTCGGCGACGAGTCCGGTGGCCAGGAGCGCCTCGCAGGCGCAGCCCACGGCGGGATCGTTGGCATTGCGGGTCTCGCAGCGCCCGATGGCTCCGGCGTCGTCCACTTCGACCAGGAGCTCGGCCCCGCTGGCGTTGTCGTCGAAGCACCGGCGCAGCAGGGACTCGTCGTCGAGCACCAGCGGGTCGTCCACGTCGTCTCGTGGGTCCAGGTTCGAGGCGGCCCTGAGGTTGTAGCCCAGGCGCTCGGGCCGGGCCTGGACCGGCCCGCCCGAGGTGCCTCCGAGCAGACCACTCAGGCCGCCGGAGGGGCCGTCTCCGTCGGGCGGTTCCAGGGTGGCCAGGGCTTCGGGGAGGGCCTCCCGCCAGGGTCTGTCCGGGTCGTAGGGAGCGACCAGGTGCTCGATCGTGACGCCGTCGTACCCGGGGGAGGAGCTGGTGTAAAGGGAGATCGCGCAGCCAGCCTCGTCGTCGCAGTCCACGTGCAGCCGTGCGCTCGCCGTCGCCCCGATCTCCGCCCACCAGCGCTCGTCGGCCTGCCAGTGGGCGAGGGGGGCGCCGCACGCCTCCCCGGTGACGAAGTGCTTGCCATCGCGCGCTCGCTGCATGCCCGCTGCGGTGACGGAGGGCGCGACGACGCTGCGACCCCGGGCACGGGCCCAGTCGGTGACGAAGGTGCGCGCCTCGAGCTGTTCATCGAAGAAGAGCCCGAGCCCGTCGACTCGGTCGACCCACAGCACTTCGGCCGGCGCTGGATCGACGGAGGCCGGCGTGGTCTTCGGGGCGCAACCGAGCAACAGGATCAGGGTCATCGAAGGCTCCTGCGGCACTGGATAAGTGCTGGTGTCCGTGCTGTCTCATCGACTGGAGGGGCGGTGATCGAGCGTATCTGCGAGGTGACGGGAGCCCGGGTCGCCCGACGTGGCCAGCGCATCCAGTCCCTCTGGAGCGGCTACGGCGAGGTCGTCCGCTACGAGCTGACCGGTGCGACGATGCCCTCGGTGGTCGTGAAGCACGTGCGCCCGCCCCGGGGCAGCGGACGCTCCCACAGCCGCAAGCTGCGCTCCTACGAGGTGGAGCAGGCCTTCTACGGGCGGTGGGCCGAGCGCTGCGGAGCGGCCTGCCGGGTGCCCCGCTGCCTGCACGTGGAGCGCCTCGGCGGGGAGTGGCTCTTCGTGCTCGAGGACCTCGACGCGGCGGGGTTTCCGGGCCGATCCCGGGACCTGTCGCCGAGGCAGATGGACCGCTGCGTGCGCTGGCTGGCGCACTTCCACGCCACCTTCCTCGGAGAGCGCCCGCGGGGCCTCTGGAAGGTCGGCACCTACTGGCACCTCGCCACCCGCCCCGAGGAGATCGAGGCCATGCCGCGGGGTCCGCTGCGCCGGGCCGCACCGGCCATCGACGCCCGCCTGAGCGGGGCCCGCTACCGCACCCTCGTCCACGGAGACGCCAAGCCAGCGAATTTCTGCTTCTCCCACGACGGGCGGTCGGTCGCTGCAGTCGACTTCCAGTACGTGGGCGGTGGCTGCGGCATGAAGGACCTCGCCTACTTCTGCACGGGGGAGGGCAGGGGCACGACCGAGCGGTTGCTCGAGGTCTACTTCGCCGCGCTGCGGGAGGCGCTCGCGGGTCACCGGGTGGACGTCGCGGCGGTCGAGGCCGAGTGGCGTGAACTCTACCGCTGGGCCTGGGCGGACTTCCAGCGCTTCCTCGCGGGCTGGTCCCCCGGGTGGCGGCCCCCGCCCTACGGGAAGAAGCTCACGCAGCGCGTGCTGGCGGAGGTCGGACGGTGAGGGGTGGCTGGCGGCCGCTCCCGGTGCTGTTGTCCGGCTGCCAGGGCGACGACGACTCGCCGATCGGGTCCGACGCGGACCTCACCACAGCACCACCGCCACCCGCCGGTCCGGGTAGTCCCAGACCCAGCCCGCCCTCAGCCCTTCCCCAGCCGCCCCGCTCGCCGCACCGCCTGACACAGCTTGCGCAGCAGGGCCCGCGCCTCGGCGTCGTCTCTGCCGATCGACAGGCCTCCTCGCACCACCCCACCGGGCGTCTCCGCGACGTGGCGCACGGTGGTGTGGAAGTCCCCCAGGCGCTCTCCGTAGAGCCGCAGCACGACACGCCGGTCCTCGCCGGGGACCAGGGTGACCAGGTCGGATCGCGAGAGCACGGCCAGGCCGGCCTCGGACAGGTCGACCACCGGCAGCTCCTCGGCGGCCAGGTCGCCGGCGGTCAGCACCGTGAGCACCCGCGGCTTCAGCGGCAACCTGTGCTGGGCCCGCCCCTCGCGTCGTTGGATCGTGCGGGGCGGGTCGAGCGCCCAGTCGCCCCGCCTGCCGACCGCCCGCAGGTCGGCCAGGAAGGACCAGAGCGAGCCCAGGGCGCGGTAGGACAGGGAGGCCGTCTGCCCGGGCTCAGGACCGGTGGCTGCGGAGTCGGGCCGGAAGACCAGGCGCTCGGCCCCGTGGAGCTTCACGATGCGGCCCGCGTGGTCGGTCCCGCCCAGGCTTGCGGTGACCGGGACGCGCTCCGTCACCAGGCCGTCGATGTGCCAGATGACCTCGTCCGAAGGCCCCCCGGACTGGATGCGACCGAGGGTGAAGCCCTCCAGGCGATCCCGGGATCCGGGCTCCGAGTCGGCCAGCCGGGTGTCGGCGGCGAGCCGCTCGAACAGGGCCTCCTGACCGGTGGCGCCCCCACCCCTGGCTCCCCTGGCCTGGGCGTAGATGCCGATGCCCCCCACGACCGCGATCCCCAGAACCAGCAGGACACCCAGCACGCCACCCAGTCTACGGGGTGGAGCACCGGAAGGGGGCGATTCTCAGCCTTCCCCCTCCACCACCACGGCGGTCCCATAGGCCAGGATCTCCGCCGCTCCCTGCATCACCGTCGAGGTGGTGATGCGCAGGGCGACCACGGCGTTGGCGCCGCGGGCGGCGGCTTCGGCTCGCAGGCGGTCCAGGGCCTGCTCGCGAGCCTCGGCCATCATCTTGGTGTACTCGTCGATCTCGCCGCCCACGAGGGTCTTGAAGATCGCCAGGATGTCGTTGCCCACGTGGCGGGCGCGGATGGTGTTGCCGCGCACCAGTCCGATGGTGCGCACGATGGGCAGGCCGGGGACCTGGTCGCTGGTCACCAGGATCAGGTCGCCGCCGGGGCGGTTGGCCAGGTCTGCGGAGGCTTGGATCAGCTCGTTCATCGGACGACCTCGTCGTAGGGGTCGCGCGCCAGGATGCGGGCACGGACCAGGTGGAAGAGCAGCAGCAGGGAGCCGGCGGACACCAGCGTCAGGCCGCCCTTGACCGCGGCGGGGGCCGTCGGGTCGAGCAGGACCTCGGCCACGCCGAAGCCCAGCAGGAGCGCCAGACCGCCCAGCAGCAGGGCCGCACCCAGGGTGGCGGCCAGCGCCGGCTCGTGGGAGGCCAGGTCCCCTTCGAGGCGCGGGAGCCAGCCATCGGTCAGGGCCTTCAGGGTGAGCTGGTCCTCCAGCTCGGCGTGCAGCTCGGGGTGGTCGACCAGGTGGGCCATCAGCTCCTCACACTCGGCAGGGGTCGCGACCCCGTCGACCCGCTTCACCATCAGGGCAGCCAGGCGTTCATCGGTCATGGGGTACCTCTCATGCGGGCCACCAGCGCCTTGCGGGCGCGGTAGAGCCGCGACATCACGGTGCCTTCGGGCAGGCCCAGGGCCTGGCCGATCTCGGCGTAGGTCCGATCCTCGAAGTGACGCATCACCAGGATCTCCCGGTGGTCTTCGGAGAGCTGGTCCAGGGCGAGCCGCAGGCGCTCCTCGGCCTCGGCGCGGGCGACGTTCGCCAGGGGCCCCGGGTCGTTGGTGGCGATCCGCTCCGTCTCCAGGCCGGGCACGGGTCGGCGCTTCGCCCGCTGGTCCCGGGCCAGGTTGCGCAGGATCGTCGCCAGCCAGGGGTAGATCGGCCGGCGTGGATCGAAGCGGTCCCGGGCGGCCCAGGCCCGCGCCAGCGTCTCCTGGGAGGCTTCGGCGGCCAGCTCCGGATCGCCGAGCAGGCCCAGCGCGGCCCGCCTCAGGCGGGGCTGGTGGAAGGCCAGGCGGTTGGCGAAGTCTGGGGTCATCTCACAGCACGGTACGACCATCGAGCCGGGACATTCCCTCGATCTCGTAGAAACGTCCACGCACTGACCCGGCGCCGGGGACCGCTGGATAGACCGGGCGCCCGGAACCCGCCCCTGGTGACCCCATGATCACGCCCCTGTTGTCGACCCTGGTGCTCGTCGCCTGCGCCCCCAAGGAAGCCCCACCCGCGGCGACCGCCGAGGAGGTGCCCGCAGCCGCGTCCGGCGTGCCGAAGACACCGGAGGAGCTGGTGGCCCGCATGGCCGCGCTGGACTTCCGGGACCTGGTGGATCCGATCCTGCGCTGGGACCAGATCCCCTCGCTCGCCACCCCGGCCGACCAGGCCCACCAGGCGGTGGTCGTGCTGGTCGAGTTCAGCGACGTGCGCTTCGATCGCTTCGCCGGTGAGGAGGACCAGGGCGACAAGCTGGCCGCCTGGTACCAGGAGCTGCTCTTCGACGACAGCTACCAGCGCGTCGACTCCCTGAGCCACTTCTACGCCACCCAGAGCGGTGGCGCGTACCGCATGGACGGCACGGTCCTGCCGCCTGTCCGCCTGGACCAGACCCTCGCCCACTACGGCGCCGTCATCCGTCCGGAGGGGGGCGACTGGCGCAACGACGCCGCCACCACCGAGCTGGTCGAGCAGGCCCTGGCGGCCGCGCGGGCGACCTACCCCGACGCCTCCTGGGACGGCTTCGATGCCTGGGACCCGCGGGACGCCGACGGGGACGGGGTCACCGACGAGCCCGATGGCTACGTCGACCACCTGGTCGTGGTCTACGCCGGCTTCGGTCAGCACGCCTGCCAGCGCCACTACAAGCTCCACGAGCTGCTCAACCCCAACGTCGGCCCCGAGGTGCTCGACACGCTGAGCGAGGAGGCGATCGCCTGCGCCAACCGCCTCTGGCCCCACCGCAGCGAGGTCACCCTTCGGGAGGGCGAGGGTCCCGTGGTCGCCGGCGAGACCCACGCCCTCGGCGGTGTGCCCCTGTCCGAGGACCTGTGGGTCAGGGACTACAACATGCAGTGCGAGTACACCGGCGCGGCGACCTTCATCCACGAGACCGGACACTCCCTCGGCCTGCCCGACGTCTACGCCCGCTCGGCGAGCAACTCCACCGGGCCCTGGGAGGTGATGAGCCACACCACCAGCCCCAGCCCACAGGCCTTGTCGTCGTGGTCCCGCATGCAGCTCGGCTGGCTCACCCCCGAGGTCGTGCTGCCGCCGGCCCACGGGGGAGCGGTAGAGGCGAGCGTGTCCCTGGGCCTGCTCGACGCGCCCGGCGACGCCCGGCGGGCCGCCCTGGTGGTCCTGCCTCCCAAGACCCGCCAGATCGACCTGGTGGAGCTGGGTGAGGACCGCGGCGCGCTCGCGCTCTACAGCGGCCAGGGCAACGCGCTGGAGCGCTCGGTCTCGGTGGCCCTCGCGCTCCCCGACCAGGACGGCCTGACCCTGGACTTCGACGCCTGGTGGGAGATCGAGGCCGGCTGGGACTTCGCCTACGTCGAGGCCGACGCCGGCTCCGGCTGGGAGCGCCTGGTGCCGACCGATCGGGCCCACATGCCGGCCGAGCACGGCCACGACGGCACCGACAGCCTGCCGGGCTTCACCGGACGCAGCGGCGACCTGGACGGCGACGGCAAGAACGAGAGCCAGCCCGACTGCGACCCCACCGCCGAGGTGCTGACGGGCGAGGACAAGGTGGAGGCGGGGGCCAATGCCTGTGAGGAAGCGAGCTGGGTGCGCGTGTCCTTCGACCTGGACCGCTTCCGCGGGGCCCCGGTGACCCTGCGCATCCGCTACTTCACCGACGGCGCGGCGGTGGAGGACGGCCTGCTCATCGACGACCTCTCCGTCGGCGAGCTCCTCGAGGAGGACTTCGAGGATCCGCTCGCGAGCCCCTGGTCCTCGGACGGCTTCCAGCCCAGCCCCGGCCACCACACCGTGCTCGTGCCCCACTACTACCTGCTCGAGTACCGCGATCCCTACGTCCAGACCGACGGTCGCCACGACTACGACGCCGCCCTGTCCGAGGGCAGCGTGGGTCTTGCCTGGGACCCCGAGTCAGGGAGCATGATCGCCCTGGAGTCCCGGCCGCGGCCGGGCGTGGTGGCCTGGTACTTCGACGGTGCCTGGCCCTGGTCCGAGAACGACCCGGCCTTCAACGGTCCCGGCCACGGCTACCTGCTGGTGGTCGACGCCAACCCCAACGAGATCCCCCTGGCCGGGGTCACCGGCTACCTCCAGGGTGACCCGGAGGCCTTCGACACCCACTACGACGTCTCGGGTGACGAGGCCCAGGTCGCGCTGCGCGAGGCCTTCTTCCGGACCATGTGCTTCGTGCGGGATCCGGCGATGGTGTCGGCGGGCATCGACGAAGAGGCGATGGCGGCCTGGTGCGACGACGCCCCGGCGGCGGTCGGGCGGATCCCGGTGCACGGCCGGCCTGCCCGCTACGCCAAGGAGATCCAGGACCTGCTGCCCGGCGAGGAGCGGGAGAAGTGGGAGCCGGTCGAGGAGCTCTTCGACTACCGGACCCGCGGCGAGACCACGACCTACCGCCTGCGGGACCGCAGCCTGCGCCACCGCCACACCTTCGACGCTCCCTTCGCCACCCAGCCCTTCGAAGGCGGCCACGTGCTGCACCGGGTCGAGGGCGACGCGCTGGTCGAGGTCGAGCGGACCTCCCATCCCGCCATCGCCACCTTCTCCGACGCCGACGCGGCCCGCTGGCTCAACCCGAACCTGCCCTTCGGCGGCCTCGCCGTGCCCCAGGTCGGCCTGAGCTGGACCGTGTCCGAGCCGCCTGCGGACGCGCCCGTCGGAACCCGGGCGGTCGTGACCTTCTCCTGGACGGTGGAGGAGTAAGGGGGGGAGGGCCACGGTGCTGCGGACTCAACCTGGGACATGCCGAGTCACAAACAGTCCACCATATTCGCCAGCGCAGGCACCGCGGCCCTGGAAACTCGCCCCCTCAGGGTTCGCCCATGCGCGACCCCGTGTTGATCAGCTTCTGGTTCAGCAGCACGCCCGTGGTCGGGAAGCTGGTGTCCCAGTCGGGGATCGACGTCTTGTCCGAGAAGCGGGTCTTGAGCAGGTCCTCCTGGCGGGTCGTGCCGGTGCCCGACTTCAGGTAGGTCTCGATCTCGCAGCTGTCCGTCATGTCGGACTTGTCGAAGCTCGAGGTGTGGGTCTGGGTGCTCGCGGAGTCCAGGTCGATGGTCGTCGACGACTCCTTGTTCGGCGTGGTGCCGATCAGCCGCGTGCTGCACGTCATGTCCTGGCTCGCGCCGCCGTCACTGGAGACGGAGAAGCCGACCTTGAGGTTGTCGCTGGCGTCCCAGCCGAAGCCCAGGTCGTAGAGCGGCACCGGCATCGTGTTGTTCGAGCCGTCGAAGGTGAAGGTCTCGTCGGTCGCACCCACGGTCAGGAAGGCCGAGCGGCGGAAGATGGACGTGGAGTCCCAGGCCGCTCCTTCGGCGCCGGTGAAGACGAAGCGGATCTCGACCTCGTCGTCCTCCGACACGCTCAGCGTGTTGCCGGAGATCGCTCGCGTGGCCTGGTTCACCGTCAGCGTGTGCTGGAAGGTGTCGTTCTTGAACACCCGGATCGCCACCTGGGCTGCGCCCGCCCAGCGGAAGTCACCGGGGTTGCGGAGCATGGACCCCGTGTCGATGGTGAGCACACCGCTCGAGATGTCGATCTCGAGGATGTAGTCCGGGATGTACTCAGGGAACTCGCTGTAGACGCCCATTCTTGGATCCCCTTTGGGATGGTGGTTGGAGAGAGATCGAGAGGTTCAAGAGACGACCGGGGCGCCCCAGACCCGGGGAGGGGCGCCCTGGCGGCGGAGGCGGCGGCAGACCCGGGCCACGGCGACAGCGGGATCGGGGAACGGCCAGCGGTCGACGAGGGCCTCCACGAAGTCCCGGAATTCGCGGTCCCGGACCGGCCAGAGGGTGGAGACCACGGCCGAGGCGCCGGCCTTGAGGAAGGCCCCGGCCAGGGACCGCTCGATGCCCCGCTCCTGGCCCTGGGCCGCGGTCGCGCAGCCGCTGAGCAGGACCACGGGGGAGCCCTCGAGGGCCAGACCCTCGATGCCCTCGGCGCCGAGCGGTCCGTCGGCGAGCAGCAGGCAGGGGGCTCCGAGCTCGCGGACCGCGTGGACCCCGAGGTGGAGCAGGCCCACGGGAGGCAGCGACGCCAGGGCGGCCCGGGTGACGTCGTGGCCCCTCAGGTGCACCACGCACCGCTCGGGCCCCAGCTCCAGCAGCAGCGCGTAGCACTCCTGGATGATCTCCTCGGCGTCGGCCGTGGAGCATCCGAGCTGGACCAGCCAGCCGCAGAGGGGGCCTGCGTGGAGCAGCCAGGCCTGGGTGACCCTTGCCTCCGCACCTTCTTCCCATGCCTCAGGCCGAGCTGAGGCGGGTGGCAGACTGTGCGGTCTGGTCGGCTTGGACATGGCTCCGTTCGGCGACGAGGAGTCTACGGGCCAACCCCTCGGTACTGAATGTCTGGGAGAGCCGAAGTGCAACGAGCGATCTGCAGAAAGTCGTCGATCAGGTGCTTTTTGACATCTGGCTCGTTGCACTTTGGTCGTCCCAGACATTCAGGAGTGTGGGGTGCGTCGTGATGCCTCCACGATGGAGCCCACATGCACCCTCGCAAGCCTGGCGCTGGCGGAGCTCGAACCTACGCGGAGGCGGTCTACGCCTCCGACACCTGGCAGTCCCATCGTGGTCTCTTCGCCGAGGACTGGTCCCAGCTCGCGGCCAGGGACCTCGACGACCTCCTGTTGCGCCTCCCCCGCCTCGCCCGCCGGATCCTCCGAGTCGCCGAGTCCGACCTGCTCGGTCGTGGCCGCGACCTCCGCAGTGCCGTCCACGCAGCGAGGATGCTCGGCCCGCTGCGGGTACGGCAGGTCGTCCTCTGGGACCGCTGCCTCGAGCACCTCTCCCCCCAGGGAGCTGGCGGAGCCGCCCAGCACTGCGTCGTCGTGGCCGCGGCGGCGCTGCTGCTCGCCCAGGCCCAGGGCCTGGCCCGCTACGAGGTGGTCACCGCGGGCCTGGGCGGTTGCCTGGGCGTGCGCCTGCTGCTCCCCGACGACCACCAGGCCTGTCACTTCCTGGCATGGCAGCGAGGCCTGCCCGACGCCTCCCGCCTCGCCACCGCGACGCGGATCCTCGGTCACACGCCGGAGACCGCCGCCCAGGCCTTCGCCCAGGTCGTGGGCGTGCCCGACGACCTGCGGGGCCTGCTGTCGAGCGACTCGCCGTTCCACGCCGAGCTCGTCCAGCAGGCCATCGAGCTGGTGTGGGACCCGGACACCGCCCACTGGCAGCTCGCTCTCCGCCGACAGGCCCTGGAGCTGGGGAAGATCCTGGACTGCCGCGTCGACGTGGAGAGGATCGGTGACGGGCCCTCGGAGCGGGACCTCGCGGGCTGGCGGCCGGAGGAGCTGCGGGTCCGACCGCTCCTGAGCTGATCGCCGCGCTCGTCGGGAGGCTACAGGGCCCCATGGGTCCCAGCCGCCGAAAGGTCCTGCTCGCCGGAGCCGCCGCTGCGACCGCCCTGGCCGCCACCGCGGGCACCCTCGCCGTGCGCTGGTGGGATCGCCCGGCGGGCATCGGCTACCGCTGGCTCTCCGACGCCGAGGGTGCCTTCGTGGTCGCCTTCGCCGAGGCCCTCTTCCCCGCCGGCGGCGTGCCGGCCCTCGGGGGCGGGGAGGCAGAGCTCGACCTGTGGCTGGATGCCTCCCTGGACGGTCTGCCCGAGGACAAGGCCCGGGCGCTCAAGCTCCTGCTCGGCGTGCTCGACGACTGGCCCCGCCTGGGCGACGGGGGCTCGTTCGTGACCCGTAGTCCCCAGGTCCGGGCGCAGCTCGTGAGGGGCTGGGTCACCTCGCCGAGGCCGGAGGTCCGGGGAGCCGCGCTCTCTGTCGCCCTGCTCCTCGGCTGTGGCTACACCACCCATCCGGAGGCCGTCTCGGTCTTCGCCGGCTGGCACCGCTGCGGCTACGGGCGATGAGCGACGAGGTCCCGGTCCTGCACCCCCCGGTCCGGGCCCGGGGCTATGCCGACGTGCCGCCCGCGGGGCTGTCGCTCACCGCCGACGTGGTGGTCGTCGGCTCGGGTCCCGGCGGAGCGGCCGTCTCGCGGGCCCTGGCGGCCGGGGGGCTGTCCGTCGTCATCCTCGAGGAGGGCCTGCCCCGCTCCCGCTTCCGGCCCAACTACGTGCACACCGCCCGCCACCACCTCCAGGAGGGCGGCACCATGGTCGCCCGTGGCTCCGCCTGGTTCCCGGTGGCCGCTGGCCGGGGGGTCGGCGGCGGCTCCCTGGTCAACAGCGCCATCTGCCTGCGCACGCCCGACGAGGTGCTCGCGAGCTGGGAGTCCCTCGTCGGCGACGACCGCTATGGTCCGGCCGTCCTGGCCCCGGTCTACGACGAGCTGGAGGCCCTGCTCGGCGTGGGGCCGGCCAGCGACGCGGCGGCGGGGGAGAACAACAGGCTGATCGTGCGGGGAGCGCGAGCCCTGGGGCTGCCGGGCGGGCTGATGAACCGCAACACGCCCCTGTGCGCGGGCTGCGGGGTCTGCAACTTCGGCTGCCCCATCGGTGCCAAGGCCTCGATGGACCGCACCCTGCTGCCCCGGGCGGTGGCGGACGGGGCGGTGATCCAGGCCGACACGCGGGTCCACGAAGTGCTCGTCGAAGGTGACCGCGCGGTCGGCGTAGTGGGCCGAGCCCACGACCCAGACACCCGGGAGCCCGGGCCCGAGGTACGGGTGCTGGCGGATCGGGTAGTGCTCAGCGCCGGAGCCATCGGGACGCCGCGGCTGCTGCACCACACGGGTCTGGCCCGTCGGCTCGGGCCGGTCGGTCGGGGCCTGCACGTGCACCCGGGCGCGGCGGCGATGGGGGTGTGCGACGAGGAGATCCACCTCTGGTCCGGCGCGACCCAGGGCGCCTGGTTCCACGACCCGGAGCTGCCCGGGGTCCTGCCCCATGCCTTCACGGCTCCTCCCGAGGTGACCGTGCTCGGCATGCTCCAGCAGGTGGCGGACACCAAGGCGGCCATCGCCCTGGCGCCGCGGCTCGCCGGCCTGGTCTGCCTGGTCTCGGACAAGGGCACCGGGACGGTGGGAGCCACGCGCCGGGGCAAGGCGGACATCACCTGGCACTTCGGACCCGGGGATCTCCAGCGACTCAAGGCCGGGCTGGTGCTGTGTGCCCGGGCGCTCCTGGCTGGGGGAGCCCGGGAGGTCTTCACCTTCGTCAACAGCACCGGCCGCCATCGGACCGCGGAGTCCCTGGCGGCGGAGCTGGCGCCCAAGGGCATCGAGGCCTTCGACCTCTACAGCAGCCACCCGATGTCGACCTGCCGGATGGGTCTGGAGGGGGTGGTCGGGCCCGATGGGGCCTGCCATGGCCTGGAGGGCCTCTACCTCGCCGACGCGTCGATCTTCCCGACCTCGCTGGGTGTGAACCCCCAGCTCACCACCATGGCCCTGGCGACCCTGATCGGGCGGGGCCTGGCGAGCTGAGGTCCGAAGCACGGCCCTCCGTCACCATCCGGGCGTCGTGAGCACCAGCCCGCGCTGTGGATCGCTCCAGACCGGCTCACTCCGCCACAGCACGAGCTCCGCGACGGCGGTGCGGGCGCCGACGACCTCGTAGGTGCCCCCCTCCCGCGGCACGGCCGTGATGCTCTGCTTGGAGGCCCAGAAGACGTCGTCCTCGCCGACGGCGACGCGGCCGGGGTCGGGTGGGGTGGTGGAGATCTCCTCCAGCGCCTCTACCGGCCCGGCCATGACCCAGCCGGCGTTGGGCCAGCGCGTGGAGCGGGCCGTCAGGAAGACGTCGCCGTCGGCCACGGCCAGGGACACCGGCCCGTCCTCCAGGGAGATGGCGTCGAGCGCCTCCCCCGTGGTCCCGTCGGCCACGACGACCTCTTTCGCGTCGCGGCGAGCCACGAGCACCTGGTCGCCGCTCCAGGCCACGTCGGTCGCTCCGGTGAGCTCCAGGACGAACGAGATCTCCTCCAGGTCGCCCAGCCAGAGCCCGGCGCCGTCGACGAGGGCGACCGCCCCGTCGTCGCCCAGGTCGGCCGGCCCGCCGCTGGACAGGGTAGCCAGCTCCTTCGCGCCGCCGGTCGCCAGGTCGACCCGCCAGGCGGTCCCGGTGCCCACCACCAGCGCCTCCTCGCCGTGGGCCTCCACCCAGCGGACACCTTCCAGGCCGCCCGCCACCTCGTCGACCTCGCCGTCGGCCGAGAGCACCAGCAGGGTCCCCGCACCGGCCTCCAGGACCAGGAGCCCGTCGTCGGCGAGGGCCAACCCCCGCGGATCGTCCAGGTCCTCGGCGAGCACGGCGGGCTCCGGGACCTCGTCCAGGTCCTCCCACTCCGGCGGCTCGAAGCCCGAGTCCCCGGACCCTACCCCCGTGCAGGACAGCAGCAGCCACAGCCCACTCATCGGTCCACCACGCAGCGGAAGCCCACGCCCTCCGAGCGCTGCTCGGGTCGGGCGCCGACCCGGGACAGGGTGCGGATGCCGTCGTCGGTGGTGCGGAAGCCACCGCCGCGCAGGACCCGCAGCTCGCCGGTGTCGGGTCCCTGGGGGTCCGTGGCGCTGGCCTCGTCGTAGCGGCCGTAGCGATCCGAGGTCCACTCGGCGACGTTGCCGGCCAGATCCGCCAGGCCCCACTGCGAGTCGCCCTGGGGGCTCCGGCTGCCGACCTCGGCCGGACGCGGCTCGCACAGGGTGCGGCTGGTGAAGTAGACGGCCAGCTCGCAGGTGGGCCCCCCGTCGGCCCAGGGCCAGCGGCGGTCCGGGTCGTCGGTGCCCTTGGCGGCCAGCTCCCACTCGGCCTCGGTGGGCAGCCGCGCCGCCGCCAGCCCGCAGTAGGTGGCGGCGTCGTACCAGCTCACGAAGCGGGCCGGGCGCGAGGCCTCGCCTTCGAGGGGCTCGAAGCGCTCGCCGTCCCAGGACACGGGCTGGAGCGGGTGGTGGTGGACCCGGGCGAGCTCGACCGAGCTGTCGAGGAGCTCGGCCCAGGCGGCCACGGTGACCTCGGTGGCCTGGATGGCGAAGGCCGACAGGGTCACCTCGTGGCGGGGGAACTCGTTCTCCTTCCACCGCTGGCCATAGTCGCCGGGGTCCTCCTCGACGTGGCCCAGCCCGAAGGTGGTCCCGGGGATCTCCACCAGGCCCGCCGGGTCCAGGGTGACGAACTGGGACTGGAGGTGGGCCTCCCCGCCGCAGCCGGCCAGCAGCACGAGCGCGATCACGGCGCCCCCCGGCCTTCGAGGAAGTCCACGACCTGCTGGTTGTACTGGGGCTGCCACTCGTGGCCGGTGCGCTCCAGGCGGTAGTAGAGCAGCTCGGTGTCCGGCTCGTGGCCGTGGTCCTCGAGCAGCTCGGCGATGTCGTCGGAGTTGCCCACGGGTACGTCGCGGTCGTCCTCGCCGTGCACCAGCACGCCGCGCAGGCGGAGGTCGGGGTCGTCGGTGAACAGCTCGACCAGGCGGTCGTCGTAGGCGTTGACGCCGATGAAGCCGGCCTGGGCACAGAAGCCGGCGAACAGGTCCGGGCGCTCCGCGGCGGCGATGATCGACAGGGCCGCGCCGCGGCTGTGGCCGGTCACGTAGACCCGGTCGGGGTCGACGTCGTAGAGCCCGCCGACCTCGTCGAGCACGGCCTCCAGGTAGTCCAGGTCCGGGTTGTCCTCCCAGGAGCCGCTGTGGGCGTTCTCGTAGGCGTACCAGGAGTAGACCCAGTAGCTGCCGAAGTCCCGCCACTCCGGGTCGCCGTAGATCACCAGGAAGCCGTTGAGATCGGCGAAGCGGTCCAGCTCGGTGAACTCCGCCAGCCAGTAGGCGTCCACGGAGAAACCCCCGAGGGCCACCACGACGGCCGTGGGCCGGTCCTGGGGCAGGGTCCGAGGGGCATAGACCCGGTAGTGGCGCTCGATCTCGTCGAAGCTGTAGACCCCGCGGGCGATGACGGTGTCGTCCCAGGTGCCGATGGGGCCGCCGTGGCCGCCGGTGCCGTCGACCTGGTGCACGGGCGCCTCGCGGTGGGCCCGGGCCAGGGCGTGGGCACAGACCGGGTCGTCGCCGCGGGTGTCGGCGCACGCGGCCTCGCAGTCCACAGCGTCGGTGCCCAGGCCGCAGGTATCGAGCTCGTCGCAGACGCCGTCCTCGGCGGTCGGGCAGCTCGCAGGGTCGCAAGCGAGCAGCAGGGTGAGGAGCCAGGAAGGTCCGGCCATGCCACCGAGTCTACGTGCTGCGCGGCGCTCGGTTAGGCTCCGGGGCCGCTCCCGGGGGAGAGATGTCCCAGTCCGCAGCGCAGCCGACTCGGAGGGAGACCCTGGCCGGCCTGGCCGGTGCGGCGGCCACGGGGCTGCTGCCCAGACGAGCTCAGGCGAGCAGTCGGCCGCCCAACGTGGTCTTCATCCTCGTCGACGACCTGCGCTGGAACTGGCTCGGCTGCATGGGGCACCCCTGGCTCCCCACCCCGAACATCGACCGCCTCGCCGCCGGCGGCCTGACCTGCGACAACGCCTTCGTCGGAGTCTCCCTCTGCAGCCCATCGCGGGCGACCATGCTCACGGGCTGCCACGCCCAGCGCAGCGGCGTCTACCTCAACTCGCGCCACACCCTCGATCCGCGCGTGCCCACCTGGGGCCAGCTCCTCCAGGGCGAGGGCTACCAGACCGCACTGGTCGGCAAGTGGCACATGCGTCCCTACAACGAGCCGCGTGCCGGGTGGGACCTCTGGTACAGCTTCCGCGGCCAGGGGAAGTACGACGACCCGGAGTTCTTCAACGGCGAGCGCTTCTTCCGGCGCCGTGGCTACATGACCGACCTGCTCGCGGAGCGGGCGGTCCAGTTCATCGAGCAGCGTGACCCGGACCGGCCCTTCGGCCTGCTCTTGTCCCACAAGGGTGTGCACGGGCCGCCGACCCCCGCCGAGCGCCACCGGGAGGCCTTTCCCACCGAGGAATTCCCCGAGCCGGTGTCGTGGACCGACGACCTGGCAGACAAGCCGGAGTACCAGCGCGCCCGGGTGGTCTGGGGGCCTCGCAAGAAGCAGTGGGACGCGGCGATCGCCGAGGGTCGCACGGTCCCGGAGCGCATCGAGCCCCGCCCGTGGGACCCGCGGCTGAGCCAGCACCTGAACACGGCCCGCTGCCTGCTCAGCATCGACGACAGCGTGGGGCAGGTCCTGGACGCCCTGGAGCGGACCGGCGCTGCCGAGGACACGCTCGTCCTCTTCACCAGCGACAACGGGGTCATGCTGGGCGAACACGCCTTCGTGCCCGGGGGCAAGCAGCTCCTCTACGACGAGAGCGTGCGCGTTCCGCTGGTCATGCGGGGACCGGGCTGTCCGGTCGGGGCTCGGACCGACACCCTGGTGAGCGTGCTCGACCTGCCGGCGACCCTGGTGGACCTGGCCGGTGTCGCCGAGCCGCCGCGCATGCACGGTCGGTCCCTGCGGCCGGTGTTCGAGAGGCCCCACAAGACGCCCCGTCGATGGCGGACGGAGCTGCTGCTCCAGCACTTCGCCGACGAGCGCTGGCCGAGTCGCCCGCTGATGCAGGGCCTCCGGACCGAGCGCCACAAGCTGGTCGTCGCCCCGGACCACGCCGACGGGGTCGAGCTCTACGACCTGGAGGCGGATCCCCACGAGCTGACCAACCTGGCCAGGGTGCCTGGGCACGCCAAGGTGCTCGGTCGGCTCCGGGCCCGGCTCGACGAGCGGCTGGCGGAGGTCGAGGCCGATCGGCTGCCTGCGCTCGAGGAGTAGCTCAGCCGCCGCAGCAGCGCTTGTACCTCCGCCCGCTGTGACAGGGGCAGGGGTCGTTGCGGTGGGGTGGGGGAGCGACCGGAAGCCCCGCCAGGTGGGCCATCACGCCTGAGGCCGGTCGACCCGCCCGCAGCTCTCCGGCCATGAAGCGCATGGCCTCTGCCGTGTGGCTGTGGAAGGCCTGATAGTCGCCGCAGAGCACGTTCTGGGGAGGCCCCGCCGCTTGGGGGACGGTCCGGTGCTTGGGACAGCCGCCGCCGCAGGCCGCCAGCCAGGGACAGCTCCGACAGGCGACAGCCCAGTTGGCCTTCGCCCGGGCGAAGCCCCGCTGGCGCGGGCCGTCCACCAGCTCCTCCAGGGGGACCTCCAGCAGGTTGCCGAGGTGGTGGTCGGTGTCGACGAAGTGGTCGCAGCAGTACACGTCGCCGTTGTGCTCCACCACCAGGCCCTGGCCGCAGGTCTCCTGGTGGATGCACAGGGTCGGGGTCTCGCCCACCCACGGCGCCAGGGCCTGGTCGAAGGCCTGCACGAAGACCCGCCCGACGTCACGGCGGACCCACCGGTCGAAGACCCCGCTCAGGAACGCCCCGAGCTGGCCCGGCTCCAGGGCCCCGGGCACGGGGTCGGGGTCCGGGTCGTCGACCAGGGGGATGAACTGCAGGAACGCAGCACCGAGCCCGGTGAGGTGGTCGTAGACGGCCTCGGGTCGTTCGGCGTTGGCCCGGTGGACCACCGTGAGGAGGTTGTAGCGCACGCCGTGGCGCTCCAGGACCTCCAGGCCGGCCAGCACGCGGTCCAGGGTGGCCTGGCCGCCGCGATCGACCCGGTGGGGGTCGTGGAGCTCGGGCGGCCCATCGATCGACAGGCCGACGAGCACGTCGTGCTCCGCCAGCCACCCGCCCCAGGCGTCGTCGAGCAGCACGCCGTTGGTCTGGAGGTGGTTCGTGACCCGGCGCCCGGCACCGTGGCGCTGCTGGAGATCGACGACCCGGCGGAAGAAGTCCAGGCCCGACAGCGTCGGCTCGCCGCCCTGCCAGAGGAAGGGCACCTCCTCGGTGGGGCTGGCCTCCAGGGTCTGGCGGACCAGGGCCTCCAGGACCTCGTCGCTCATGCGCGGGATCGGGGGCGCGTCCGGGTAGAGCGCCTCCTTGGGGCGGTAGAAGCAGTAGTCACAGGCCAGGTTGCAGCCGGGCCCGGCGGGCTTGACCAGCACGTGGAACGGACGTCGGGTCATCGGGTGGCTCAGCTCGCGGCGAGCCAGGTGCCGAGCTGGCTGCCGACGACGATCGACCCCACCAGCCAGGGCAGCACGCCGATCGCCGTGCCCAGCAGGTAGGTGCGGAAGGGCAGGCGCGTCACGCCGAGGGCGAGCTGCATCGAGGGCGTGGTGAAGAACACCAGCCGCAGCAGCAGGACCGTGCGCAGGCCGCGGGTCTCCAGGCGCTCGTCGAAGGCCCGGAAGCGTTCGGGCACCCGGGCCTGGACCCAGTCCTTGGCCAGGTAGCGGGAGAAGGTGAAGCTCGTGGTGGAGGCGCCGAGGATGGCCACCCAGATGATGAGGCCTCCCACGAGCGGCCCCCAGAGCACCACCGCCGCGATCATGAACACATAGATCGAGATGTGGAGCGGCTGGAGCACCGAGGTGAGGGCGACCAGCCCAGCCGGTCCCCAGGCCCCCCAGCCGTGGACGCGGGCCCGCAGGGTCTCGATGTCCAGGTCCTCGTGCAGCCCGCTGGCCCAGGCCCAGGCGATCAGCCCCACGACCCCGAGCACGAGCAGCGCCCGTGTCGTCTTGGCGGAGACCGGGAGACGGCGAGGCAGGGAGCCATCCGGGGCGGGCGGGACGGGCAGTCTATGCGGTCCAGGGCCGATCTCCAGTGAGCGGGCCTGTCGGAGAGCCTCGGCGGGAGGACCCGAGATAGGCTGGGCGGGTGGAGAGGTCTCGAAGATCGGGCGGTCGCGGGGTCCGGTGGGCCGGTTGAGCCCGCTGCTCGCCCTCTGGCTGGTGGTTGGCTGTAGCGACCCCCCTCTGGACGTCACGCTGCACACCGGTCGGGTCCGGATCGGCGGCCAGGTCCGGCAGGCGGTGGCCCTGCCGCCGGGGACCAGCGCCGAGGACCTGGACCCGGTGGCGGTGGGTGCGAGCTGTGCGGGCTCCGTGGGGGGCCACACGGTCGGTCCCGCCTGGACGCCGGTCGAGGGCCTGACGGCGGCACCCGCCGAGACCGAGTGCGGCGAGCCGGTCTGGGTGGAGGTGGCCCGGGCCCGCCGGGCGGGTCCCGCCGACGGGCTGCTGGTCATCGTCGACACCCTGCGCGCCGACCACGTCACCGCCGAGCGCACCCCGGCGCTCTGGGCCCACGCCTCCGAGGCCTGGTTCCCCCGGCGGGCCCATGCCCCAAGTCCCTGGACCCAGCCCTCCGTGGCGGCGCTGTTCACCGGACGTCCTCCCTGGGCCATCGGCGGAGAGGGCGCCCGGACCCTGCCGGCGGAGCAGGTGACGCTGGCGGAGCTGCTGCCGGGACGCGAGCGCTGGATGGTCACGGCCAACCCCTACACCTACGCCAGCCGCGGCTTCGGCCAGGGCTTCGACCGGGTCGCGGAGGTGGCGGACGATGCCGAGGTCCTGGAGACGACCCTGGCCTGGCTGGCCGAGCCGCGGCGGGGACCCCGCTTCGTGGTGGTGCACCTGGTGGGGCCGCACCTGCCCTATGAGCCCGAGCCGCCTCCACCGGGGGCGACCGAGCGGGTGGGAGACCAGTTCTGGGACCTGGACGGTGCCGGGTCCTACACCGAGGAGGTCGACCGCGAGCGGATCCGGGCGCTGTACGCCGCCGAGGTGGCCCAGGTCGATGCCCGGGTCGGGCGGCTGCTCGAGGCGATGCCGGGTGCGGTCACCGCCGTCGTCTCGGACCACGGGGAGGAGCTCTTCGAGCACGGCGGCTTCGAGCACGGCCACGCCCTGTGGGAGGAGGTCACGCGGGTCCACGTGGCGCTGAGTGGTGAGGCCGAGAGGCCGGAGGGGCTGGTGCGGCTCCAGGATCTGACCCCCCGGCTGGCGGCGGCGCTCGGAGCCGCGGACCCGGGGACCTGGGCAGCGCCCGGAGACGCCGTCTTCCTGGCCTACATGCTGCCGACGCGGCGATCCCACGTGCACCGGGAGGGGGTGATCGCTCCCGAGGGGCGGCTCCTGGTGGGCCAGACGAGCTACGCCGAAGGCGACGTGGACGCCCTGCGGGCGCGGCTGGCGGCCTGGCGGGAGGTGCCCTGGCGACAGGAGCGGGTGGATCGTCGGCTGTGTCGCCTCGAGGTGCTGGCGGGGCAGACGCTGCGGGTGGCTGCGGGTATGAGGTCCGAGGTCCCGCCCGGGGCCTGGGGACCGGCGCGGCGGGTCGAGGGAGAGCTGGTGATCGAGCCGGTGCGCAGCGGCACCTGGGAGGTCGAGGGGGTGGACGCCGGGACGTGCAGCTTCGAGCTGTCGGCGCAGCCGGTCCCGTTCACGGAGCTGGAGATCGAGCGGCTGCGGGTGTTGGGGTATGTGGAGTAGGCGTCCTACCCGCACGCCCACGCTCGTCGCTCTCAGGACCGGAGCCAGCCGGTCCAGCGCACGGCGGGCCGGATCCCGAAGGGCTTCCGGTTCAGCCCCGACCCTCGAACCACCTCACCGAGGCCTCCACGGCCTCCTCGATGGGGCGCACCTCCTCGCCCAGCTCACGCCGGGCCTTGTCGATGGCGTGGTAGAGGTAGCGACTCCCGGAGTGGACGGCGGTCACGTGGCTGACCGGCTGCTCCTCCTGGAGGACGCGGGCCAGGACGTCGCCGAGTCGGCCCAGTGCCCTGAAGGCGGCGGGGGAGACCGGGATCCGGCGGCGTCGCCGGCCGCCGGCGAAGCGCTCCACGAGGGTGGTCAGCTCGGCGTAGGTGAGGTTGTGGCCCCCGAGGATGTAGCGCTCGCCCGGCTGCCCGCGGATCGCGGCGAGCAGGTGGCCGGTGGCGACGTCACGGACGTCGACGGCGTTGATCCCTCCCTCGGGCACGACCACGAAGCCGCGGCTCACCGCCTCCTGGACGATGCGTCCGGTGGGGGTCGGCACCCGGTCGTCGGGCCCGAAGGGAAAGGCGGGGTTGACGGCCACGACCTCGAGCCCGGAGGCGTCGCAGCGGAGGGCCTCGAGCTCGGAGACGACCTTCGACCACACGTAGTCGCTCTTGGACCGCCAGTCATCGAAGGGGGTCCGCTCGTCGGCACAGGCTTCGCCCGGGCGGGTCCCGATCGCGGCGATGGAGCTGGTGTGGACGACCCGCTTGACCCCGCCGGACCGCGCCGCGGCCATCACCCGGCGCGTCCCGCCGACGTTGACCTCGTAGACTTCGCTCCCCGGCTGCCGGCTCATCCGCCGGGCAGGTGATCCGCCGGACCAGTGCGCCTGCGAAGGCGACCAGCCAGACCAGGCTCGAACGGCCCTTCCCGGGCCGCTCACCGGCCGTGGAACATCCTCCCTGCAGCGCGACGTCGTCCCTGAAGCCGAGATCGCAGTCCGCCGCTCCCTCGCAGATCCGCAGGCGCACGGTGCCCACGTCGTCCCCGTAGGGATCCGTGTGCAGGTCCTCGTCGGCGTCTCCGGCCTCCCCGGCGCCGTTCCCGTCGAGACCGGCGAGGTAGAGCGTGAGCCTACCCTGCCCCTCCGCGGGCGCGACCCACCAGAACAGCCACTCGGTGTCCACGGCGCGCCCGGCGACCACCCCATCCACCGCCTTGCCATGCACGTCTGGCACGTCCTGGAGACCGTCGCCGAAGTACTCACCCACCGGCTCGTCCTCGTCGGTGTCGATCTCCATCAGGAAACTGTTGACGTTGGTCTCGTGGACGAGGTGCTCCCCCTCGAGGCGGACGGTGAGCAGGTACTCCACGCCGGCTTCCCACCTCTGGTCCTCGATGAGCTCCGGGGGTTCGCTCCGGATGGAGAAGGAGATCTCACCGGCTGGCTCGACGTGGCAGATCGAGCAGTCGTACCCCTTCCAGCGTGGGGACCCGGTGAAGTAGAGCCCGTTCCCGCCGCCTTCACTCACCGACTTCTGGAAGCTCTGGAGGGGATGGTAGGCGTGGGCGCTTCCCGGCAGCAGGAGCACGAGCACGGCACAGCTCCAGGCCGCCCGGAGACCACTCCTCGACCCCGTCATGGTCCCACCCCTGCGGTCGGTACACACCCCGGCTCGGCCGTGCCTCCCTGCAGCCACTCCAGCAGCAGCAGGTAGCCCTGGTCGTCCGTGTCTTCGAACACGTCGACGTCCGCGAACAGCTCGGTGGCCTGGTGCAGGTAGCCACCCGCACCCGCCGCCAGCGGCTTGAGCAGGAGCATCGAGCGCTCGGGCTCGGCCTCGTCGCCGAGGCCGACGGCCATGTAGTAGTTGGCACCGGACTCCGCGGCGGTGATGGGGGAGGCCACCTCCTCGGGGGGGACGTCGCCGTGCCGATACCGACCGGGGCCGTAGAGTCGCAGGGGGCGCTCCTCGGTACCGTGGCACCCGCCAAAGGCGCACCGGGCCATCAAGACCGGCTCGACCCGGCAGGAGAAGGCCTCGTAGTCCAACGCCGTCGGGGGCTGGGGGTCCTCGAGGCCCCCGCAGGCTGCGAGCCAGGCGATGGCCACCACGCTGGACGAACGAGAGGGCAAATAGATGCCCCCGGCAAGAGTAGCGCACCGTTGCGCGGCCCCCCTCCGCCCCTGTCCGCCCGGGGTCGCACTTGGAATGACTCTGCCATGCCGGCGGCGACCCCAGCCCAACAGGGACGGAAGTTGCCTCGCGCACCGGTACACTACTTCCGCCGTGGTCATCTAGTGCTACAGACCGGAAGTCCTGTCCGAAATGAAGGAGGAGGGTGCACGG
>CAZCVP010000008.1:0-70135 GCA_964501915.1 uncultured Enterobacterales bacterium
ACGCCTATTTCAACCTGCATAATCGCGATGGTGGCCGAAACGATGATCATGCCCCGGACCTGCGCTACCTCTCCGGAGACGGCGTGGGCCAGATCGTCACCACCTTCATCGGCGACGAGCTCCTCCTCCAGGTGGTCGAGGCCACCGCCACCAGCTTCCAGCTCCGCACGGCCCTGGCCCTGGACGAGCGCGGCGCCCTGAGCCAGGACCCCTGCGGTCGCACGGTCGAGCTGCCGGTCGCGGACTTCAGCGAGGCCCCGTACTTCACCCACGAAGCGTCCGACGTGGCGGTCGACGCCTACGACACCACCCTCTTCCTGGAGGACTTCGAGGCGTCGGGGACCTTCGCCCCGGACGGCTCCTGGGTCGGTGGCATCTCGGCCTCGGTCATCCTCGACACGCGCGAGGTCGCCGAGCTTCTCGGTCTCGCCGCCGAGGACATCTGCGTGCTCGCCGGAAACGTGGGGCTGGAGTGCCAGGACTGCGAAGACGGCTACCCCTACTGCGGGACGTTGGTGCTCCAGGACATGATCGCCGAGGAGGTCGACGTCGAAGTCATCGAGATCACGGTGCTCGACGAAGCCTGCCAGGACGACGAGACCTCCACCGGGGGTTAGGATCGCCGACGTCGTTCGCCTCGGGAGGGCAGCGTGCGGATACGCGTGGGCACGGACGTGCACGTCATCCAGCGAGGGCGCAAGGTCTCCGGCCTGACCTCCTGGATGAGCGCCGATCTGCTGGCCTTCAGCCTGCGAGGTCGCGCCTTGCAGCGCGGGCACGCGGAGATGCGCCTGGAGCTGATGGGCACCACCACGGTCATCGAAGCCCGGGTCCGCATCCTCACCGTGGAGTTCGTGGGCACCTCCGGAAGCTGCAACTACACCGCTCGGATCATGGAGATCGAGCGCGGCGACCGCATGCGCCTGGATGGCTGGCTGGAGGAGCGCTCCCAGCTCACCGCGTCCTTCAGTCGCTCGGCGTCCACCAGCCGCGGTCGGCGTGGAGGCCTCGGAGGGGCTCTGAGGAGTGGCCTGGAGAAGGGGCGCTCCGCCGAGGACGCCGACTCGGAAGGGGCCGCCGACCCGGTGCTCGTGCCCACCACCACCCTGAGTCCCGACGGCTCGACCCTGGTGGTGGCCTGGGCCAACTGGCGCTCCGTCACCGCCTCCTGGGAGTCCTCGCTGAGAGAAGGCAGCCTGGAGGCATGGATCGAGCGCACGCACCCCCCCCCTGGGCTACGACCTCATCGTGCAGCTCTGCCTGCCCGACGGCAGCGTGCGGGCCACCATGGGGCGGGTCACGAACAGCGGGGGCTCGAACCTCACCGTCAGCGTGACCCTCAAGGACAAGGTCAGGGACGCACTGCGAGGGGTCTGATGCCCTCTGGAACGCCGCTCCGACTCGAGCTCGACGCCCGCGACCTGCTCAACCTCGCCGGTCTGCTCACCCTCAGCCGACTCTCGATGGCGGCGGCCGCGCCGGCCTTCACCCACGACCGCCAGGCCCTGGCGATCCTGCTGGCCCTCGCCATGCTCACCGACGTGATCGACGGCCCCGTGGCCCGGGCGACGGGCAAGGTCTCCCGGACCGGCGCGATGATCGACGGCTGGGTGGACAAGGTCTTCCTGGTGAACTTCGCCTGGACGCTGTCGGTCGGGGACTGGGTGCCGGCCTGGGTGCTGCTGCCCTGGTTCATCCGGGAGATCGTCCAGGGCCTGATGTTCCCGTTCATGGTCTGGCGCTACTTCCTCGCGCAGTGCGCCTGGCCCGAGCCCTCCCGCGTGGGCAAGGTGGCGACCACCGCCCTGGCCACGGCGATGTTCGCCGCGCTGGCCGATCTGCCGATGGTGCTCCACGCCGCCACGGCCCTGTGCGGGGCCACCGGGACCTGGGCCGTGGTGGGCTACTGGAGACGGGATCGACCCCTGGACCACCCCGGCGACCTGCCGACTCCCGGTGCCGTGAGGATGCGGCGCTGAAGATCAGCCCTCGTCCACCCGGTGCAGGTAGACGTCGCGCTTGGGATAGGGGATCTCGATCTTCTCCTCAAGAAATCGCTTGTAGACCGCCGTGTAGAGCCGATCGAGCACCTGGCCTCGCAGGGCAGGCTCCTCGATCCACCCCAGGAGCTCGAAGTCCAGGCCCGAGGCTCCCAGGGCGCGGAAGCGCACCCGGGGCGGCGGGTCGCCCGCCAGGTCCTCAGAGGCCGCGGCCAGCTCCATCAGCACCGCCCGGACCCGGTCGACGTCGCTGCCATAGGCCACGGAGATCTGGCAGCGCACCCGCTCGTTGGCCGTGTGACCACCGGTCTCGTTGACGATCTTCGAGTTCGCCATCGCCGCGTTGGGCACGATGATCTGGATGTCGTCGCGGGTCATCAGGCGGGTCGTGCGCATGCCGATGTCGGTCACGTAGCCACGCTCCCCGGTCTCCAGCACGAGGTAGTCGCCGAGCCGGTAGGGCACGTCGACCAGGATGAAGATGCCGGCGAAGAGGTTGGACAGGGTGTCCTTGGCGGCGAAGCCGACGGCGATGCCGACGATGCCGGCCGAGGCCACCCAGGCCGTGAGGTCCAGCCCCCAGGCGAGGCAGACCAGGTAGATGCCCCCGCCGACGAAGAGGATCTTGGAGAAGATGTCGAGCAGGGGCAGGGTGCGCACCTGGACCCAGGAGGAGGTCCCCCGGCGGCTCAGGCCGTCGAGCACGACCGCAGCCGAGCGCGACAGGCCGACGGTCCAGTAGAGGATGGCGAGGCTGGCGAAGCCCGCCCGCACCCAGGGGTGGGCGCGGCCTGTCTCGCCGGCGGCCAGGCGCAGGGCATCCAGCACCGCCCAGCCCCCGATCAGGACGGCGCTCACCACGGCCGGCCGCTCGAGGATCGCCAGGATCCTGTCGTCGATGTCGGTCTTGCTGCGGCGCGCCACGGCCGGCAGCAGGAGGTGGAAGGCGAGCAAGACCGCCAGCACCAGCGCGATGGTGAGGCCCAGGGCCCCGACCAGCGGGTGGTGGCCCCCTTCTGCGGTCCAGGACAACAGCGGCGCGATCAGCTCCGACATCCTCACCTCCCGACGCGGTCCCACCTATCCGGGAGGAGGAGTGACAGGGCGTGGAGGGTCGCGCGCATCCCGTGAAGCTTCGGGACATCCGAGCACCCCCCGAGACGAGACAGAGCGGTAGCGTCTTCCAGCAACCGGGAAGTCCCCACCCACCACCCGGGAGCCTGCGGGCTCCCCTCCGTCGGAGTGCGCCATGCTCGTCGTGACCTCTGTCCTGCTCGCCCCCCCCGCCCTGGCCTCCGAGGGCGGCCCGCTGCCGATGCCGGCGGACTACGAGGGCGCCTATGCCCTGGAGTGCACCCACGCCGAGCTGGGCGTGGAGGTGTTCGCCAGTCGCGGGGTGCTGGGCCTGGACGCCGACCTCCACGCGTCCGTCGCCGTGCCCCTGGGCTGTGAGGGGGTCGACGACCAGGAGCTGAGGACCTTCGCCCGCCAGGGTGTGCTCGGGTGCATGGCCCTGTCCGACGATCCGGACACCTGCGAGTGGCTGACAGCGGCGATCACCGAGAGCATCGAGGACCTCAACGCCGACCTCGGGAGCCTGGTGCCCGAGGCGCTGGTCCTGACCTCCCGCCTCACCCCCCAGCCGACCCCGCGAATCGTGACCTGGGGGCAGCACGGCTACGAGGACGGTCACCGTCGCACCTGGTCCTACGACCTCGATCCGATCTCCGGGAACTTCGAGCACCTGGGCCTGCGGGCGCCGCGCCTGGAGGTAGCGCCCTTCGAGGAGCTGGGCATGTCCTGCGAGACCTTCGGGGCCACGGACCTCACCGGACAGATCCGGTCGCAGCAGGGCGAGCTCTACGGGGGCATCGAGGCTCGGCCCACGGCGATCTGCACCCAGCAGGTCGACGGCGAGGACCTGGTGCTGGAGCTCTTCGCGACCTTCCACGGGTCCGTCGAAGGCCTGCGCGTGGGACCGGATGTCGACATCGGGTCCGCATTCTGACTCGGTCCTGCGACGGGGCGCCTCCGGTGCTAAAGATGCGGCTCGGAGGTCCCCATGGTTCGAGCTCTCGTCCTCCCCGCCCTGCTGGCGATCGGTTGCGGCGGCCCCGGCGAGGCGTGCGATCCCGGCCTCGACGACGACGACGACGGTCTGGATGAGTGCGCGGAGCTGGAGCTCGGCACCGATCCCGACAAGTCGGACAGCGACGACGACGGCTTCGACGACGACGACGAGCTGAACTGCCTGTCCGACCCCCTGGACGCCGACGAGGTCTGCTACGCCTGTGGCTGGCGTCACAGCGATCCCGGCGACCTCGCGTCGACGGGCGACGACGAGGGCGACGTCATCGAGAACCTCGTGTTCGTCGACCAGTGCGGCGAGGACGTCGATCTCTGGGACTTCGCCGGGAAGTACCACGTCCTCTGGATGACCGCCGCCTGGTGAGGGAGCTGCAAGACCGAGGCGGTCGGCCTCGCAGAAGAAGCGGAGGAGTTCAGGGCCGAGACGGGCATCGACATGGACTTCATGATCATCCTCTGGCAGGACAACCGCGGCTGGCTGCCCGACGACAAGGACGCGGCGGACTACGCCGAGTACATCGAGGAGGAGGCGCCGGATCCGGTGATGTTCGTCGGCTCCGACGAGACGGAACAGGTCTTCGACGCGACCCCCTACGACGGCCTCAGCCTGCCCGGAAAGTGCGTGCTCACGCCGGAGATGGAGATGTCCTACTGCACGACGGGCCACGGCAGCAGCAGCGTGCTCGCCGCAGTGGAAGAACATGCCGGGTCTCGCTAGCAGCCTGATGCTCGCCCTCGCCTGCAACGGGGGCAGCGACAGCGACTCCGCCTCGACCACCGACACCCGCACGGACCTCCCCGCTCCGACCGTCGAGGTCCTCGTCCAGGACCCGGACGGCGCGCCCCTTCCCGACGCCCTGGTGATGATGGGGGGCTGGGACGAGGACCGCTGGGTCGTCACCGACAGCGAAGGCCGGGCCACGGTGACCCTGGAGGACGCCGGCTACCGGGAGCAGTACCTGCACGCCGGCAAGGTGGGCTGGTTCAGCGGCGGCGAGGAGCTGGACTTCGACGAGCCCCAGCCGGAGCTCTTGACGCTGGTGATGCGGCCCCTCCCCGCCGAGGACAACCCGGACTATGGCTTCCAGCCGGGCGGCGACGGCTCGAGCATGGACACCAGCGAGTGCGGGCACTGCCACTGGACCATCGGGGACGACTGGGCCGGCTCCCGCCACGCCCGCGCCGCCGACAACCCGGCCGTCTGGGACCTCTACACGGGCTCGGCGGCGGCGGGTGTCGACGAGGCTGCCTGCGAGGAGCTCGGGGGCTGGCTGGATGACGGCGCGACCCCGGGCGAGCCCGACACACCCCAGAGCCACTGCTACGTCGGCGCCGGTGTGCTGCCCTGGCTCCACGAGGACTGCGGCACCGAAGGCGACCCGGCCTGCGACCACCCGGACCAGGCCGCCAGCCTGGAGCACTTCGGGAGCTGCGGCGACTGCCACAGTCCCGCCTTCGACGGCGCTGCGCCGGGCCGGATCGACCTGGCCGCCGCCACCGGCGTGGCCCGGGAGGGCGTGACCTGCGACTTCTGTCACAAGATCGCCAGCGTCACGCCCGGCCCGACCCCGGGCCTCGACGGCGGCATCGCCCTGGTGCGCCCCAGCGACCCGTCGCCGCTGCCCAACCTGGCGTTCGAGGCCATCACCTTCGGCCCCTACCCCGACGTGCTCGTGCCGATCATGAACGGCAGCTACGCGCCCCAGTACACCGACTCCGACTGGTGCGGCGCCTGCCACGAGCTCGCGCAGCCGGCGCTGCATCCCGACGAGTCGGGGAGCGTGGACACCTCCCGGTGGCCCGACGGGGTGCCGATCTTCGAGACCTGGTCCGAGTACGGCCAGTCGGCGATGGCGGGCTCGATCGAGTGCCAGGGCTGCCACATGCCCTCGCTGCCCGAGGAGAGCTCGACCTACGACATCACCGACCAGGGGCTGGAGCCGAGCCTGGACCAGGGCTGGCCCCGCGAGACCGGCCAGGTGCGGCACCACCGCTTCGACCGCCAGGGCCTGGGGGACCCCAGGGTGGAGGTGGCGGTCGAAGCGGACGGCGACGGGGTGGTGGCCACGCTCACGGTCTCCAACCCCAGCGCGGCCCACGCCGTGCCCACCGGCGAGCCGATGAAGCAGCTCTACGTCCTGGTGGGCGCCACCGACGGAGACGGCGAGATCGTGCCGGCTTCGGGCGGACAGGTCATCCCCGACGTCGGCGGCTACGCCGCCCTGGGCGTCCTGGGACAGGACCTGGCGCTGGACGGCTCGGACCTCACCTTCGACGGGGCCACCCTGCCCGACGAAGCCGGCCTGGCGGTGCGCTTCGTGCGCCCGACGGGCGACTGGGTGGACTACCCCGGACCCGGCACGCCGGACTTCTGGGGGGCGGACCTGTCCCCCGAGGAGCGGGGCCTGCCCGTCGAGGACTTCGTCGCCGAGCGCGCGGTGGCCTCGATCGACGGGGACACCCTGACCTTCGACGGGGCCGCGCCGGACCTGGTGCCCGGCGACCGGGCCTATGTGGTGCGGGAGGGGGACCTCGCCGGGGCGCCCGGCTGGCTCTTCGCCAAGGTCCTCGTCGACGCGCAGGGGGAGCGCGGCGTGGCCCACTACCGGGCCGTCGGCATCGCCAGCGACAACCGCATCGCCGCCGGGGGCCAGGCCTCCAGCACCCACCACTTCGAGGGCCAGGACCTCTCGGTCTCCGCCACCCTGGTCCGCCGCGACCGGTCGGCGATGGTGGCGCGGGTCTATGGCTGGGACACCCAGGACGTCGAGGTGCGCGCGGTGGAGGGGGCTGTGGGGGAGTGACTACTCCGTAGCCCCCGTCCCCCCGCCGACCTCCTCCAGCCACAGCTCGACGGCGCCGCTCCGCTCGCCCTGCAGGAGGTCCACGCCGACCCAGGCCGGGTTGTACGAGTCGTCGGACTCGCCGATGACCGTGCCCAGGTCCGCGGCTGCCTCGAGCACCGCCTCGTCGAGGGTGCCCGGGAGCACGGTCTCCGAGAAAGCCAGGCCCGCCACCATCGGCACCTCGACGGCTTCGGCGGGGGTCGCGCCGTGGCCGAGCACCGAGTGCAGGCGCTGGAACATCAGCAAGGGCATCGGTGACCTCCCGACGTGCCTGCATTCTGGCGCCGAACCGAGGTCGCCACAGGCCCGGGGATCATGAAGTGGGCGGTCCGTGGCCCGTGTTCACTACACCCGCCAGGCCCTCCAGCAGCCCCACCGTCTCCACGACCCCGTCGAGGGGCACCGCGTCGGCCGCGGACTGGAGGACCTCGGGGTCGGTGTCGTCCAGCGCCGCTCGGATGGCCACGGCGAGACGCTTCGCGGTCAGTCCGCGTCGAGAGACCCCCGGCGGTCCCAGCCCCAGGCGATCGACGAAGGGCACGACATCGCCCCGGGTGCCGAAGCTCGTGAGGAGGACGTTCACCCGCCCAGGGAGGCTACCGCGCCGGACGGGCTCAGAACCGGAAGCTCACCCCGACCTCGGGGATGAACGCCACCTCCGACTCCCCGGTCGCGACCTGGAAGCGCGGCAGGAACTCGATGAGGGGGACCGAGCCCGACAGCCCGAAGCGCAGGGCCGCGTGGTCCCCGGTGTTGATCACGGCGGCCACTCCGGCCCTCCAGCCGAAGAAGAGGCCGGAGTACTTCATCGTCATGGACGGGCCGCCGTGCCCCTCGAACTGGAGGATCTTGTCGTCGCGGAAGGTGGCGGTGAGCACGCCATAGCCGACGTAGATGGCGTCGCCCTCCCAGGCGTCGAGGCCCGTGCTCAGCCCCACCCGCACGCCCATCTCGTCGATGGCCGGGTTGTCGAGCTCCACGATCAGCTCGCCGGCGACGCCAAGCGCCGTGACGTGGACCCCGATGTCCAGCTCGTCGGGCCAGGACAGGGCGTCCTGGGCCTGGGCCAGCGGCAGGGCCAGGAGCAGTCCGAGTGCCATCACTCGCCCCCCAGCATCAGGAGCACGCCCGCGGCGATGAGCATCACACAGCCCACCAGCATCGGCACCGACACGCACACGCAGATCAGGCTGAAGCCCTCGGTGAGCAGGAAGCTGGCCACCAGGAGCACCCCGGAGACCAGGCCCACACCGAGCAGCATCGCGCCCAGGGCCACGTCCTGGCGGTCGGCGACGGAGGCCATCGGCGGCAGGGCCGCGCCGCCGGTCGCGGACCAGGCCCGCCGGGTCTCGTCCGGGGTGGCGGCCCGCACCGGATCGAAGGGGTCGTCGGCGGCGTGGACGGAGCGCTCCAGGCGACGAAAGCGGTCGACGAGGTCCTCCATCACCGAGCGGCTGGAGTGCTGCTCCATGCGAAAGGCCTGCCGCCGCAGGGTCCGGTCGAGCTGGCGGACCACGCCCGGAGACACGCCCAGGCTGCCCGCCTCGTCGACGATCTGGGTCATCAGGTGATCCAGGCGGGGCCGATCGGAGAACAGGGCCCGATCCAGCATCTCCCAGCGCCCCGGGGGCAGGACCTCGAGTCGCTCCGCCAGGCCCCTCAGGGACCGGGCCATGCCCAGGGCGGCACGTCCCAGGCGCTGCTGGACCCGGGGATCGCCCTGGTCGTCCAGGGGCAGGGTGCCCAGGTCGCCGTAGGCATAGGTGGCCCGCACCCCCTGCACGAGGAACTCGGCGAGGTCCGGGTCGGGTCCGCTGCCGTCCAACGCCCCCACCAGCTCCCGCAGCGGATGGAGCCGCTGGTCCAGGCGCTGCTCGCGGCTGTCGAACTCGGCGAGTCGCCGGTCCAGGTCCCGGTCGCGCCGGCCGGCCAGGGCCTCGGAAGAGCTGGCCAGGCCGGCCGCGCCCACCGCTCCCGTACGCAGGAAGTCTCGTCGCTTCACGCCACCCTCCCGGGGGGCAAGCTACCACCACCTCCCGGGGGCCTGTTCGCGCAGCCGGCCTGCCCACGGACCTCGCGTGGCCGGGTGGGAGGCACGGCAATACCGGAACCCATGACCGCTGCGCGTCCCGTCATCGCCGTCCGTGGGCTGGGCGCCGCCTCCGCAGCGGGCATCGGCTGCGAGGCGCTGTGGGGGTTGCTGCAGCGGGGCGAGACGGGCCTTCGCCCGATCAGGCGCTTCGACGTGAGCAGCGGCCCCGGCCTCGCCGGGCTGGTGCCCTCGGAGCGGGCCCCCGACCGCGACCAGGCTCCGAACCACTACCAGCACCTGGGCATCGACCTGGCCGTGCTCGCCGCCGAAGAGGCCCTGCGGGAGGCCGGCCCGCCACGCGGGACCACGGCCCTCGTCCTGGGCACCAACATCGAGGACCACCCCCGCCCCTTGCACCTGCTGGCGGCGGACATCGCCGCGGCCCTGGACGTCGACGGACCCGTGCTGACCGTCTCCACGGCCTGTGCCAGCGCCGCCTCGGCCCTGGCCCATGCCCAGTCGCTGCTGGAGCAGGGCGCGGCGGACCGCGTCCTGGTCGGCGGCTACGACGTCGTGACCCCCCGGCTCTACGCTGGCTTCTGGCGCCTCGGGGCGATGGCGCGGGGGCCCTGCCGGCCCTTCAGCGAGGAGCTCGGTCTCTCGGTGGGTGACGGAGCGGCCTTCCTGGTGCTGGAGCGCTGCGCGACGGCCGACCCCGGGGACACGGCCCTGCTCGGCTGGGGGGGCTCGGCCGACGCCCACCACCCGACCCAGCCCGCGCCCGAGGGTCGCGGGGTGTCGAGCGCCCTGGCCGAGGCCCTGGTCGATGCTGGCGTTGAACCCGCCGAGCTCGACTACCTCAACGCCCACGGCACCGGCACCGAGTCCAACGACGCCGCCGAGTGGCGCGGGGTGCGGCGCACGCTCGGGCGGGACCTGCCCGTCTCCTCGACCAAGTCGATCCTCGGCCACACCCAGGGAGCCGCGGGCGTGTTGGAGCTGGTCACCACGCTACTCTGCCGTCGCCACGGACGCATTCCCCACACCGCCTCCTTCACCGCCCCCCGCCCGGGCGCTCCGCCGGACCCGGTGGCCGAGGCGCGGCCCCGGAAGGCCCCCTGCGAGACCTTCGCTTCGGTCAACGCCGGCTTCGGAGGGGTGAACGCCGCGGTGGTGGTCGGACCTCCCCGAGACCGCCCCCCCCGCCCCCGCCGGCGGGTCTACGTCGGCGGACTCGGCGTGCTCGGCCGCCACGGCAGCGGGCTGGAGGGTCTCGGAAGAACGGGCGACGAGAGCCGCGCTCCGCCGCGACGCCTGCTCCAGGGCCTCGACCCTCGAGAGCTCGACCCGACCACCCGGTGGCTGGTCGCCGCCGCGCGGGCCTGCTGGCTGGAGGCAGGGGCCCGGCCCGCTCGCGCGGTGCGCAGCCGCACCGGCCTGGCGATCGGTCAGCTCCGCGTGTCGCCGACCCGGGTGGCCGCCCTGGAGGAGCGTGTGCGCGCCGAGGGCGTGGACTGCCTCGGCGCGGCGATGTTCACCCGCACCTTGCTGGTGGTGCCGGCCGGGACCACGTCGATGGAGCTCGGGCTGCGAGGGCCGCTGGACGTGCTGGTGGCCGGACGGGCGAGCGCCGCAGCCGCCCTGGCCCACGGGGCCTGGTGGCTCTCGACCCGCCCGGAGCTGGTCGGCATGCTGGCAGGCGGGGTGGACGAACGAGCCACGGCCGGGGCCTGGGAGGGCGCCGCGGTCGCCTGGCTGCGGACCGAGCCGGGGCCGGTCGAGCTCAGCGGCTGGGCCTGGGGTCGCGAGCGGGAGCCTACCCTGGCGACCGCCCTGGCCGCTGCACGGCTCGACACCCCTCCCTGGACCCCGGAGGTGCCCGACACCGTGGTCGGCACGGCCTCCGAAGGCGCCCTCGCCTTCGCCCGAGGTGTCGAAGCCCTGCGCCGCGGAGACCGGGAGCGGGCCGGCGTTGTCGTGCGCGAGCCCTCCGGACTATGTTGCGCCCTCGTCCTGGAGCGTGGCGAGGCCGATGACTCCTGATCGACTGGGCCGACGAAGAGAGCTGCTGGCGGCCGTCCGCCGGATCCTCATCGAGGATCTGCGGCTGGACCTGGAGCCGGACCAGATCGACCCCGACGTGTCGCTCTTCGGCACCGGGCTGGGGCTCGACTCGGTCGACGCCGTCGACCTGGCCGTCGGCGTGGAGAAGCGGACGGGGATCCGGGTGCCCGATGGCCAGCGCGGCCGCAGCGCCATGCGCTCCGTGAACACCCTGGTGGACCTGCTGCTGGAGGAGCACCGCCTTGCTGCCTCTTGAGGGCGGGCTGGCGGGGATCCGACAGAGCGTGGCCCTGGCGGCCGGCGACCACGTCCAGCTCGTGCGCCTCTCCGGTGAAGGGGCCTTCGACCTGCTCGACGCGGTCTGCCCCCGACCCCTGTTCCTCCGTGACGGCCAGGCCCTGCACGGCGTCCTGCTCGACGACGCAGCCCGCCCGATCGTCGATCTCTACGTGGTCGCCGACGACCTGGACTACCTGCTGGTCGCCGAGGGCCTCTCGGGCGCCGACCTGGTGGACTGGCTGAAGGCACGGGGACCCCAGGACCTCCTGGACTGCGCCGTGACCGACCAGACCCCCGATCACGGCGTGTTGTCGCTCCACGGCCCCTACGCCTGGGAGCTCGTCGCCCGGCTCACCAGCCCGGACGTGCTCGGCATCCCGTACCTGTCCTTCTTCGACGTCCCGGGCCTCGAGGGCCTCTGCCTCAGAGCCGGCAAGACCGGGGAGTACGGCTACCTCTTCGTGGTGCCCCGCCGACGGCTCGGCGAGCTGAGGAGCAGACTGGAGCGGCTCGGGACCGAGCTGGGACTGGAGCGGGCCACCCTCGACGAGCTGGACCTGTGTGCCCTGGAGAACGGCTTCTTCTCGATCCGGGACGCGGCGGCGGCCGAGCTGACCCCCATCGAGCTCCAGCTCCAGTGGCGCGTCGACCCCCGTCGCGACTTCCCGGGAGCCGACGCCCTGCGGGCCGCTCGGAGGGCCCGTCCCCCGCGCCTGACCTGGGTGCGCGGCCCGGTAGGCGGTGCCGTCCCCCCCGGCGGGGCGGTGGTGGAGCTGGCCGACGGAGGCCGAGGCCAGCTCGTGGCCGCCCGGCACTCGCCGCTGCTCGGCGCGGCGATCGGCACGGTGCTGCTGCCTCGGGACCGCGCCCATCCCGGTCAGGACGCGACCGTGGCCGGCGAGGCCGGCTGGCGCACGGCCAGCTCTCCGTTGCTCGACAACCGCAGCCTCTTCATCGACACCCAGCGCCACTGCTGGGCCAGTCGGGAGCTCGATCGCTTTCCCCCGGTGGTTCCGGAGAGGTCCCGATGAGGTTCGAAGGACGCACCGTCCTGGTGACCGGCGGCTCGCGCGGCCTGGGGGCCGAGCTGGTCAGGGCCTTCGGTGCCGAAGGGGCCTACGTGGCCGTGGGCTGCCGCTCTCGGGCCGACCTGGCCCAGGAGGTGGTGGCGAGCCTGCCGGCAGGCGGCTGCGTGGTGCCGGTCGACGTTCGGGACGCCGAGGCCTTCGCCCGCGCCGTGCAGGCCCTGGAACAGGACTCCCGGCCCGTCGAGGTCCTGGTGAACAACGCCGCGGTGACCGCCACCGGGTGGTTCGCTCTCGACGACGCCGCCACCTGGGAGGAGGTCCTGGCGACCAACCTGCTCGGAGCGGCCTCCTGCACGCGGGCGGTGGTGCGGGGCATGCTGGCCCGGGGTCGCGGCGCTGTCGTCAACATCGGCTCCGTCGCCGGCCAGCGAGCCCTGCCCGGCCAGTCCGCCTATGCCACGGCCAAGGGCGGGCTGGAGGCGCTGACCCGCAACCTCGCCGCCGAGCTGGCGCCGCGGGGCATTCGCGTGAACGCCGTGGTGCCCGGCGTGCTCGACGTGGGCATGGCCCGCCGCATGCCGCAGGAGCTGCGCCAGAGAGTGCTGGACCACGTCCCCGCCGGCCGTGCCGGCACGGCACCCGAGGTCGCCGCGGCCGTGCTCTTCCTCGCCTCCGATGCCGCCCGGTACGTCGTCGGGCAGTGTCTGGCCGTGGACGGCGGGCTCGGCCTGTGATCGCGGCGCTCTTCCCGGGCCAGGGGGCCGAGCAGCCCCGCATGGGCCTGTGGGCGGCCATGGTCGACCCGGAGCTGCTGGACCTGGCGTCGGGCCTGGTCGGCATGGACGCCCTGCGGGTGCTGGAGCGCGGTGGCCCCCCGTTCCGGCGCACCGAGGTCCTCCAGCCCCTGCTGGTGGCGGTCTGCCTGACCGTGCTGAGGAGGCTACCCCTGACCTGGGAGGCCGTGGCGGGCCACAGCCTGGGCGAGATCCCGGCCTGGTCGGCCGCGGGCGGCCTCGAAGCCGAACAGGCCGTGACCCTCGCCCGGGCCCGGGGGCTGGCGATGTCTCGACAGGCGGTCCGGACGCCAGGCGGCATGGCGGCGCTGCGTCGCACGAGGCCGCCGGAGCTCACCCTGGAGATGGCCCTGGCCGCCCACAACGCCCCCGACACCTGGGTCGTCAGCGGCGTGCGCGGCAAGCTGCCCCCGCGGGGGAAGCGCCTCCCGGTCGGGGGGCCCTGGCACCACCCCGTCATGGCCGGTGCCCGACCCGCCTACGAAGAGGCCCTGGCGCGTTGCGACGTCCGGCCGCTCTCCTGCCTGTTCGTGGGAAACGGCGAAGGCATGCCCATCGAAGGCCCGGACGTCCCGGCCGAGCTCTCGGCCCAGCTCACCCGTCCCGTGCAGTGGGTGTCGACCCTGCGCTACCTGGCGGAGAACGGCGTGAGAGACGTCGTCCTGGTCGGACCGGGCCACCACGTCGCGTCCTGGGTGCGGGCGAGCGCTCCGGAGCTCCGGATCCACCGGACCGACACGCGGAGGGACCTGGACCACACCCTGGAGGCGCTCACATGAGACCCGTGAGACGGGACCTGGACCTCGGACCGGAGGTCATCCGGCTGCTGCTGCCTCATCGTCGGCCGCTCCTGCTCGTGGACACCGTCACCGGGTTCGCTCCGGCACCGACCCCGACGCTGCTGGCCCGCAAGCTCGTCTCCACCAGCGAGCCGGTCTTCGATGGCCACTTCCCCGGCCTGCCCCTGTGGCCGGGCGTCTACACCATCGAGGCACTGGCCCAGACCGCGGTGCTCCTGTTCCGGCTGCTCGAGCTGGGCTCGGCCGATCCCGAGGGCACTCTGCGGGACCTCGAGGCCCTGGCGGCGCTCCAGCGCATGCAGCCGGGTCCCGACCCCTCGCGAGCCCTGGCCCTGCGGGAGCGGCTGGCGGAGATGCCCGCCTTCGGTGTGCTGTCGGCGGTGGACCTGAAGCTGACGGCCCCGGTCTTCGCCGGCGACGTGTTGGACCTGCGAGCGACCCTGGGGGCCGGCTATGGCGGAAGCCACCGGGTGGAGGTCGAGGCCGGGGTCGGACGTCGCACGGTCGCCCGCGGCACCCTGACCGTGGCGGTACGGGCGATGCCCGAGGGGGCTCCGGAGCTCTGAGGTCAGCGCAGCAGGCGCGTCAGCTCGATGCGCTCCCAGGACTCCCCGGCCGAGAGGAGCAGCGACAGCGTGAGCGCGTCGGGCTGCTCGGAGACCAGCCCCACCCAGCGCAGGGCTCCCTGCTCCCAGGCAGCGACGGCGCGGGTCCCCTCTTCGAGGGTCGGCAGCACCTCGGCGGGCACCGCCACGGACCTCGTCAGGCTGAACGTCGGCGAGACGAGCCAGACCAGCTCACCGCTCACCGGACCAGCCAGGGGCGTGAGCCCCTCCAGGGTGGTCGTTCCGAAGCTCCCCGACTCCGTCGCCCCGGCCGTCACTGACACGAAGCCCTCGGGCAGGACCGCGCGCAGCGCCGTGCCGGCGGGGAGGCCCCAGGTCGGATCCAGCACAGACGTGCGCTCGCTGGCCTCCACCAGCCCCTCGCCCACGGCCCACCAGCCGTGCGGGCCCACGACGTGGTCCTCCGGCCAGGGCGTCTTCTCGCCAGACGTCGCCACGACAGGTTCGTCCACGACTCTCTCCTCCACCACGGGGACCTCGGTGTGCGAGGCACAGCCCGTCCACAGCAGCCATCCCAGCGACCCGATGATCATGCACTCAGGATAGCCGGGCGGACGAACCGTCCATCATGGACCGTCCGCCTCCAGGTCCACACCGGTCTGCTGGACGAAGTCGGAGATCCGGCGCCTCCCCAGGAAGGACCCCCAGGTCGCCTGTGCCCGGAAGGCCTCGGACACCTTGCGGACATAGGCGACCTCCAGCTCCAGGTGGTCGATGCGGTGCTCGATGATCAGGTGTCCGGAGGCCGGGATGTAGGGGGACATGCCCTCCTTGAGGGTCCGGGCAGCGGAGAGCTGCTCCTCCAACACGCCGAGCCGTTCGGCCAGGACCTCCAGGACCTCGTCCAGCTCCATCAGGAAGCTGCCGGAGATGAAGAGGTCGATGTCGAAGGTCGTGGCGTCCGGGGCGCGGCCTACGGTGCGCAGGTCGACCTCGAGCCGGGCCCGGCCCGCCTCGGTGATCGCGTAGACCTTGCGCCGACGACCCTCCTGCTCGTCGCCGACCCGCACGATCAGTCCATTCTTCTCCATGCGGGCCAGCGCGGCATAGATGTGACCGTGCTCGGCCTTGGCCCACCAGCGCACGTGCTTGTACTGGAACTCCAGCTTGATGTCGTAGCCGTGCATGGGCTGGCGGGCGAGGCTGGAGAGCACGAGGATCTCCATGCGCGAGGGTGTCTTGTCGGTGCGAGCCATGAACGCACCATGAAGCCTCTGTGGGCCCAAGTCAAGCACCGCTTGCCTGATAGTCAATCATTGACTATGCTCCACGGGTCCTTCCACGAGAGACCCATGACGCTGCTGACGATCGGCCTGCTCGCCTGCTCAGACCCCACCACCTGGGACCCCGAGGCCACAGAGCCCGGCCCCACCGAGGAGCAGACCTCCACCGAGAGCGAGACCGAGGACCCGGGGACGACGGGGAGCACCGACACCGAGGTGGACACCGGCGGCGGGACCGGCGAGATCGAGGACCCCTGGGAGCCCCTCCCGGCCCTGCCCCCCCTCGCCGAGCGACGCTGCGACGGGCTCGCGGCGGCCACGACCTACGACCCGGCCACCTGGGGCCCGCACCCGGTGGGCGTGCGCACGATCGAGCTCACCGACCCCACCCGAGCCGACCGGACCCTGCTCACGGAGGTCTGGTACCCGGCCGACGAGTCGGTGCGCGGCTGGCCCGGGGAGTCCTACGGCCTCGGGCTCGACGAGGTGGCGATGATGGCCGGGGACGACTCCGGGGCGCTGGCCGCCCTGATGCTGCTCCTGCTGGGCGATGCCGACCTGCTCACCCTGGTGGAGACCAGCGCGGTGCGCGAGGCGCCCCCGGCGGCCCACGACCCGGACCGCGGGCTGGTGCTCTTCAGCCACGGCTACCGGGGCATCCGCTACCAGTCGACCTTCCTCACCACCTACCTGGCGAGTCACGGCTACGTGGTGGCGGCCCCGGACCACGTGGGCAACACGATGTTCGACGGGACCGCCTCCGACGACGAGAGCGTGGTCAACCGCATCCACGACATGGCCTTCGTCTCCTCGGAGCTCCGGCGCCTGTCGACGGATCCGCAGAGCGCGCTGTACGAGGCCTTCGACACCGACCGGGTGGGCTGGACGGGCCACAGCTTCGGCGCCTCCACGGTCTTGATGGCCGGCGCGATGGACAACCAGGAGCTGGTCGGCGTGTCCCTGGCGCCGATGTTCGACGATCGCATGACCGGCGTGCACGCCCCCGAGAGCTACGAGGTCCGCGGCGCCCTGACCCTGGTGGGGGGCACCGAGGACACGACCTGCGAGTGGTCCCACCAGCAGCTCGCCTATGACCGCACGAGCAGTCCCCGCTTCCTGGCTCAGCTCGACGGGGCCCGGCACTTCGACTTCACCGACCTCTGCGCCAACGACCTGTTCCGCTACGGCGTCACCGCCTTCGTGGAGGAACTCAACGACGCCTGCGGCGCGGACCCGACCGCCTACCACGCCGCCATCCAGACCCTGACGACGGCGACCCTGAACCGCTACCTGGCCTGCGATCCGGACGCAGCGGCCGACCTGGTGGACCCGGCCGTCGACCACCTCGCCGGCTGGTGGGCCGACCCGGCGGGGGACATCGCCGCCAGCGACCACCCGCTGCAGCCGCCCTGGACCACCGCGCCCGAGGCCCCCGTCGAGACCTGGGAGGTGGACGTGAGCGGCACCACGGTGCTGGTGCAGCGCCACGGCCCGGCGGAGGGACGCGCCCTCGTGCTGGTACCGGACGCCGGCTTCGACGGCGCGGTCTGGTGGCCCCAGGTCGACGCCCTGGCCAGCAGCAGCCCGGTGGTGGTGCTCGAGAGCGCCTCTCCGGAGGTCGTCGAGACCGTGATCCAGACCCTGGCCCTCGAGGACGCCGTGGTCGTGGGCTGGGGGGCGGGCGGCCAGGCGGCCCTGGACGTCGCCACCCGCCTGGAGCTGGGCGGCCTGGTGCTGGTCGGCACGGCCCCGTCGGTCACGACCACCTGGGCCGAGGTGGCCGACTACAACGGCGGGCTGACCCTGACCCACGCCCGCCACCTCGAAGAGACGGCGGAGCGGGGCTGGCGGCCGGTGGTGGCCGACCTGCTGGCCGGCGGCGGCGATCCGGACCACGTGAGCTGGCTCGAGGAGAGGCTGGACCCGGCCGCGATCGCCGCAGGTCCCGAGGTGCTCGACCGCCTCGACCAGGTCGGCGAGCCGGTGCTCGTGATCCACGGCGAACAGGACGACGCGGTGCTGCTGGAGTCCGGTCGCTACCTGGAGCGCACCCTGCCCGACGCCCGGCTGGAGGTCTTCCAGCGCAGCGGCCATGTGCCCTTTGCGGAGGAGCCGGAGGCCTTCGCGCAGGCGGTCCTGGAGTTCGTCGCCAGTCGATAGCCCCTACTCCGTGCACACCGTCGTGTCGCAAGTGAACGACGCGCCGTCGCCGTAGGAGTAGGTGTCGACGCCGTAGAGGTAGATGTCCGCGTCGTCGTTGTCGTCGGCGTCCTCGCCCCAGTCGCTGGCGTCGGAGGTGATGGCGCTGCGGTAGTAGGCGTAGACCCCTCCCCCGTTGTCGGCCGTGTTGCGATGCACGGTGCAGGTGGTCAGGGTCAGGTCCGAGTCCGTGGCGTCGCTGTCGGCGGCAACGATCGCCCCCCCGCTGGTGGCGTCGTTGTCGGTGAGCTCGCTGTCCGTCAGCGAGACCGGACCGTAGTAGGAGTAGATCCCGCCGCCACTCACCGCGCTGCACTCGGTGATCGACAGGCCGTCGCCGGTGAGCGAGCCGCCGTAGGCCCCGTTGGTCCAGATGCAGCCCCCCTCGTTCGCATCGCCCAGGGTGAAGGTGGAGTCGGTGATCGTGGTCTCGGCGTAGGTCATCAGGGCACCGCCGTAGCTGGTGGCCTCGTTGCCGCTCAGGGTGCTGGCGTCGAGGCTCAGGGTGCCGTAGGCGTCCTGGTAGATCCCCCCGCCCCCGAGGATGGCGGCGTTGTCGGTGAGGGTGAGGTCGGTCGCCTCGAGGTCCGTGTAGGTCCCGAAGAAGCCGCCGCCGTACTGGGCGTAGTTGTCGCTCAGGGTGAGCGACTCCGCGGTGAGGGTGGACGTGTGGGCGTAGAGGCCGCCCCCGTAGCCCGTGACCTGGTTGTCCTCGAAGCTGCTGTTGGAGACACTGCCCGTCGCGTTGTAGAGGTAGAGCCCGCCTCCATAGGTCGCCGTGTTCTGGCTGAAGGTCAGGTCGTCGAGCTCGTGGTCGGAGGCCGAGAGGTAGAGCCCGCCCCCATAGGCGCTCGTGTTGCCGCTGAACACAGCGCCGGTCACCGTGACCTCCGAGTAGGTGTTCACGTTCATCGCGCCGCCGTAGTAGTCGGCGTCGTTGTCGGTGAATTCCGCTTCGTCCAGGACGAGCTCGGTGCCGGTCACGTAGAGGGCGGCGCCGGAGGAGGCGGCGTTGTCGCTCCAGGTCGACGCGATGATCTCGACGGTGCTGTCGGACGCGTAGAAGGCGCCACCGTAGCCGGGGGTCTCGTTGTCGGTGAAGGTGGCGTCGCTCATCCTCAGGGTGCTGCCCGTGGTGACGAAGAAGACCCCGCCCGAGCTGTCGGTCTCGGTGTCCTCCACCGTCAGACCGCTGATCGTCGCGTCCGAGGCGTAGAGGTAGAAGCCGCCGCCGTAGTAGAGCGTGTAGGCCCCCTCGACGGAGACGTCGGTGAGGTCGAGGGTGACGGAGGAGGCGTAGATCACGCCGCCGTAGTAGTCGCTGCTGTCGTCGGTGAAGTCGACGGTCTCCAGCGACACCGAGGAGAAGGCGTCGGCGTAGACGACACCGCCGTGGTAGAGCGCGTAGTGGTCGGAGAAGCTGGTGTCGGTCACCTCCAGCGAGCTGCTGCCCAGCGTGATCGCGCCACCGTAGCCGAGCTCGCTGCGGTTGCCGGAGAAGCTCGCACCCGAGACGACGACCTCGGAGTCCTCGGCACAGATCACCCCCGCCATGCCACTGCTGGCCTCGGCCAGGTTGTCGGTGAAGGCGCCGCCGGACAGCGTGAGCACGCTGTCGCCGTCGACGTAGAAGGCCCCGCCGGAGCTGGCCGCGTTCCCGTCGACCGTGCCGTCCGTGAGGGTGACGATGGACTCCTCGGCGAACAGCGCGCCCCCGTAGACCGAGGTGTTGCCGGACAGCTCGACGGTCCCGAGGTCCAGGATCGCCTCCTCGACGTGGATGGCACCGCCGTAGCTTGCGGCCTCGTTGCCCGACAGCTCAGTGTCCGACAGGGCCGCCTGGCCCCCGTCACCCAGGTAGATCGCGCCGCCGGCGGTCGTGGCCGTGTTGCCGGTGAAGCTCACGTCCGAGACGTCGAGCTTGTTGTCCGACTCGGCATAGACACCTCCCCCGAGGCTCCCCCCGCCGCCGGTCACCGTGACGCCGGTGAGGGTGGCCGCCGCACCCTCCGACAGGGTCAGCACGGGACTGGCCCCGTCACCGGTGAGGGTGGTGGCGGACAGCCCGGCGCCGACGAGGCTGACGATCACGCCCTCCTCGGCGGTCAGCGAAGCGCTGTAGTCCCCGGCGCAGAACGTCAGCGTGCCGTCCTCGGACACCGACAGAGCGGCCGCGGCGGCCAGGGCGGCGGTCCAGTCGGTGACCGCCCCGGTGACGGCCGTGAAGTGAGCGAAGCCCTCTGAACCATCGACGTCGTCGTCGCAGTCGTTGTCCAGGCCGTCGCAGAGCTCGTTGGCGCCGTCGTGCACCAGGGGATTCGTGTCGTCGCAGTCCCCGTCGCCCTCGCCGTAGCCCTCGGGGGGCGTGCAGGCGGTGATCGGGGCGCCGTCCGCGCCGTAGCCGTCTCCGTCGGCGTCGGGGTAGACCGTGTGTACGTCGACTGCGCGGGCGTCCACGGCGTCGTTGCAGTCGTTGTCGATCCCGTCGCAGACCTCTTCGGCGTCGGGGTTGAGCGTGGCGTCCTCGTCGTCGCAGTCCTCGGCCAGCCCGTAGCCGTCGCCGTCGAGGTCGTCGTCGGGCGTGGTCTCGTCGCAGTCGTCGTCCGCGTCGTTGTAGGGGACCTCCTCGGCGCCCGGATTGACGCCCTCCGCCTCGTCGTCGCACTCCTCGCAGATCGTCCAGCCGTCGGCGTCGGCGTCGGGCTCGTCCCAGGTCGCCCCGTCACAGTCGTCGTCCAGGCCGTTGCAGGTCACCTCCTCGGCCTCCGGGTGCACGTCGGGGTCGGTGTCGTCGCAGTCGCCGTCCTCGACGCTCCAGCCGTCGTCGTCCTCGTCCGTCGGGGGGGCCGCCGAGTCGATCACGGTGGCGGTGTCATCACCGGTGATCACCAGGTTGCCGGAGTCGCTTCGGCAGCCCGTGAGGCCCAGCAGCAGCGTGAGGAGGGTGGAACCGGGAGAACACATGGTCTTCCTCGCAGATCGGAGAGCCGATGGTACCAACCGCCCAGGTCTCTCCCGCCACTTCCAGGGCGACGGAGACACGGATCAGATCACCTCCAGCGCATCCCGCTCCGGCAGCGCGGGGAAGGGGGCCGTGGGGAGGGCCTGGTACCAGAAGGCCACCGAGGCGATGTCGTCGCCCAGGAGCAGGTAGCGATCCGGGCCCCAGCCGAGGGCCTGGATCGTCACCCGGAGGTCCTGCTCGAAGCGGATCGGGTCGGGGATGTGCCAGCGATACATGCCGAAGCGCTGCTGACTGTCGTAGAGCCCGTCGGGTCGGATGACCTGGTGCAGGCCCGCATAGGGCGTGCTGTAGGTCTCGTAGCTGCGGGTCTGCTTGTTCTCGAAATTGTAGGACCCGCAGAAGTAGTCCTCCGTCCCCGTACCGCAGATCGTCGGAAATTCCGTGTCACCGTCGAGGAAGAACTTGATCTCTCCCTCCCCCCACCAGCCCCCCGTGTTCACGCCCCAGGCCATCGAGGTGCCGACGTAGTGGCCGCGTCCCTCCACGCCATCGAGGATGCGGTAGACGTCTCCCACGGGCAGCGGGTTCGTGCGGCGGAACTGGGCGTGGAAGTACGCGGCGTCTTCAGGCACGGTCGTGAGACAGTAATTCACCTGGTAGTAGAGCACGATGTCGCTGTCGGCGAGGTTGGTCAGGGTGATGCGACAGCGGCGGCGGAAGGGCATCTCCCAGTAGCAATTGAAGGCGCTGCCCGGGTTCACGCACACCGCCAGCGAGGACAAGGGCGCGTAGCGGCCCCAGTGCATGCCGAAGAAGTCCCCCACCGGGCACTCCACGGAGGGATGCTCCTGGTCGTCCCAGTAGATGCGCAGGATCGAGAACCGCCAGGTCCCGGTCACGGTGGCCCAGATCTGCTGGATGGCTCCCGGCCCCTCGATGTCCGCCAGGGTGAAGGTCCTGCCCGCCGCCACGCCGACCGACGGGGAGATCTTCCAGCCCCGCCCCAGCTTGCGGGCCATGTGCGCACCGGTCCCCTCGGTCGCCATGCCACCCCGCCCCTTCTCCCCTGTGAAGCTCTCCGGGCAGATGCTGCGGGTGCGGGCCGACGAGAGCCGCGACAGGTTGCCAAGGTGGACGCCCAGACCGTTGAACTCGGACATGTTGGATCTCCGCTGGGGGCACGGCGACGGTAGCAGGGGAGCAGGTGGGGCGCCTCACCGCCCGTAGCACAGCTCCGTGAACAGCTCGACGAACGGCGTGTCACACGCCACCACCTCCACCTCCGGATCCGGATCGGTGAAGCAGTCCTGCGACGCGTTGGTCGCCGACACGGTCCAGGTCCCCGGCCACGCCGGCAGCGCCCACTTGCCGTCCGCATCGGCCACAGTCGAGATGGCTTCGCCCTCGGTGTCCACGGCCTCGATGTGGCCGCCGGCCTCGGGCGGAGGGTCCACCCGATCGGCCCCGTAGATCACGCCCTCCAGCCCCGTGAGACAGGTAGCGGCCGTGTCGCCGGTCTCAGTTGTGTTCACGTCACAGGCCAGCAGACCGACCAGGGCGATCACAGCAGCCCTCCCAGGAGGTAGACGACCCCCGAGTCGGTGGCCCCGACGTTGGCGTAGCCGGTGGCCAGGACGAGCTCGTCCCGACCGTCGAGGTCCAGGTCGACCGCAGCGCTGGACGCCCCCAGGTAGTCCTTCACGCCGGCCCCGTGGAAGGTGACGGAGGGCGTGGTGTCCGTCCAGCCCCCGGCCACGCCCGGCAGCACGGACAGGCGCCCGCCCTTTGTGACCAGCCCGCGGTAGGCCGTCACGGCACCGAGCAACAGGTCGTCCACCCCGTCGCCGGTGGGGTCGCCGACGGCGAGGCCCGAGCCCAGGTCCTGGTGGTCCCAGGACCCCTCGATCACCGCCGCCACCTCGGCCGCCCCGTCGAAGAAGTCGGCGCCGCCCCGGTAGACGACCACGGCGCCGCTCTCGGGGTAGGCGACGTCGCTCAGGGGCACACCGACCACCAGGTCGTCGGCCCCGTCGGCGTCGAAGTCGCCCGCCGCGAGCTTCCAGCCATAGACCTCGCTCACGTTGTCGCCCGTCCAGCGCACGGGGGCCTCGGCGAGCGAGACCTCCCCTGCGAGCGCTCCACCCGGCAGGGCATAGACCACCCCCCGGTAGGAGGAGGCGTAGGGTGCCGAGGTCGCCACGTCGTCGACACCGTCCCCGTCGAAGTCCCCGGTGGTGATGTCGGTGCCCGCCGCACCGGTGGTGTCTTCGGCCAGGAGCCGGACCGGCGCCTCCGCCAGGGAGACGTCCCAGCCCGCATCCGACGCGCCCCGCACCAGCGCGAGCCCCCCGCCGGCATAGGTCTCCCGGCCGCCCACGGACTGCTTGTAGTCCGTGGTGACCCACAGGTCCGCCAGCCCGTCGCCGTCGGTGTCCCCGGCGGGTGCGACGGTGTGCCCGGCCCGGGCCAGCTCGCTCACACCGACCCAGCTCGCGCTACCGACGAGGCTCGGAAGCTCCCAGCCGCCGGCCTGGCCGGCCACCAGCACCACCTGTCCGACCTCGGCCAGGGTGGTGTCGTAGCCCCTCGCCGTGGCGACGAAGTCGTCCAGGCCATCGCCCGTCATGTCGCCCACCCAGGCCACGTCGTGGCCCAGGCCGACGTAGCCGGCCGAGCCGACGAGCTCGCCGAGCACGGCGGCGTCACCTCCGGTCACCAGCCCGGCGCCGCTGTAGACCCGCGCCCGACCGGCGTCGTAGAGGGTGTCGCTGTCGAAGCCCGGTGCCCCAACGAGCAGATCCGGGTAGCCATCGGCGTCGCCGTCGCCGGCGGCCGAGAGCGCGTAGCCGAAGTTCTCGTAGGTCTGGCTCCCGGAGAGCGTACAGGCGGCCTCTCTCGACGCAGGTGTCCGCGGCCGGAGACCAGGGGGCGAGCTCGCAGGGCACGACGGCCGTGTCCTGGGAGTCCCGGGTGCCGTCCGAGTCCCCGGTGGGCACGGTGCCGCTGTCGTCACCGGTCCCCTGGCAGGCGAGCAGGACCAGGGCGCCGATCATCGGGACACCACCGCGGCGATCTCGGCGAGCAGCCGCTCTTGCTCGGCGTCGAGGTCCATCTCGTAGTGGAGCAGCACCGGCTGCTGCTGAGGGTCGATGAGGTAGATGTACCACTTGGAGGCGCCATAGGCCGAGAACACCCCGGCCTCGAGCGTGTCCTGCAGGACGGGCAGCGTCACCCCGTCGGTCATCTCTGGCAGGCCCTCCTCGGCCCCGTAGGAGTTGATCAGGATCAGGTCGACGTCACCCCAGGTCTCGTGGTGGGCGTCCCAGATGCGTTGGAGGTCGGCAGCCTGCGCGACACACTGACTTCACGTCGCGGTGGCGAAGTAGATCACCAGGGTGCGACCGAGGGAGTCGCCGAGGGCGCGCTGCTGGCCATAGGTCGCCGACGAAGGGTTCACGTCCTCGAGCTCGAAGGCGGGCACGGCCCCCTCCTCCAGCCCGCACTCCGCCTGGGGGTCCCCCTCGGCCCAGGCCGCACCGGAGCAAGCCGCGACCGCGGCCAGCAGCAAGAGTACGATGGGGCGCATCAGGACCTCCGAGCGCCCCATCGTATCCCGAGCGTGGGCCCGGTCGGGGCACGGAGCGAGGAGGACCCGGTGGCCGAGCAGGAACCCTTCAAGAACGCCTTCAACCCGACCTCGATCGCTGCCCTGGGTCAGCTCCTCGCCCGAGCGGACCCCCGCATCGACGTGGAGGCCTTCGTGGCCGAGGGCTGTGAGGGCCTCACCGACCTGGAACTCAAGGACCGGGTGCGCCACCTGGCCACCGTGGTCTCCCACCACGTGGTGCCGGACTTCCCCCGGGCGGTATCGGCGCTGCTGGCCGCGCTGCCGCCCCGGACCCCGGCGGACGGAAGCGATCCGATCGACTTCGTCCTCTGGCCCCTGTGCCACTGGGTCCAGACCTGCGGCCTCGATCACTTCGAGGCTTCGATGGAGGCCCTGGAAGCCCTGACGCCCCGGTTCTCGGCGGAGTTCGCCATCCGCCCCTTCCTCGACCGGGAGCCGGAGCGCACGCTGGCCGTCCTCCATCGCTGGGCCGCGAGCCCCGATCCCCACGTCCGGCGCCTGGTGAGCGAAGGCAGCCGTCCCCGCCTGCCCTGGGGAGCGCGCCTGCCCCGCTTCCAGCGGAACCCCTCCGAGACCCTCGCCCTGCTGGAGCGGCTCAGGCTCGACGACCAGCGCTACGTCCAGCGCTCGGTGGCCAACCACCTCAACGACATCTCCAAGGACCACCCCGAGGTGGCCGTGGAGGTGGCGGGGCGCTGGATGGAGGACGGTCGCGGCGACCTTCCCTGGATCGTGCGACACGCCCTGAGGGGCCTGGTCAAGGCCGGCCACCCCGGGGCCCTGGCGGTGCTCGGGTTCGGACCACCCCAGCTCACGATCGAACACTTCACCGTCTCACCGAGCGAATTCGAGGTCGGCGGAACTCTAATCATCGAAACGACCTTGCGTTCTGGCTCCGACCACCCGCAGAGCCTCGTGATCGACTACCCGATCCACTTCGTCAAGGCGAACGGAAAGCGATCACCCAAGGTCTTCAAGGGCTCGAACAGGACCCTGAAGCCGAACGAAATGATCACGATCAAACGACGGATCGCCCTCAGGCCCGTCTCGACGCGACGCTACTACGTCGGCGAACACAAGGTGGAGATCAAGATCAACGGTGTCACGCTCGGCGAGCGAGCGTTCGATCTCAGAATTCCACCTCCAGGCCAACCATGAACAGACGCCCCTCGCCCTCGATGTCGTTCGGGTACTTCCGCTCGTCGTTCTTGACCGCGTTCGCGTCGTCCAGGTAGACCAGGTCCTCGTACTCCGTGTTCAGCACGTTGTGAACCGAAGCATCCAGCCGAACATGGCCCTTCGCGAGGCGGTCCGTCGCGACGGACAGATCGACCAGGGCATAGGCCGGTCCGTCCTCGGCGCCCGAGCCCGGCGCCCACTCCTCCCGGTGGCGCCTGGAGAAGGCGTCGACGTTGCCGCTCAGGTACAGGCCGTCGACCGCCTGCCAGGTCGCGCGGGCGTGCAGCGCATGGGAAGGCACCCCGTAGATGGACAGGCCCTGGTCCCGCCCCCAGGTCCAGGCCCAGGACAGCCCGGCGTCGAGCCGGTCCGAAGACCAGGTTGCCTCGGCCTCGGTCCCCGCCACCGTGACCAGGGTGTCGAGGTTCTGGTAGGTGTTGTTGCCCCGCCCGGCGTCGATGATGCGCGTGAGCCGGGAGTAGAAGGTGGCACCCCGCAGGGTGAGCCCACGCCAGGCCCAGGTGACCTCGGCTTCGACGGTGTTGATCTCCTCCGGGACGAGATCCGGGTTCGAGGCGGTGTACACGGGCAGACCGTCCTCGTCGAGTCCCGTCTCCTGGACCAGGGACTCCCGGGCCGAAGGCGCCCGCAGCGCCCGACCATAGAGCAGCTTCACCCAGGTGCTGGAGGTGGGCACCAGCAGCACGCCGAGCCGGGGACTGGCGAAGGGCCAGTCGCCGAAGAGGTTGTAGTCGCCCCGCAGCCCGGCGGTGAGCTCCAGCCAGTACAGCGCCGTCCAGGTGTGCTGGGCGTAGGCGTAGACACCGTGGGCGTCGGTGCCCGGCGGGGTGTAGAAGCTGGGGTCGGGGTCGGTCTCCGGCGCCGGATCCTCGTAGACCTTGTCCTCCAGGGTGAGGATGCGCACGCCCTCGAAGCCGAGGCCGGCCACGGTCAGGTGACTGGGTGCCGGGCGAGCCTCCAGGTCCAGGCCGACGCCGTAGCGCAGGGTGTGCTTCTCGGCGTCCACGAGGGTCGACACGAGCTCGGTGCTGGCCGTGGTGGTGCCGCCGGTGTCGGTGGTCACGGTGGTCTGGGGATCGGAGAGCCAGCCGTAGACGCCGGGGTTGTCGTACTCCTGGAAGAAGGCGTGAGGGGCCAGGGTCAGGTTGCGACCCAGGCGAACGTCCCAGCGCGCCGCGAGGAACTCGTTGCGGTAGGCGAGGTAGGCCTCGTCGGCTGACTCGCCCCAGACCTCCCAGAGCGTGCCCTGGGGCTTGGTGAGGTAGCTGTGGCGGTAGTCCACGTGGTCGTAGCGCACCGACAGGCCCCGCCAGGACACCCGTGCACCGGCGTTCACCGCTCGGACCGGGTTGGCGCCGTGCACGTTGGTCTCGCCCTTGGGGGTGAGGTCGAGACCGTCGCCGAGGGTGTCGTAGACACGCCCGTAGCTCCAGGCCCGGACCGGGTCGTCTCCTGCGGCGACGCGACCTCCGGCCATGACGGTGGCCCCGACGGTGTAGGCCGAGCCGCCCTCGGCGCGACCATAGCCACCCTCGATGTCGTCGGCCTGCCAGGTGACGACGTGGACCACGCCGGCGAAGGCGTTGGTCCCGTAGATCGCCGAGCCGGGGCCCTTGATGACCTCGACCTGCTTGACGATCGACAGGGGGAGGTAGGCGTCGATCCAGGCGTGCTGGTAGACCCCGTCGTACCAGGGCACCCCGTCGACCAGCAGGAGGAACTTGCTGTTGTCGGGCGCGATCGCCCCGCGGAACCAGGCGAGTGTCCGGCCCTCCTTGGAGCGGGTGACCGTGATGCCTGGCAGGCCCCGCAGCAGCTCGGCGAGGGTGCGGTAGCCCCGAGCACGGATCTGCTCGGCGGTGATCACCGTGACGATGGCCGGCGCCTCCCGGGTGGTCTGTGCGTAGCGGCTGGCCACGGTGACCAGCGCCTCCTCCATCGCGAAGAGCGCGGCGGCGTCGGACTCCTCGAAGGGGTCCACCGGCTCGTCAGCGTAGGCGGTGGCCCCGAGCCACAGGCAGGTCATCAGCACGGCGGCGTCAGGGTAGCATCGAGGCTCTGGCCGTCCGATGGCGGCGACGAGGGGTGGAGCGTGCTGGAGCGAGGCGACATCGTTGGCAAGTGGACGGTGGCTCAGGTCCTGCGCAAGTCGACCACCGGGACCGCCTACCTCTGCGAACCCCTGAGCCCCGGTGCGACGCCGGCGGTGATCAAGGTCTTCGACTTCCAGAGCCTCGATCGGGGCAAGGAGCGCTTCGAGCGCTTCGCCAAGATGCTCGCGCGGCTCAACCACCCCGGTGTGCCCCGCTACATCGGCTTCGTGGCCGACCCACCTTCGGTCGCCTGCGACTGGCGCCAGGGCACCTTCCTGGACAAGCGCCTGGCCGTCAGGCCCCTGTCCCAGCGCGACGTGCTCGACCTGGCCCGAGGCCTGGCGGCCACGCTGGCCTACCTCCACAGCGAGGACATCATCCACCGCGCCGTCAAGTCGGAGACCGTCTTCCTGCCCGACGATGGCCAGGCCCAGCTCATGGACTTCGGCGTGGCGCTGGAGTCCGAAGAGGAGCGCCTGACCCAGGCGGGTTCCGTGGTCGGCACCCTCCGCATCCTGCCGCCGGAGGCCTTCGAGAGCGGCAACGAGGACGGGACCTGGGACCTCTACGCCCTCGGCATCCTGCTCTACGAGGCCCTGCTGGGACGAGAGGCCTTCTGCGACCCGGACGGCACCCCCGCGACCACGACCAAGCTGTTGCGCCGCAAGCTCCAGACCCCCCACCTCGATCCGGGAGAGGGCGTGCACGAAGCCCTTCGCACCGTGATCCGGGCCATGACCAGCCGTGATCTCACCGCCCGACCGGCGACAGGTGGAGAGGTCGTGCAGGCCCTGGCCGACGTGCGCATCAAGTCCGACGTGCCGCCGCCGGCCTCGGCGCTGCTGGCGAACCTCAAGGCCTCGGCGGAGAAGCGCCGCCAGGCGGAGCAGGCCCCTGCTCCCGCGCCCCAGACCACCGTTCCACAGGCACCCCACACGACCGTCCCACAGGCCGCTCCGGCCGCGGCTCCGACACCCGAGGCCCCCACACCCGCCGCCCCCGAGGCACCTCCCTCCCCGTCCCGGCTGCCCCTGATCCTCGTGGCCGTCGCGTTGCTGGTCGTGGTCCTGGGGGTCCTGACCCTGCTCTGAACCCAGACCACCGGTCGGAGGCGTCATACCCGGATAGCCTGCCGGCGTGATCCTGCTCCTCGCCCTGGCCTGCGACGACCCCACGCCCCCCGCGTGCGACGCGGTGGACGACGACTACGCCTGCTTCCGTGGCAACTTCATCACCCTGCTCCAGGCGGGCCTCGAAGGCGTGGAGGTCTGCGTCCCGGAGCTGGAGGACGTGGACTGCACCCTCACCGACGACGAGGGCGGCTTCGTGCTCGCCGGACTGCCCAGGGACACGGACCTCGTCGTCACCGCCACCCTGGAGGACACGGTCCCCACGGCCTTCCCCCAGAACAGCGCCCACGAGGCGCGGAACTTCGTCGCCACGCTCTACGACGCCTCCTTCGCCGAGCTCAACGCCGAGCGCATGGGCACCGTCTACGACCCGGAGGCCTCGCACCTGGCCTTCACGCTCTTCCACTACGCCCGCGAGCCCGGCGGCGAGGAGCTGCCCCCCCACACCGAGGGGGTCTCCTTCACCCTGGAGCCCGACCAGGGCGTGCCCTACTACATGAACGGGCTGTTCCTGGCCGACGACGACCTCACCGCCACCAGCGGCAGCGGCTTCGCTGGGGTCGTGAACGTGGAGCCGGGGGACTACGAGCTGTCCCTGGACAACCCGGGGGGGCCCTGCGGCGGCGAGCACTACTTCTCCTACGCCTTCGACGAGGGCGACCCGGTGCCGATGCCGGCGCTGGAGGGCTTCACCACCTACGTGGACGTCGTCTGTCCGCCCCTGGAGGGAGAATGATCCCGTTCTGGCTGCTGCCACTGTGGGCCTGTGGTCCGAAGGTCCCGCCACCACCACCCGAGCCCGACCACGGCTGGGTCGAGCTGGCCAAGGGCGCCTGCTACGAAGCCCCGGACTTCACCGTCCTCGATCCCGGGGGCGAGCTGGACGACCCCCGCCGCGAGACCCTCGATCAGCTCGCGCTCCAGTGGCGCGGAGGGCTGAACGACGGCGTGGACTTCGGCCTCGACCTGGCTCGCCAGATCCGGGACCTGCTGCGCGAGCGGCCCGAGCGCGTCGAGGAGGTTGCGGCGACGAACCTCGAGTACTGCCGGGAGTGGGCGGCCGAAGGGGTGTCGACGATGGCCTGGGGCGGCTGGCTGGAGTCCCTGACCACCGCGCTCACCGAAGGGGAGTGCATCGCCGCCCTGACAGAGGACTGGTTCGACATCCTCTCCGTCGACCGGGCCTGGCAGCACGAGGTGTCCCTGTGCCCGGGCGAGACCGTGGACATCGAGGCCACCGCCTCCTCCACCTTCCAGCTCGGCGCCGAAGGTCCCGTCACGACCCTCGCGGGTCTCGCCGACCAGCCCGTGCCGGCCGAGGCGCCCTGCTCGGCGGAGGACTGCCGCTGGGGCGAGCTGCTCACCCGCTTCGAGGCCCTCGACGGCTCCGTGACCGTCGTCCCGGTGGGCACGGCCACCCGGTTCGTCGCACCGGCCGAAGGGGTGCTCTCCTTCCAGGTCAACGACGACACCCTGCGGGACAACGCCTGGTCGATCATCGACGGCGTCACCGACGGCGGCACCGTGGGCGTGAGGCCCGTCCGCTGACTCAGAAGACGTGGTCGACGTCGAGGTAGGCCCCCGTCCCCTCCGCCGAAGTGCCCACGTCGAGCCGCAGCAGGAAGCTGTCGCCCCAGTGGAGCCAGAGCCCGCCGCCAGCGCCGGTGTGGAAGCCGCCCCCGTCGATCTCCGGGTTGCCCGGCAGCTCGGACCACACCCGGCCGGTGTCGACGAACCAGGTCAGGCCTGCCCGGCTGGGCTGGCCGACCAGGCCGAAGTCGAGGAGCTGGTGGCGCAGCTCGAGGTTCAGCAGGGCCTTGGCGCGGCCGTGGTAGCGCATCAGCGCCACCCCACGCACCGAGCGACCGCCGCCCGGGGAGTTCTCCTGGACGAGGCCGCCGTGGCGGGCCTGCTCGTAGAAGGGCACCTCGCCCCCCAGGCCGTCGAGCAGGACCCGGGTCGCGAAGACCACGTGGTCCGTGAGGGGCAGGTAGCCGCGGCCGGTGAGGTTCACCCCCCAGAAGGCCCCGCTCCTCCCCAGGCCCACACCGCCGCGCACCGACCCCTCCAGCAGCCAGCCGCGGCTGGGAGAGGTCTCGTGGTCCCGGTGGTCCCAGTACACCCCGGCCGAGCCCTCCAGGAGGCTGTGGGGTACCCCCCAGGACAGCGCCTGTCGGGCCAGCTCGCTGCCTTCGCCGGCGAGATCGAGCGCCAGCCGGCTGCCCTCGTAGAGCTCGAAGCGGTTGACGGTGAAGGCCGCCCCGACGAAGGCGTCGACGTCGCCGACGAGGTCCATGCGACCCGCGGCCTTCAGGCCGATGCGGCGCCGATCGTAGTCGTTGTGGTGCCGGGCCAGGGCATAGGCCTCCGGGTCGGCGACGGGATCGAGGTCCTCCCAGGGCCGCTCGTAGGCCGAGGTGTTGCCGATGCCGTACCAGCCGGCGTTGCTCTGGCGCCGCACATACCCTTCGAAGCGCCAGCGAGGAGCCTGGCCCCGAGACGGCACGTCGACGATCAGCGACAGGTTCTGGAAGGTGGACTCCGGGCCCACTCCCGAGCCCTTGGCGAAGAGAAGCAGCGCGAGCTGGGCCCGCCAGCGGTAGGGGTCGAGCTGGGGATGGAAGCGGGCGAGGTTGAGCACACCACCTCCCCCCCAGCCCAGGTCGGCGTTGTAGGCCCCGATCACCACCCCGCCGGGCTCGAGGCGGTGCGGATCCTCGTCGGTCTCCGAGAGGAGACCGGCGAGGGCGAGCGGCCACAGCGCGCTGAGCAGGCTCACCGAGCGCTCTCGACTCCTGTCGCGGTGGCCAGGCCCGGCGGCCCGGTGAGCGACGCGAGGCCCTCGTCGCGAGAGACGCGACCCCGGTAGCCCAGCTCCTGCCGGGCCCGGCGGTCCTCCACCGTCACCTCGCGTCCCATCAGCTCGATCGCCAGGCGGGTCAGGGGAGGCGACCCCCTCAGCGGCAGCCAGCGCCAGAGGAGCTCGAAGAGGCCGGCGAGCAGGTCAGCGGCCCAGCCGGGCAGGGACCCGGCCCGGGGCTCGCGGCCCACCGCCCGCAGCATGGACTCCATGAACGACCGCACCTGGACCGGCTCGCCGTCGGTGAGGAAGAAGACCCGACCGGGCAGCCCCCGCTCCGCCGCCAGGAGCATGCCCTCCACGACGTTGTCCACGTGGCAGGTGCTGGTGAGGTATTCCCCGCCGTCGATGAAGCGCAGCGACCCGCGATCGGCGGCCTCCACGAGGCGCGGCAGGACCGTCGAGTCGTCGTGGCCCCAGATCAGGCGGGGCCGCACCACGCAGGTCGCCAGCCTGGCGCTGCTCGCGGCCAGGACCTGCCGCTCGGCCTCGGCCTTGGTCGACGGGTAGCCCTCGAGCGGAGCCTCGGGCAGGGGCCGTGACTCGGTGACACCGACCAGGGGGCTGCCGTCGACCAGCACGGCCTCCGTGCTCACGTGGACGAGCTTGGCGACCTTCGCCGCCGCCGCTGCGGCCAGCACGTTGGCGGTTCCGGTGACGTTGACCGCGACGAAGTCCTCCAAGGGGCCCCAGTCGGCGGCCAGCGCCGCGCAGTGGTAGACCACCAGGCACCCTCCCATGCCGCCCGTGAGGGCCTCGACGTCGGACAGGTCGCCGGCCACCGGCCGGGCCCCGAGCGCTCCGAGGGCGGCCGCCGCCTCTTCCGTCCGGGCCAGGGCCGAGACCGAGTCCCCACGCGCCACCAGCGCCCGCACGAGGTGACGGCCGAGGAAGCCGGAGCCGCCGGTGACGAAGACCTTCAAGCGCTCACCTCCAGCCAGGGCCAGGCGCAGGAGCCACCTTCACCCAGTCGGGCCCCGCTGACCAGATCCAGGGCACCCGGGCCGACTCGTGAGGCGGTCTCCGGCAGGTAGACGGTGCCCAACCCTCCCACGACCAGGCACCGCTCGCCGGGCCGGTCCACCACTTCGAGCGGCCCCTCGACCCCGGCCAGCAGGCGTCCGAGGTGGCGGAGCACGTGGTAGGCGGGCCGGGGGTTGCAGCGGCGATCCAGGAGGCCGTGTCGGGGGTGGTAGCCGCGATCGTGGTCCACCAGGGTGTCGACGACCACCTCGGCTCCCGGAGTCGCCCAGGCCGCCACGGTCGCCTCGGCGATCCGCAGAGCGATCCGCCGATCGTCGGTGAACGCGCGTCCCTCCCCCTCTCGCGGGAGCTGGAGGCGGCAGAGCGCGGGCAGTCCCAGGCCGCGCACGGCCGCCAGGGCCTCGGTGGGCCGGACCCGGGGGGCGATCCGGAAGGTCCGGCCGAAGGCGCTCCAGGGCCCCAGCGCATCGCCGGGCACGAAACCGTGCTCGGGGAAGTGGGAGAAGTAGGCACCGTCCCGAGCGCTGGCCCCGCCCGCCCGGGAGAGCCAGCGGGGCAGGCGCAGCGGCAGGTCCTCCAGCGCGGCCCCGGCCGCCTCGAGGTGCCCGGCCACCACCACCACCTCCCAGCCCGCGAGCAGCGGCAGGTTCGCCGCCACCAGGGCCGCCTCGGCGGCACCGGGAGGACCGGCGCTGAACACGATGAACCGCGTGCCCCGGGCCGCCAGGGCCTCCATGCGGGCGAGACGGCGGGCATCCCGCAGGTCGGCGAGAGGCACCCGCAGGCGATCCAGTCCCAGGTCCCAGAGCGCCACCACGAGGTGGTCGTTCCGGGCGACCTTGCGCGTGAACTCGTCCAGGTTCCCGTAGGGCACCTCCCGCGGCAGCGACCAGTCGTGGCGAAGCTCCGCACCGAGCGGGCTCGGCGGGCTGGGTCCCGTGCCCGGGAGCAGCGCGGGATGGCGGTCTGCGAGCCGGGACAACAGCGGGTCCTCGGTGCGCACGACCTCGAGCCCGTAGCCCCCGTCGTCCACGTGCACGAGCAGCAGCCCGAGCTTCGCCGGGTCGTCGCGGCCGAATTCGCCCGCCGGGCCGACGTCCGCCAGCTCGGCGTACTCGGGCCGCACGAAGGCCGTCGAGGGCACCACGTGCAGGTCCAGCTCCCCCAGGCGGTCGTAGAAGGCGTTGTGGACGTGGCCGGCGAAGAGCGCCTCCACGCCGTGGGCCTCCAGGAGCCCCAGCAGGCGGGAGCGGGCGGGCTCGGCGAGGTTGTCGTAGTGCTCCGCCTCGTGGGGATCGGCCAGGAACGGGGGGTAGTGCACGAAGGCGAAGATGCGCCCGCCTTCGTGGGCCGCGAGGTCCTGCTCCAGCCAGGCCCACTGCTCCGCCTCCAGGGACAGGCCGCTGTTCAACACCGGGGTGTCGATCCAGACCAGGTGCAGGCCGGCGTGGTCGAAGGAGCCGTAGGGTGCGCCCCAGGTCTGCTCGAAGACCGCGTGGCTGTTGGCCCCGACCCCCGGGGCGTTGGCCCACGGACGCGGCTTGTCGCCCACGTCGTGGTTGCCCGGCACCACCGTCAGCCGGGTCTCGCCCAGCGGGGCGTAGGTCTCCCTGGCGATCGCGAGGGCCACGGCGTGGGCGGTCAGCCCGGGCACCGGGTGGGGCACGTCCCCCAGGTGCACGACGTGGTCTGGCGAGACGACCTGGAGGACCTCGACGACCCGCCGGTTGCGATCGTTGTGACCGGCGTCCGAGGGGTAGGCCGCCTGGGGATCGTCACCGCGCACGCGAAAGTGACTGTCCGCGATCACGGCGAACATCGACGACCCGGACCCGACGCCCATCTGCACTCCTCGAGCGGGGTGTCCTCGACGCTCCGCGGGGGGAGACTACAAGGTGTCGGGCTCGACGGGCCGGTAGAGGTCGTAGATGTCGTCCACGGCGTGGATGCTGCCGAGGAAGCCACCCCTCGCCCACTGGCCGTCCCAGGCGGTCTCCCCGTCCAGGGTGACCTCTCGGATGTGGGTCGTGCTGCCCCAGTTGATCAGGGTGTTGTCGTTGTCCAGGCGGGTCGCCTCGCCGATGGTGTTGGCCTTGAGCCGCTCCCCCTCGCCGTAGTGCCAGAACTGGGACAGGGTCCGCCCCTCGTCGTCCACCTCGTACTCCACGGCCCAGGTCTCGTTGCCCGGATCGCTGGTGGTCACCATGAAGCCGCCGCGGGAGGTGTAGGTGGGGTGGTGCTGGAAGTCGAACCGGGTGTCGTCGCTGCCGAAGCTGTAGGAGTCCCGGGCCTGGCCGAACCACCGCAGGGGCTCGCCGCTCTCGAGGTCGAACTCCAGCACCGAGTTCAGGTTGTAGAAGCTGTAGAGGAAGGTGCCGCGGTCCTCCTGCCAGTTCAGGGCGTTGTGGTAGCAGGGGAAGCCGCCCTGCCCGATGGCCACGAGCCAGGTGTCGCAGGAGAAGACCACCTCCGTCGACCCATCCGGGTGCACGAGGGTGACGTCCTCCTGGACCCCGACCTCCCGCGGGTAGGCGATGACCCCCCCGTCCAGCTCGGCGAAGGCGTGGGAGAGCCCGGGGAGCTGCCACTCCTCCAGCACCGTGCCGTCGACGGCGATGCGGTAGATGCGGCGATCGTCTTCGCGGGTGTTGCGCGCGTTGAACAGGATCGACTTCCCGTCGCGGCCCATGCGCATGTAGGGAGACCAGAAGCCGCTGTCGAGCACGTGGTACCAGACGATCTCCCCGTCCCGGTTCAGACCGTAGAGCACCCACTGGTTGATGCTCTCCGTGCCGAGGGTCCCGAAGAGGTAGCCCTCGTCGAAGAGCGTCGGGTCCGACTCGGCGAGCTCGAAGTCCGGCATCAGGCCCGGCAGGGCCCAGGTGGCGGTGACCTCCTCCTCCGTCTCGGTCCGCACGTCCCCGGCTTCGGCCACGATCCGCCAGGTCACGTCGGTCAGGGCCGGGACGCCGAGGATCAGGCTGCGCTGGGGACCCGCCTCGGCGGCCAGGGTCGGTGCCTGGCGCCAGTCCTCGTCCCCGTCGTGGAACTCGACCCAGGTGTTCGACGCGTGGCTCACGGTCCACTCGACGTGGATCAGCGTGACCATCTCGGCGTCGACCTCGGCGGAGACCTCGGTGATCTGGAGGTCCACTGGGGGCACGGCCGAGTCGTCCGCAGAGGTGGTGTCGTCGAGCCGGATGCCGCCTCCGTCGCAGGCGAGCTGGGACAGGGGCAGGAGCAGCAGGACCAGGGGGAGCGCACGATGGGGTGCCGACATCGGGTTCTTCATGGCGGTTGTATAGACGCAGGATGGCCCGAAGCGCATCTATGATGGGACCCGAGCTGGCAAAGGCCCCGTCAAGAAGCCGGAGACCCATGTCTGTGCGCGCCGCGATCCTCCTCGCCACCCTCCTGCTCCCCGCGACCGCGTTCGGCGGCGAGACCCTGCTGGCCTCCGACGGTGAAACCGGCGACACCTTCGGCGGCTCAGTCGCCGGTGTCGGTGACATCGACGGCGACGGCCACGACGACTTCGCCGCCGGCGCCGACGGCGAGGCCACCAGCAGCGGCTCGGTCTACGTCTACTTCGGCAGCCCCACCGGGCTCGACGCCAGCACGGAGCAGAAGCTCTCCGGGTCGACCGTCCGCGAGGGCGACGGCTTCGGCTCGACGATGTCGGCCGCCGGCGACGTCAACGGGGACGGCCACGCCGACCTGCTGGTCGGGGCCTACGGGAGCGACGGACCCGCGGGCAAGGACCGCGGCGCGGTCTACGTCTACCTGGGCGGTGCGTCGGGCCTCGACGTGGCCACGGAGCAGCGCCTGGCCGCTTCGGACGCCGAGAACTACGACCTCTTCGGCTTCGCCGTGGCGGGGGCTGGGGACCTCGACGGCGACGGCTTCGACGACGTGGCGATCGGCGCCTTCGGCGAGGACAGCCTCGGCAACGACTCCGGCGCCGTCTACGTCTTCTACGGCAGCGCCAGCGGCATCGACCCCACCACCGAGCAGCGCCTCACGGCCTCGGACGGCGGCGACTACGCGGCCTTCGGCGACGCGGTCTCCGGGCGGGTCGATCTCGACGGCGACGGCTTCGACGACCTCGTCGTGGGCGCCCCCGGCGACGACGAGGCCGGCTCGTATGGGGGTGCCGTCTACGTCTTCTACGGCAGCGCCACCGGCGTCGACGCCGCCACCGAGCAGAAGCTCATCGCCAGCGACGTGGGCGGGTACGACTCCTTCGCCGACGCCGTGGCCGGCGCCGGCGACCTCGACGACGACGGCTTCGATGACCTGGCCGTGGGGACCCGCTACGACACCGACCCGGTCAACGGCGGCGGCAGCGGCTCCGTCACCGTGTTCTACGGCTCGGCCGCCGGGGTCGCCCCGGACAGCGAGCAGCGGCTGGTGGCCTCCGACGGTGCCACCGGCGACTACTTCGGCCACGCCCTGAGCGCTGCGGGCGACGTGGACGGCGACGGCTTCGGCGATCTGATCGTCGGCGCGTCCCGGGACGACGAGGGAGCCGCCGACAGCGGCTCGGCCTACCTCTACTTCGGGACGGCGACCGGACTGGACGCGGCCACCGAGGTCCGCCTGGCGGCCGTGAACCCCGGCGAGGAGGACACCTTCGGGGAGTTCGTCACCGGCGCCGGCGACCTGGACGGCGATGGCTTCGACGACCTCGCCGTCGGCGCCGACGAGGACGACGACAACGGGCCCAGCAGCGGCTCGGTCACCCTCTTCTACGGGGGCTGCCGCCCGGGCGACGAGGACCGCGACGAGGACGGAGCCTGCGCCTCGCGGGACTGCGACGACGAGGACGCCTCGCGCCATCCCGGCGCCGAGGAGATCCCCGACGACGGCATCGACCAGGACTGTGACGGCGAGGACCTGAAGTCCGGGGACACGGGAGACTCCGGCGAGCCCACCGACGGCGGCGGCTGCGAGGGCTGCACCGCCACACCCGGATCCGTCCCGGCACCCCTCTGGCTGCTGGGCGCCGCACTCCTGCTGCGCTGTCGTCAGCGCACCAGATCCGTGCAGTAGCCGGCGCATCCTACCCGCTCAGATCGAGATCGACCCCTTGCGGAAGTCGCACGGCGCCAGGTGCACGTTGATGCAGACGGGCGTGCCGGCCGCGGCCAGGGCCTTGGCCTCGGCCAGGGCGGCCTCGATCTGACCGCTCTCGGTGACCAGGATGCCGCGGCCGCCGTAGGCCTGGGCGACGTCGTGGTAGGCGGTGTGGAGCAGCTCGGTGCCCAGGGCGTCCCCCAGGATCTCGACCTGCTCCCGGGCGATCTGCTGCCAGCTCGCGTCGGTGCCGATCACCGCGATCGGCGCCAGGCCGCTGCGAACGAAGGTGTCGAACTCGGCCAGGCTGTAGGCGCTGGAGCCGTCGCCGTAGAAGAGCCAGACCTCCGCCTCGGGCCGGACGCTCGCCGCGCCGACCGCGAAGCCGCCGCCCACCCCCAGGGTCCCGAAGACACCGGGGTCCAGCCAGCTCATGGGCCCGCGCGGTCGCAGGATGTAGGCGCCGGTGGCCACGAAGTCTCCCCCGTCGACGATGAGCACGCTGTCGTCGGCCACGCAGGCCTCGATGCGCTGGAAGAGGTGGACCGGGTCGACACCGTCGGTGTCGGTCCGCGCCATCGCCGCGATCTCGGCGTCGCGGGCGTGCTCCCGCTCGCGCAGCGTCTCGAACCAGGGCACTCGAGGCTCCGACGCCCCGCTCGCCGCCGCGAGCTGGACCAGGAAGCGACCCGGGTGGGCCTGGACCGCCACGGTCGGCCGCCGGTTCTTCTTCAGGGCGGCCGCGTCCAGGTTCACCGAGACGAGGGTGGCCTCGCGGTTGATCTTCTGGCCGTAGCCCATGCGGAAGTCGAAGGGGAAGCCGGCCACGAGGACCACGTCGGCCTCGCGCAGCGCCGCTGTGCGCTTGTGGCGGAACTGGATCTCGGAGGAGCGCCCCAGCAGCCCCCGCGAGGACCCCCCGAGGAAGGTCGGCAGGCCGAGCTTGCTCACCGCCGCGGCGAGCTCATCGGCCTGGTCCGGGGTCAGGTTGACCATCGCCTGGTTGCCGATGACCAGCGCCGGCCGCTGGGAGCTGCGCAGGGCGCCAGCGACGCGCTCGACCTGTTGCTGGAGCGAGGCCCTGAGCGGGAGCGAGAGCGACGGCAGCTCGGGCAGGGCCAGGTGCGGCAGGTGGAATTGCTTCTTGAGGTAGCCCTTCATCGCGAGCTGGGCCGCAGCCCCCAGGGCCCCGTCCAGCTTCTCGACCCCCGACTCCTCGAGGTACCACTCGGAGACGATCTGCTCCGGGTAGAGCACGTCGACCGGGATCTCCAGGAAGACCGGTCCCGGCACACCCTCGACGGCCACCCGGAAGGCCCGCTCCAGCATCGGCACCAGGTCCCGGACCTTGTTGCAGCGGGCGCTCCACTTGGTCACCGGCCGCATCAGGGCGAGCTGGTCGATGTCCTGGAGGGATCCGCGCCCCCGCAACACGGTGGCCGTCGCACCTCCGAGCACCACGATGGGCTGCTGGGCCTCCTGGGCGTTCTTCACCGCGGTCACGGTGTTGGTCACGCCGGGTCCAGCCGTCACGGCGCAGACCCCCGGGATGCCGGTCAGCCGGCTGGCCGCGTCGGCCGCGAAGGCCGCGGAGGCTTCGTGGCGCAGGTTGACCACCTCCAGGCCGTGCTGCTTGGCCCCCAGGAGGATCGGCGAGATGTGACCCCCGCAGAGGTTGTAGAGGCAGCGGACGCCGTGGGCGGCGAGCACTTCGCCGACGATGGACCCTCCGTGGTCATGAGACATCTTTGAACTCCGAGGTCGGGCCGCCTGGGTATCCCTGCTGGCGAGCGTGGACCTCCCCCTGTCGTAGAATCCGGCATGCGCACACGCTCTCTCGCCGTCGTCCTGCTCCTGTCCGCCACCGTGCTCGTGGGCGGCAAGAAGAAGCGCCTCGCCGTCATCGACGAGCTGGTCGCCTCCCACCCCACCACGCCCCACGACCTGCCCGCGGCCGGCGACATCCAGCCCATGCAGTGGGCGCCGGGCCAGTGGAGCCTGTATCGGCGCACGGACAAGAAGGGCCGGGTGAGCCTCGAGCGCCTGTCGATCGTGGCCCGGGACGCGTGCGGCTTCCAGGTCGAGTCGGTCCAGTGGATGTCGTCGGGGACCTCCGGCACCCGGATCTGCTACGCCGAGATGCCCGTCGCCTTCACGGCCCACGACGCCGTCGACGAGGCGATGGACCTCGTGCGGGTCTTCACGACCTGGTCCGACGACGGCACACCGATGACCATCGACCTGCGCACGCCGGAGGGCGCGATGATGCGCGGGATGATGCGGGTGATCGGCCACGGCATGATGACCACGATGCGCATCGACGTCGAGCAGACCCGGACGACCATCGAGGTGCCCGCCGGGCGCTTCGCCGGCGCGATCTCCGTGTCGGGCCGCATCGTGCTCGGGCCGATCAAGATGGACGTCCAGGGCTGGGCCCACCCCGGCGTGCCGATCAACGGCAGCGTCAAGGTGGAGGCCAGCGACGGCAGCGTGAACGAGCTGCTCGACTTCGGCCTCAGCGGCGCGGTGAGCGCAATGCCGGGGGCGGCGGACTGATCAAGCGGCGTCGAGCGCCCGCCGCACGCGGTGGAGCAGCTCCCGCCGCGAGAACGGCTTGTCGAGCAAGGCGACGTTCCGGTAGCGCTGGTACAGCTCCGTCAGCGCGTCGTTGGTGTAGCCGGACATGAAGAGCACCGGCGGAGCGAGTCCTCGGGCCAGCAGACGGGACACCAGCTCCGGACCGCCCATGCCGGGCATCACCACGTCGGTGATCAGGAGATCGACGGGCACGGCCCCCTCGGAGAAGTGCTCGAGCGCCTCGTGCCCGTCGCGGGCCCTGGACACGCGGTACCCGACGTCTCTCAAGACCTGCCCGACCAGTTCGGCGACCGTCTCGTCGTCGTCGACCACCAGGATCGACTCGTCGCCGCCGACCACCGGGGCAGCGGTGGGCGTCACCCGCTGGCCGTCCGGCAGCTCGTGGGTGAGCGGCAGGAGCACGTCGACCGTCGTGCCGGACCCCAGGGTGCTGGAGAGCTCGACCGTGCCGCCGCTCTGGCGCACGATGCCGTAGACCGTCGCCAGTCCCAGGCCCGTGCCCTCGCCGGTCGCCTTGGTGGTGAAGAAGGGCTCGAAGGCGTGCTCCATCACCTCCCGCGACATGCCCACCCCGACGTCCGTCACGCGGATCCGGGCGTACTCGCCTGCTGGAAGGTCGTCGCCACCGCGCACGGCGAGGGCGTCGCGCCAGATGCGCCCCGTCTCGATCACCAGGAGACCGCCGTCGAGCATGGCATCGCGGGCGTTGGAGGCCAGGTTCAGGAGCACCTGCTTGAGCTGGCCCTGGTCGGCCTTGACGTGCACGGCCTCGTCCGCCGTTCGGTACTCGACGGGGTGGCGCCGCCCGACCAGGGGCTCCACCAGCGGTCGCAGCTCGTCCATGAGCTGGTTCAGCTCCAGGACGCGGGGCAGGAGCTGCTGCTTGCGACCGAAGGCCAGGAGCTGGCGCACCAGCTCCGCCGCCTGCTTGCCCGAGCGGACGATGGTCCGCGCCCTGTGGAGCAGATCCGGCCGGGACCCGAGCTCGAAGGCGAGCAGCTCGGCGTGCCCCAGGATCGCCACGAGCAGGTTGTTGAAGTCGTGGGCGATGCCTCCGGAGAGCTTGCCGATGGCCTCGAGGCGCTGGGCGTGGCGGAGCTGCTCTTCGAGGTTCTTGCGCTCCGTGATGTCTCGCCAGACCACGTGCAGGACCCGGCGACCGGGCTCCTGGACGGCCGTCAGCAGCACCTCCACCGGGAAGACCTCGCCGTCCATGCGACGGTGTGCCCACTCGAAGCGGTGGCTGCCGTGCTCGAAGGCGATGGCGATCATCTCGTTGGCCTTCTCGTAGCTGGAGCGACCGTCGGGCTGCAGTGGAGGCGAGAGCTCGGAGGGGTGGGTGCGCAGGACCTGGTCCCGGTCCGGGCTGCGCAGCATGTCCACGGCCGCCTGGTTGCAGTCGATGAACATCTCGCCCTCGATGATCAGGATGGCGTCGGCCGAGCGCTCGAAGAGCTCCCGGTAGGCATCGACGGGCTGGTCCGGCTGGGGGGCGCTCACGGGCTGGGGGTATCACGCCGCCCAAACCCCGGAATCCCCGAGCGCCGTCGGTGCTGATCGGGACCGTGCGAGCGAGGTCCCCAGCGGGCTACAGCGGCCGTGGAGGTCCCCATGTCCACACGCCCGACCGCCCTGATCACCGGTGCCAGCCGAGGCATCGGCCTCGAGCTGGCCCACCTCTACGCCGCCGACGGCCACGACCTCGTGCTCGTGGCCCGGACCGTCGACGCCCTGGAGACCCTCGCCGAGGAGCTCCGCGCCGCCCTCGGGATCGAGGTGCGGATCCTGGCGGCCGACCTCGCCGACCCGAGCGCCCCGGCGAGCATCGCCGAGGAGCTGGCAGGTCGACAGATCGACGTCCTGGTCAACAACGCCGGCTTCGGCACCAGCGGCGCCTTCCACGAGCTGGAGGTGGCCCGGGAGGTGGCCCAGGTCCAGGTGAACGTGACCGCCCCGACCGCCTTGACGGGCCACTTCCTCCCCGGCATGGTCGCCCGGGGCCGCGGCCGGATCCTGAACATCGCCTCCACGGCCGCCTTCCAGCCGGGCCCCTACATGGCGACCTACTACGCCACCAAGGCCTACGTGCTCTCCTTCAGCGAAGCCCTGGCCCACGAGCTCAAGGGCACCGGGGTGAGCGTCACCGCCCACTGCCCGGGCGCCACGGCGACGGGCTTCGCCGAGATCGCCGGCAACGACACCAGCAAGCTCTTCAGCCTGCGGCCGCCGGCCACCGCAGCCGAGGTGGCCGCCCACGCCTACGCCGCGAGCGGCCGCGGTCGCCCGGTGGCCATCCACGGCCTGCTCAACTGGATCGGGGCCTTCTCCGTGCGCTTCGGGCCCCGCTGGCTGGTGCCTTACCTCTCGGCCGCGCTGAACCGGCCCTGACCGGATACCTCGCGCTCCCTCCGAGGTGCCCGCCATGGCTCGTGTCGAGCTCATCGCCCCCCAGGACGCTCCCCTCACCGCCCGGCGCCTGCTCGGTGACACGCCGGGACCGCTGCCCGCCACCTGGGCCCACGTGCCCGAGCTCCTGGCGGTGACCCTGCCCTTCGTCGGCAAGGTCTTCGGAGCCAGCGCCATCGATGCCCGGACCAAGGAGATCGTGATCCTCCGCGCCTCGGCGGAGATGGCCTGCCGCTACTGCGTCCAGACCCACACGGTGGTGGCCCTGGACAGCGGGCTGAGCGCCGCCGAGGTCCGCGCCCTCCGGGGGGAGTCGGACCTCGCAGAGGCCTTCGAGGATCCCTGCGAGCTCGCCCTGGTCGCCTGGACCGACGCGGTGGCGGCCGGACCGCGACCGATCAGCGAGGTCGAGGCGGAGGCCATTCGCGCCCACTTCGACGACGCGGCGGTGGTCGAGCTGACCCTGCTCGTCGGCGCCACGGTGATGCTCAACCGCTACGCCACGGCGCTGGCGCTGCCGGCCTCCCCCGCCACCCTGACCCGCCTCGCCCAGGAGGGCCTGGCGTGAAGGGCCTGGCGGCCGCGATCGCCGAGGGCCGGGTCTCGGGTCGGCTCTGGCTCTACCCGCGCTACGACTGCAACCTGGCCTGCGCCTACTGCCTCACCGAGTCGTCGCCGAACGCCGAGAGGCGGCAACTCGGCGCCGACAAGATGGTCGAGATCGCCCGCCAGGGCCGGGGGCTGGGCTTCACCGGCCTCGGCCTCACCGGTGGGGAGCCCCTGCTGGACCGCGAGCTGCCGGCGCTGCTGGCCCGGCTCACGGCGATCCTGCCCACCGTGGTGAACACCAACGGCTACCTGCTGGCGGGCGAGCGGCTGGAGGCGATCACCGCCCTGGCCGACCGGCCCCTGACGATCCAGCTCTCCCTGGACGACCCGGAGCCGGAGCCCAACGACCTGCTCCGGGGTGAGCGCTCCTACGAGGTGGCCACGCGGCTGATCCCCGAGCTGGTCGCCCGGGGGCTGCACGTGCGGGTGGCCTCGTCGCTGGAGGAGGCCGAACCCGGCAGGGTGGAGCGTCTCCGTGCCCAGGTGCTGGAGCTCGGCCTGGGGCCCGACGACCACTTCGTGCGGCCCCTGGTGGCACGCGGCCGGGCGGTCGACGCCGGCCTGGGCGTGCGGGCGGTCCTGGAGAACCTGCCTCCGGAGCTCACCCTGACCGCCAACGGGGCCTTCTGGAACCCCTTCGCCCCCACGGTCCGCGGGGGGCGCCTGGACATCGACCTGCTGCTCACACGCACGCTGCTTCCACTGAGCGTGCCCGTGAACGCGATGATGGAGCTGGTGGACGGCATGCCAGCGGGCAACGACGCCCTGCTGGACATCCGCTGAGGCTGAGCACAGGGCCCGGTCCGGGTCCTCAGCGCCTCCCCGACTCCTGCACCACCTCGTCGATGAAGTCGAGGGTGAACTCGTCGATCAGCAGGCCCACGGCCTCCTGGGTCTCCACGTTCAGCAGGACCCGCACGGCCGCGGCCTCCTGGACCGGGAGCTCCCCGACCGGGGTCCCGGTGAGCAGGGCGTTGGCGAGCTCCGCCACCTGGTCCCCGACGATCTCCCGATCCGGGGCCACGCACATCAGGGCCCCGGCCCGCACGAGATCCTCGCTGGCCGTGATGATCGGCACGCCCGCATAGGCGGCCTGCTCCCGGAGGTAGCGGAAGTTCTCCGGGGTGACGACGAGGGCGTCCGGGACCAGCCACAGGGCGTCGACCTCGCTACGCAGCTCGTGCCAGGCCCGGCGCACGTGGCGCTCGGTCGACACCCGCAGCACCCGGAGCCCCAGCCCGGCGCGTTCGGCCGCACCGATGGCCTCGGCGGCGTCCAGGGAGTCGTTGGAGGTCCCGAGGATCATGCCCAGGCGACGGACATCGGGGGCAACCAGCGTGAGCTGGGCGAGCTGCATCTCGGCCGGGACGGCGTGGGACACCCCGGTGAGCCCCTCACCGGCCAGGCCGTAGCGCTCGGGAGTCACCACGAGCGCGTAGATCAGGGGGATCTCCGGGAGCTCGGTGTGGGCGATCCAGGCCGCCTTGGCGCCCAGCCCGACCACGACCCGGGGGGGGTCCTGGCGGAGCCGCTCGGTCGCCGCCAGCGCGGTCTCGCGGTCGCCGGCGAGGTCGTAGACCTTCACCGTGCCGTCCACCGCCTGGCGGATCCGCTCGATGGGGGCTTCGTAGGTGTGGAGGTCGTCGGAGCGCAACACCACGACGTCCGGGGCTGCCCAGGCGGTGGTCGTGCAGAGCCAGAGGGTGATCACGGCCCTATTCCAACACGGCCGTGACCCGAGCGGGACGCCCCTCCGTCACCTCGACGCTCTCCTTGCTCTGCTTGCCCGTGGCGCCGTCGATCACCTCGACGGTGTGGGTGCCCACGTCGAGCTGGTGGAGCCGGATCGGCGTGCGACCGATGGCCTCGCCGTCCACCCGGACCTCGAGCCCGGCCGGACGGGAGGAGACGTAGAGGAAGCCCTGGGCGAGCGGCTCGGTCGGGGGCTCGGGCTCCGGGTCCGGCTCGGCCACCTCGGGCTCCGGCTCGGGCTCCGCCACCACCTCGGCCACCTCGGGCTCCGGCTCCGGCTCCGGCTCGGCGACGGGCTCGGGCCGCACGACCGGCGCGGGGGCCGGGCTGGTGGGCTGCCGCCGGGTCGCCGGCGCCCGGGGGGAGGCTGCGGGCGCGGGCTCCTCGGCGACCGCGGTCGGCTCGGGGGTGGGCGCGGGAGCGGGGGCCGGTTCCTCGACGGTCACGGCCGTCGCCGGCTCGGTGTCCACCGACCCGGTGTCCGCCGGCCCGCCGACCACCAACCAGATCCCGACGGCGGCCAGGACCACCGCACCCAGGGCGAGGGGGATGCCCAGGCGTCGCCGGGGCTCAGGCGCCTCCACTGCCGGTGGCGGGGCCGTGGGGGTGGCAGGCTCCCGGTGCGGCGAGACGATCGTGGCCGAAGAGGCCGAGTCGAGCACCAGGTCGGGAGGGGGCACCGGCGGCGGTGGGACCGCCTCGGAGCGCCCCGAGACCACCGTCACCTGGCTGGCCCGGTACTCCTCCAGCCGGTCCGAGATGCCGGAGACCCGCTCCCCGCCGACCCCCTGGACGAAGGCCGCGACCTCCTTGCGGGAACAGAGCCCTCCGGCGAGCCGAGCGGCCTCGGCCAGGTCGCTGCGCATCGTCTCGGCGTCCGGGTAGCGCGCGTCCTGGTCCGGCTCCAGGGACCTGGACCGGATCGCCTGCAGCGCCTCGGCCCCTTCGAAGCCCTCCGGCACGAGCATCTCGCCGAACTGTCCGGTGAGGACCCGGTGCACGATCTGGACGTGTCCCAGGCCATGGAAGTTGTCCCGGCCGCTGACCAGCTCCTGGAGCATCATCCCGCAGGCGAACAGGTCGGTCCGTCCGTCCATGTCGCCCGACTCGAGCTGCTCGGGCGCCATGTAGGCGAACTTGCCCTTGACCTTGTCCCCGACGGTCTCCTCGACCCGGTCCTCGGCCTTTGCGAGCCCGAAGTCGATCAGCTTCACGTCGCCCCGGGTCGACAGCATCACGTTGCGGGGGTTGACGTCCCGGTGCACGACCTTCATCGGCCGGCCGTACATGTCGACGGCGCTGTGGGCATAGGCCAGCCCGGCGAGCACCTGGTCCATGATGGTCAGGGTGATGCGCAGCGGTAGGCCCCGGTCCTGGCTCCAGAGGGCCTTGCAGGCATCCCGGAGGTCCATGCCCGGCACGTACTCCATGACCAGGTAGAACTCGCCGTCCCGGATGCCGAAGTCGTAGACCTGGGCGATGTTCTCGTGGTGGAGCTCGGCGTTGATCCGGGCCTCGTCGAGGAACATCCGGGTGGACGCGTCCTCCAGGCTGCGGCGGCCGAGGATGCGCTTGATGACGGCGAAGCGCACGTACTCGCCGTCCCCCACGGTGCGTCGCGCCAGCTCGACCGACGACATGCCTCCAGCCCCGAGGTGCTCGAGGAGCGTGTAGTCGCCGTAGGGCTTGGGGTACGACATCGTCGGGAGTGTACCCACCCGCGGCCTGTCGAGGTTTCGTCAGGGGTCGGCCCTGCCCCTGGAAACCCGACCTCCCTCCGAGCAGACTGCCGCCGGCACCGCCGCGCTGCCCATGCTCACCGCCCTCTGCCTCGTGGCCCCCGCCCTCGCCCAGCAGGTCATCGTCGATGACCAGGACGGCTCCCCGAGCTTCACGACCACCGGCGACGACTGGACCACCTGGGGGACCAACGGCCACGGCTTCGACGGCGGCGACAGCGAGTACCACTACCTCTCCAGCACCCTCGGCGGCGACGATCGGCGGGGCACGGCCACCTGGAGCCCGGACCTGCCGCAGTCGGGCACCTACAGCATCGAGGCCTGGTACCGGCTGACCGAGAACCGGACGCGGGACGCCGATCACTACGTGGTCGACGGCAACGGCAGCAGCACCCACAAGGTGCTCGACCAGTACGGCGACGGTGCCAGCGGCTGGGTCTCCCTGGGGGACCACTGGTGCGCCTCGGGACGCGGGGGCTGCACGGTCACCCTGGACGGCACAGACGACGACTACAGCGACGAGGCCAACGCCATGCGCTTCACCTTGATCGAGGGTGGCGGCGGCGACCCGGACCCCGATCCCGACGACGAGATCACCGACTGCGGCGAGTTCCCCGGGCTCGGCGCCCACACCCAGGTCGCCTACGCCGGCGACATCGACGACGTCGACTGGAGCGACAGCGCCAACGCCCTCGGCGCCCCCGACGGCAAGGAGGCGACCACGCCCAACGTCGACGCCGGCGAGTACCTGAAGGCCTGGGGCTGGAACCTCTGCGATCCGAGCGGCGAGGAGACCCTCGACGGCGTGCTGCTGGAGGTGAAGGCCCGCACCCAGTACGACAGCGGCAGCTACGAGGTCCGGCTCCTGCTGGACGGCCAGGGCGGCGCCGCGTCGATCTTCAACGGGACCAGCCTCTCCTGGCACGACGTCGACCTGACCTCGGACCGGGGGGCCTGGACCTGGGCCAGCGCCGACGCGGTGGTCGGCCGGATCACCCTCTACGACCACCCACAGGGCAACCGGGACTCCGACGCCTGGGTCGACGCCTGGCGGCTCACGGTGAGCTTCACCACGACCGCGGAGGAGGGTGGCGACCCCGAGCCCGACCCGGACCCCGTGGACACGGGCACGCCCGAGGAGGACCCTGACACGGTCGACACCGGCTGGCTGGACACGGCCGACACCGCCGGAGACGACCTGCCGCCCGATCCCTACTACGAGCCGGGTGACGAGAGCGAGATGGGCTGCGCCTGCGCCGCTGCGCCGTCCGACGGCTCGGCCGGGTGGCTCGGGCTCCTGGCCCTGGTCGGGGGGTGGCGGCGTCGGAGCTAGTCCTCCTCCAGGCTCCAGAGCGAAGTCCCGTACCCGGGCGCCTCGTCGTAGACGACCTCGTCCAACAGCCTCACCCCGAGCACGACCAGCGCCGCCAGCACGACGCCGACGAGCAGGGCGGCCCAGCCACCAGGCTCTCGCAGACCGATCCGGGGGGTGGGCTCGCTCACGCCTCCAACCTACCCCGTCCCGGGCAGCCGGCACGTCCGGGCCGCTACCATGCCGGGATGGCGCGGACGGTGTGGACATGGCTGCTGCTGGCGATGACCCTGTTCATCGGACCGGCCGCCGCCGAGGAGCCCGAGGAGCTGCCGCGAAACCTGTTCGCGAACGCCGAGACGCGGGACCTGCCCAACGGCCTGCGCGTCCACCGGATCCCGGTGCCAGGAGACCCGCTGGTGAGCGTGGCCGTGACCGTGCCGGTGGGGGCAGACCACGACCCCGAGGGACAGGAGGAGCTGGCGCACCTGCTGGAACACATGCTGCTGAGCGTCGACGAAGGCCAGACCGAGGAGGAGTTCCAGCAGGAGATCTCCCGCCTGGGCGGCAGCTTCAACGGCTTCACCTCCCCCCACAGCACGCACTACTTCGTGAGCATCGTCCGGGCCCACGGCATGCTGGGCATCGACTGGCTCTACCGGGCCGTGCGGCCCAAGCCGATGACGGCCGAGGACCTGGCGGTCCAGCGCAAGCCGGTGCTGCTCGAGGTCGACGCCCGCACCTGGACGGCCTGGGACTGGCTGAAGGCGCTGTACCTCGCACCGCCCGGCTGGCGCAGGCCCGGCTTCTGGCGACGGGGCTTCGACCTCGCCGAGCCGCGACGAGAGCGGGTCTACCACCCGAAGCGCAGCGTGCACCGGATCCGACCCGACGACCTGCAGGGCTTCTACGACCGCTGGTACAGCCCGGCCGCCATGACCCTGACCGTGGCCGGGGACCTGCCCGCCGAGGAGGTCTGGCAGCAGGTGGACGAGACCTTCGCCGACCTGCCCGCCCGCCCCGTCGACCCCGACACCTACCGGCCCCGACTCGCCGAGACGTCGAGCCGCTCGGTCTACTGGGGGGTGCGGTCCGAGGTCTTCTACGGGCGCGATCTGCGCTTCGTCGACCTCGACGAGCAGGGCTTCTTGACGATGCTCTTCCTGAGGGGCTGGCTGCGGCAGCGCCTCCAGCGCGTCCTGCGCCACGGGGACGACAAGTCCACCTACAGCGTGTCCGTGAAGACCTGGTCCAAGGGCACGGCCCACAGCCTGGAGCTGGAGCTGGAGATCGACCCCGACCGCTACCAGGAGGCCACCTCAGCCATCGACGCCGAGCTGGACCTGCTCCACGGCGGCACCATCGACCCCGCGGACTTCGAGGAGGAGCGGACGGAGCTGGTGCGCAAGCTGCGGACCTGGAACCAGGAGGCGTCGGACATGACGACCTGGAGCCGGCACTTCCTCCACCAGCGTCACATCTTCTCCGCCTGGCCCGACGCCTCGGCCTTCTACGAGCGCATCACGCCGGCCGAGCTGGCCGCCTTCCTCGAGGCCCACCACCGGCCCGGGACCGAGGACCTGCGGCTGCGCAGGCCCTTCCCCGTGCCCCTGGGCCTGATGATCGCCCTCGGCCTGGGCGCGGTGCTCGGCGGCTGGCGAGCGAGCATCGCCTGGCTCCGCCGACCGATCGACCTCACCAGGCTGCGCTACGTCGCCCGCCTCCGACTGTCCTGGCCCGCCCGTGGCCTCCTGCTGGGGGTCGCCATGACCCTGGCGCTGCTCGGGCGGGTGGTCTACCAGGGCTGGGTCGTGCTGGACTACGCCGTCCTGGCCGCCGTCGACAGCTTCCTCGTCCGCAGCGGGGTCGAGGTCCTGCTGGTCGCCGCCTGCGCCGCGGCGGTCGTCCTGCTGCTCTCCAGGGTCCCCCGCAAGCTCCTGGTGCTCGACAACGGCCTGGTGCTGAAGGGCCTCTGGGCCTGGTCCCTCCAGGTCCCGCGCTCCGAGGTGCGTGGGGTGGAGCGGTGCTCGCTGCGGCAGGCCTTCGCCCGGGCCCGCCCCTGGCCGATGAGCCTGCGCTCGGGCGTGTTGATCGAACACGACCGGGGACGCGCCTGGTTCCTGCGCACCCGGGATCCCGGCGAGCTCTGCGAGCTGCTCGCGAGCCTCGGCTACCCCATCGCCCCGGACCGGAACCCACCATGACCTCTCTCTGGCTCTTCGCGACGCTGCTCACCGTCTCGCCAGGCCTCGCCGACCCCGGCGCCGCCGAGGCCGCACCCGTGGTGGACATCCAGGGCTGGGACGCGGCCCGGTACAACGACCACCTCGTCAACGTGGAGTACCTGGCGGTCAAGCAGCTCGAGGCGAGCTTCCAGCTCGCCCTGTCGGCCCAGAGCCGCGAGGCCTTCGACGCCTGGCTGGTGCAGGCCCGGGCCAGGGTGGGCGAGACCCGAGCCCGCATGATCAGCTTCCCGCCCTTCGAGGGGGACCCGAGCCTGCGCGACGCGATCCTCGAAGGCTGGCACTGGCTCGCCAGGATGCTGGACGAGGTGATCCCGCAGATGTGGGCGACCATCGACAAGGAGCCACCGACCAACGCCGACCTGGTGGCGCTCGAAGGGCTCGCCCGCGAGCTGGAGGAGCGCGGCCAGGCCCTGGACGCGAACCTGCGGCAGGTCCAGCGGGTCTTCGCCGACAGCCACCGCCTGATCCTCCGCGAGGTCTACGAAGCGCCCTCCTTCGAAGCTCCCCGGCCCTTCGAGGCCCCCGGGCTGCCCCCCGAAGGGAGCCGACTGTCCGCCGACGTCCACGTGGCCCTGGCCATCGGCTACCAGAACGGGCTGCTGGCCACCCAGAACGGCATGATGGACGTCTTCAATGCCTTCATGGAGGCGACGAACGGGGACCCGGCGGACCTCGAAGCGAGCCGCCAGCAGATCCTGGCCCGGATCCAGGCCCACCTCCGGACCGCCCGGGCCTACGAGGACTGGCAGAGCGACGCGAGCCTGGCCGAGGCGCTGGTGAGCTTCGGCGAGGTGCTCGAGACCGAGCTCGGAGCGCCCTCGGCCGAGTACACGGAGCTGATGACGAAGAAGCGCCTGAAGAAGTCCGACGTGGAGCGCATCAACGCCCTGGTCGAGGAGGGCGCCCGCTCCGTCGAGGCGGCCCTGGACGCCTTCGGCGTGGCTCTGGACGCCTTCCAGGACCGGTGGCGGATCAAGGCCTACGAGGCCTGGAAACAGAGCCTCGGTGCGCCACAGGAGTGACCGCGCAAGAAAAATGCGACCGGGCGTTCCAACCTTTTCGGGCCCTCGAACCTCTTAGGGGTCCATGCTCACCGCGATGCGACCCTCCCCCCGACCCGCCGGCACCGAGGACCTGGTCCTCCAGGCCCAGAGCGGCGATCGGGCGGCCTTCGAGCAGCTCTACCGGCGCAACGTCGGTCGCATCCACGCCCTCTGCCTGCGCATGGCCGGTGATCCGGTGGCGGCCGAAGAGCTGACCCAGGAGGTCTTTGTGAAGGCCTGGCGACGCCTGGGCACCTTCCGGGGCGACAGCGCCTTCTCCACCTGGCTCCACGCCCTCGCCGTGCGGGAGGTCCTCGGCGACCGCCGCAGCAACCTGAGGCGCCTGAGCCGCGTGACGACCGTGCGCGACCCCGAGGCCTACGCTCGGGGTGGACGCGGCGTGGCCGCCGCCACCGTGATCGACCTCGAGCGCTCGCTCTCCACGCTGCCGAGCCGCGCCCGCCAGGTGTTCGTGCTGCACGACATCGAGGGCTATCGCCACCACGAGATCGCCACCCTGATGGGCACCAGCGAAGGAACCTCCAAGGGCCAGCTCCACCGGGCCCGCAAGCTGCTGCGAGAGGCACTGGGACGATGACACAGGACCGCTACCTCCTCTGGATCGACGACTACGTCGACGGCTTGCTCGCCCCCGAGGACCTCCAGGGCTTCGAGCTCCACCTCGAGAGCTGCGGCACCTGCCAGCACGCCCTCGCCGAGGCCCGCGCCCTCGCCGACCTGGCCGGCGAGCTGCCCGAGTCCGTCGCGCCGAGCCGCGACCTCTGGCAGGACATCGACGCCCGCATCGCCCCCAAGCCGGTCACCCGGCTGCCCTGGGCCCGCCTGGCCCTCGCTGCCGTGGTGCTGATCGCCACCACGGCCGGCCTCACCTCCTGGCTCGTCCAGCCCCCCGAGACCGTCGCGGCGGCCGAGGCGCCCGTCGAGGCGCCCTCGATGCCCCTGGCCGCGACCGAGTGGGAGGCCCAGATGCAGGAGGCCACGACCGCCCTGAGCGAGGCCCTGGAGGCCCGCCGGGGTGAGCTGGACCCGGAGGCCGTGCGCATCGTCGAGGAGAACCTCGTCCTGATCGACCGGGCCATCCGCGAGTGCCACGAAGCCCTCGGCACCGACCCGGAGAACCCACGGGTCAAGGCGGCCCTGCTCGCGACCTGGCAGCGCAAGGTCGACCTGCTCGAGCTCGCCACCCGCATGCCCCGCGCATCCTGAACCGCGCCCCCGCGTGGAGGTCCCATGACCATCCTGACCCTCATCGCCCTCTCCGCCGCTCACGCCGATGCCGTCGACCTGACCGTCGAGGCCGCCCGGGACGCCACCCTCGACATCGACATCGCCTGCGGCACCGTCGAGGTCGTCGGCACCGGCAAGCCGCTGGTGCACGTGACCGGCCAGGCCACGGGCCTGGAGCTCGACGGGGGTGCCCACCGGGTCGGGATCTCCGCGGTCGACTACGACAACGACGACTGTCCACGCCTGCACATCGAGGCCCCCTCGGGGGCCACGGTGCGCTTCGAGGGTCGCAGCACCGATGCCTCGATCAAGAACCTCACGGGCCGGGTGGACGTGGAGGTCATCTCCGGCGACATCCGGATCGCCGGCACGCCGGAGGCCGTGGACGTCGAGGCGATCTCCGGCACGGTGCACCTCCGCGGTCCGATGCCGCGCGTCGACGTGGAGACCGTGTCCGGCGACGTGACCGTCGAGGAGCCGGCGGGCCGCCTCACGCTGGAGTCGGTGAGCGGCGACATCTCGATCTCCGGCGGCAAGGTGGCGATGCTCGACGTCGAGGCCGTCTCCGGGGACATCTCGCTCAGCACAGCCTTCGTGGCCTCGGTCGCCGTCGACGTCTCGACCCACAGCGGTCGCCTGGACGTCGTCCTGCCCAAGGGTGTCCAGGGCGCCTTCGAGCTCAGCACCCACAGCGGCGACCTCGAGGGCGACCTGCCCACCCCCGTGGAGCGTCCCCAGTACGGTCCCGGCGCGAGCTGCAGCTTCGCGCTCGGCACCTCCGACGCTCGCTTCTCCCTGGAGACCTTCAGCGGAAACATCCGCGTCTCCGGACCCTGAGCGTCCCCATCCCCTCACCCGACGGGGGCCCCGCGCCCCCGGCTGGAGTCCTCTGTGCCCGTTCCTCTGCTCGATCTCGACATCCCCCACCTCGAAGAGGCCCGGATCCGCATCGACGCCGAGGCCAGCGATCCGGCCTGGCAGTCCGCCCTGGTGATCGAGGACTTCACGACCTTCGATCCGACCCCAGGCGCCGAGCCCCTCGGCCGGACCCTGGTGCGCCTGGTCTCCGACCCGACCGCGCTCTACGTCCACGTGACGGCGCTGGACCCCGAGCCGGAGCGGATCCGGGCCCGCGTGGGGCGCCGGGACACCCGCTGGGCCGACGACTTCGTCGGCCTCTACCTCGACCCGGCCGGCGAAGGACAGCGGGCCTGGCTGTTCGCGACCAACGCCCTTGGGGCCCAGATGGACGGCATCCGCATGGAGGCCTCGGGACAGGACGACGTGACCTGGGACGGTCTCTGGGCCTCCCAGGGTCGCCGGACCGCCGAGGGCTACGAGGTGGAGCTCGCCATTCCCTGGCGCACCGTGCGCCACCCCGCGAGCTGCGAGCAGCTCGGGCTGATGTTCTTCCGCAACATCCCCCGGACCGGCGAGAAGAGCGCCTGGCCGGTCCTGGACCCGGCGGTCCAGGGCATCCTCGTCCAGGAGGCCCTCGTCGGTGGACCGGGGCCGCTGCCCACCTCGGCGGGCCTGGACGTGATCGGCGAGCTGGCCTTCGGCTGGACCGACAGCGGCGCCGCCAACCACCGGCTCGGCTACAGCGGCGTCTTCCCCGGCCTCACCCTGCGCTATGCGCCGGGCCCGTCGACCGCCTTCGGCCTGGCCCTGAACCCCGACTTCAGCCAGGTCGAGAGCGACGGGGCCGTGATCGACGTGAACCGGCGCCACGCCCTCTACTACGACGAGAAGCGGCCCTTCTTCCAGGAGGGACGGGAGTGGTTCGACCACCCCTTCGGGGAGCTGGTCTACACCCGCTCGATGGTCAGCCCCATCGTCGGCGTGCGAGCGACGACCGAGCAGGGAGACTGGGCCGTGGCCGGCATCGCCGTGCTCGACAACGACCCCGCGCCGTCGGTCTCCGAGGGTGGTGGCTGGTCGGAGGAGGACCTCGACGGCCACCGAGCGGCCGAGACGGTGCTGCGGGCCCGCCAGCAGGTCGGCGCCGACGGACACGTCGGTGTCATCGCCACCGACCGGAGCGTGCTGGGCAGCGAGCTGTCGAACCGGGTCATCGGCGTCGACGGCCGGGTGCGCCTGACCGACCAGTTGGTGGTCGACGGCTCGGCACTGGCTTCGAGCACCGTGATCTCCGAGGGCGAGGACCTCGTCGTCGGGCCCGCCGGGTCCGGGCGCATCGCCTTCAACGACGAGCGCTTCAGCGCCGGGACCTCGCTGCGGGCCGTGAGCCCCGGCTTCCGCGCCGAGAACGGCTTCGTGACGACCGCCGACCGCATCGGGGGCGGCTCCTGGGCCGGCGTGACCCTGCGACCCGGGTGGAGCTGGCTGCCCCGCGTCTCGTTCTACCCGGTCAACACCTGGTACGGGTGGTCCACCCAGGGGGATCTCCGCGACGTGGGCTGGATGCCCAACCTCTCCCTGCGCTTCGGCAACGGGGCCTGGGCCTGGGCCGGCTACAAGGAGGCTGGCGAGGTCTACCAGGGCAAGTGGCTGCCTTCGCGGCGCCTGGTGCTCGAGGCCGGCGGAGCCTGGACGAGCTGGCTGGAGGCCAGCGCCGGTGTCGGCACGGGCACGGCGCCCTGGTACGACGAGACCGCTCCCGCGACCGGGACCCGGCACGGGGTCTGGGCCGACGTGACGGTCCAGCCACATCCCATGGCCTCGGTGAGCCTGTCCGGCAGCTGGGAGCGCTTCGACCTCCGAGGCGAGACCGCCTACGCCGGCTGGGTGGGGCGGGCCCGGCTGGACCTCTTCGCCACGCCGACCCTGTCCACGCGCTGGATCGTCGACCTGAGCACCTTCGACGGGAGCCGCTCGGCCGAAGGCCTGGTGGCCTGGGAGCGCTCACCCGGCCGGGCGCTCTACCTGGGCGGTCGGGTGGACCCACCGGGCCAGGGCGAAGACGGTGCGCTCGCCTGGCAGGTCCAGGCCAAGGCCTCCTGGACATGGGCCCGCTGAAGTGGAGCTGCTGCCGGCACCGCCGACCCCGCGACGCTAAGCAGCCGCGGTGAGATGGGACTGTCAGATGTGCTCCCTGTGCTGCCGTCTCTTCGAGCTCGGGCCCGTCGAGCCGGAGATCGTCGAGGGGCTGCGCGGCCTCGACATCGCCGGGAGCTGGCCACCGGCGGCGGACGGCTGGCTGCTGCAGACACCTCGGGGGGCCTTCTTCGAGAAGCGGCACGGCTCCTGCGTCTTCTTGCGACAGGATGGCCGCTGCGCGATCCACGCGCTGCACGGCGCCGCCGCCAAGCCAGCGTTCTGCCGGACCTTCCCGATCACCCTCGTCGACCAGCCCGGGGGCTCGGCGGTCGCCGTGCGCGAGGACTGCGGCGGAGTGTGGCAGTCCTTCGAGCACGGCACCCCGCTCGAGCAGTCCCTGGCCGCGCTCCCCGACGCAGCTCCCCGCCTGTCCTTCGCGCCCCAGGCCGTGGGCGTGCTGCCGGGGGTCGGCGTGTCGGTCCAGGACTGGCTCGCCCTGGAGGACCACCTGGTCGGCCTCATCGAGCCGGAGGCCGACCCGCGCGACAACATCGCGACCCTGCGCGACGCTCTCTTCCAGGCGCTTCGTCGCACGCCACCGCCGCCCGACGCCGAGGTCTTTCAGCAGGTCCTCACCGGCATCACGCGAGGCCTGCACGCCAACGTGGCCACCAGACCGGTGCCCGAGCCCGCGTCGGCCTTTCCCGCTCGCTTCCTGGGCCGCATCCGCGATGGCCTGACCGCCGCGCTGCCACGCCTCGGGAGCCCGGAGGCCCTCGACGACGCCAGCCGCCGCTACCTGGCCCTGTTGCTCGGCCAGAGTCTGCGCGGCAAGGCCTTCCAGTCTCACGGCCACGTCACCGCCGCCCTCGGCGCCTGGCTGCTGGGCACCGAGCTGGCCCGGGCCCGCTGTGCGAGCGGTCGCCTCCCGGACCTGGCCCCCTGGCACGTCTACTGGTCACGGTTCGCGCTCAACGCCAGCGTGCGCGCCGCCCTGCGCGACAACGACAACGCCCTCGTCGGCCTGCTGCTCCACGTCGAGAACCCCGCGCGGCGGGTGCCCGACGTCGGATAGGTTGCCGCGATGTTCAGCGCTCCTCTCCTGCTGCTGCCGCTGCTCGGCTGCGACACGACCTCCGCGGTCGACACCGGGGCCCGCTACCAGGGACACGCGATCCGCGCCGACTCCTTCATCCAGGTCCGGGGAGACAGCGACGGCGAGCTCGCCGGCTCCTCCGTCGGTGGCGGTGGCGATCTCGACGGCGACGGCATCGCCGACTTCGCCGTCGGCGCCTACCTCAGCAACGTCAAGCAAGACCTCGACGGGAGGGCCTGCATCTTCCTGGGCCCGATCACCGAGAACACCACCCTCACGGAGTCCGAGCGCTGCCTCAAGGGGCCCTCGAGCGACGACTACCTGGGGCGGGACGTGGAGGACCTCGGTGACCTGGACGGCGACGGCCTGTCCGAGCTGGGCGTCGGCTCCGTCCACGACGACGAGGGGGGGCCCAACGCCGGCACGGTCGTCGTGCTCTGGGGGACGCCGGTGCTGGCCGGTGCGCCGCTCACCCAGGTGTGGGGCACGCGGGCCGGCGGCCACCTGGGCATGGACATCGAGGCCTGGCCCGCCGACCCGCCGGGCTTCGTCGTCGGCGCCCACGAGCTGCTCGACGACCGCTGGGACGGTGGCGAGCTCCGGGGCGAAGGGGGGGCCTACGTGATCCACGGCGACCTCGCCCAGGCGAACCAGTTCGTGGACGCCGTCTCCACCCGCTACGTGGGCGAGCACTGGGACGATCGCGCCGGGGTCTCCGTGGAGGTCCCCGGCGACGTCGACGGCGACGGCATGCCCGACATCGTGGTCGGCGCCTCGGAGGCCCGGGCGCCCGACTCCGAAGACCAGGTGGGCGCCATCTACCTGGTCGTCGGCCCCCACGAGGCGGAGCAGAGCCTCTCCGACGCCGAGGCCATCGTCCGGGGCACCGGTGCCGGGGAGTGGTTCGGCTGGGCCATCGCCGGTGTCGGGGACGCCGACGGCGACGGCACACCGGACGTGGCCACCTCGGCCTTCAAGTCCGGCGCCAACGGCGACGACGCCGGAGCCGTGGTGATCTTGTCGGGGGCCGCGCGGCTGGGGGGGGCGGGGCCCGCGCCCCGCGCAACCCAGCTCGGCGGGGGGCCCCCCGGGCGCCCCCCCGCCGGCCCCCCCGCCCCCCGACGCCGGAGCCGTCTTCATCTTCTCGGGGGCCTCGCTGCTGGAGGAGGCGGAGCCCGAGCCCCTCGCAACCCTGCTCGGCGGAGCGCCGGGCGACAAGGCGGGCGAGGTCCTGGAGTCCGGTCGCGACCTGAAGGGGGACGGGGCCCTGGAGCTGCTCATCGGCGCACCGACGGCGAGCCACCGGGCGGTCTGGGGAGGGGCACTCTACGCCGTCCGCGGTCCCTTCGAGGGCACCCGCGCTCTCGACGCCGACGACCCCCACGTGATCGGGACCCAGGAGATGGCCTTCGCCGGCTCCGCGGCCGCAGCGGTGGGCGACGTCACGGGCGACGGGGAGCCGGATCTGCTCCTCGGCGTGATGGGCGCCAAGGCCAACACCGGCATGGCCGTCATCGCGGACGGGCTCACGCCATGATCGGCTGGATCTGGCTCGCCTGTCTCGCTCCGAGCTCGGACGACACCGACACCGGGACCGCGGTCGACTCCTTCGGTCCCCTGAGCCACGTCGAGCACATCCAGCCGATCTGGTCCGAGACCTGCCTGGAGGCCGGCTGCCACGACCGGGCACAGGGTCGGGTGGTCGTGCTGGACCCGGTGGAGGCGTTCGACAACCTGGTCGACCACGCCTCCGACCAGTTTCCTCTCTTCGACCTGGTCGAGCCCGGCAACCCGGACGGGTCCTACCTGCTCCACAAGCTGGCCGGGACCCACACCGACGTGGGCGGCATGGGACGCCAGATGCCGGCGAACCTCGATCCGCTGTCCGAGGACCTCCAGGCCATGGTGCGGGCCTGGGTCCTCCAGGGCGCCCCACCCTGACTCGACTCAGGGAACCGCTCCCGTGACCAGGTGGCCCCCCGCGGCGATCCACTCCGCGGGCCCCCCGTCGTGGCGGGTGGCGTGGTAGCCAGCCTGCCGCAGCACGGCCAGGGCCTGGGCGCACTCCCCCGAGAACGGCCCCCGGCCGGTGGTGATCACCTCCAGCTCCCGGGGCAGCTCGTCGAGCCGGTCGGGGAGCTGGTCCAGGGGCACCGAGCGGGCGCCCGGCAGGTGTCCCGCGAGGTACTCCTCCGGGGGACGGAGGTCGATCAACACGGCCCGGCCCCGACGGACCCGCCGAAGCACGTCGCCCCGCCCCAGGGCCCGGCCGGCCTGGCGCTCTCCGAAGAACTCGTCGCGGGTCTTCGCCAGGGGTCGACTCCGCTCCTCTGCCAGCTCCCGCAGGGCCACCAGGACCCGGGGGACCCCCGGGGCGAGTCGGTAGATGATCGAGGTGCCCTGCCGCTCGGACTCCACGAGCGTGGCGCGGCGCAGCACCTGGAGGTGCTGGGAGGTGTTGGCGACGGTCAGCCCGACCTGGTGGGAGAGGTCGTCGACGGAGCGAGGACGCTGGGCCAGCACGTCGAGGAGCTCGAGCCGGCGGGGGCTGCTCAGGCCCTTGGTGACCGCCGCGAAGTGGGCGTAGGCGCTGTCCTTGAAGGCTCGTTCGTCCATGCAACTCAATAGATTGCTGGAATAGACCTGTCAACCCGCTCGCGGGGGGTCTGCCGGGCGGTTCCGGGTCACCCCCCCGGGCCGGCGATGTACGCTCCCAGCGCCGGCCTCGGTCGGCTCTGACCCGGGAGACCCCATGGTTCTGACCGCGACGCTGATGGTCCTCGCGGGCTGCGAGGACACGCTGGAGGGAGACGGCGAGCTCACCGAGACGAGCATGCTGTCGACGGCGACCGTGTCCGCCACCTCCGACGGAGACGGCATCGTCGTCTTCGCGATCGAGGTCCCAGAAGGCGCCACCAGCATGCTGCTGACGGCATGGAGCGACACCTACACCGCCTTCGAAGGCCTCCAGGACCCCAGCGGCGACCTCGTGCTCTGGTGGGAGGACTGGTACTACGCCGACCAGTCCCTGACCTATGCCTTCTGGTCCGAAGCCCCGGACGCGGAGCTGAACTGGCCCGTCCGGGAGGAGGACGGCCCCCTGGAGGCCGGGACCTGGCTGGCCCAGATCGGCACCTACGACGCCGACCTGTACTACACGCCCAACACGGATCTCGACCTGACGCTCCAGCTCAAGGACGACGCCGACTTCACGGGCGGCGTGGTCCGGGCCCGCATCGTCTACGCCGACGGCGTGAACTCCGACGACGAGGCCGTCTACGGCACCGAGCAGGCGGTGGAGCGCTGGAAGGAGGTCTGGGGCGCCTACGGGCTCGACCTCCAGGTCGACTACGCCACGTCCGACCTCCACCCGGACCTCCCCTTCCCCGATGGCTCCACCGACGACATCACGTCGGAGAGCGCCGAGTTCTGGGACAGCGACCTGACGGTGTTGATCGGCGAGGAGATCGAAGGCTCCCAGGACTACTACGGCGTCTCGGGCGGCATCCCGGGCACCCTGATCGCCGCACCGCGGTCCGCCGTGGTCGTCTCCTGGCTGGCCAACGCCGGCGGCGATGGCGTGTTCAGCGACGAGGACATCCGGCTCTACGGCGAGACCCTCGCCCACGAGGTGGGCCACTACTCCGGCCTCTTCCACCCCGTCGAGGACGGCTGGGAGTACTGGGACGCGCTCTCCGACACCCCCGACTGCGACCGACTCGCAGAGTGCGAGAGCGAGCTCGGAGACAACCTGATGTTCCCCTACCCGGTCTGCGACTACACGAGCTGTCCCCCACAGGACCAGCTCTCCGACGGCCAGGTCGGCGTCGGACACCGCTACACCGGCACCCTCTAGGAGACCGTGATGCTCACCACGCTCGCTCTCTTCGCCCTCGCCCACGCCGAGCCGGCGCCCACACCGAGCCAGGACGCGCTCTACGCCGCGCTCCGGGTCCGCCACGCCCCCCCCGACTGCTCCGCGCTGACGGACCTGAGCGAGAGCCTCGTCGAGGATCTCGTCTGGCTGGTCGACCACGCCACCCAGCCTCCCTGGGTCGGACTGCGGGCGGCCCAGTGCCTGCTCGTCGAGCACCCTGCCGCCGCCCAGCCGAGCTTCGAGGGCTGGCTCTCGACCGAGGGCCACCGCGGCCTGGCGATCCTCGTGTCCCAGCGCATCGACGAGATCCCGCTGCCGATCGCCACCTCCCTGGCGGTCGTGGCCCTGGCGGGCCCCGAGGAGGAGACGGTCCACCCCCGCTTCGCCCGCTGCGGCGTCCCGGAGATCCAGGACCTGGCGACCCGGTGATCTCCTGGCTCCTGGCTCTGGGGCTGCTGGTGAGCTGCGGGCCCCGGGGCGGAGAGCCCGAGCCGGTGGCGGAGCCCGTCGAGCAGGAGCCCGCGCCGACCGTGACCCCCACGGAGTCCCAGTCCGCCATGTACCGGGCGCTGTCGGCTCGAGACGGCGCCGCGCCCTGCGAGGAGGTGGAGGCCCTCAGCACCACCCCCGTCGAAGACCTGGTCTGGCTCACCGAGCACACGACCAGCCCCCCCTGGGTCGGGACCCGCGCGGCGACCTGCCTGCTGACCGGGCACGCCGACGAGGTCGCCGAGCTGCTGGCACAGTGGGTCACGGACCCCGCCACCCTGGGCTTCGGTCTGTTGGTGCTGGGGAACCTCGACCTGTTGGCGCCCGAGCTGGCTGTCGAGCTGGCGACCCTGGCCCTGGAGCAGGGTCCGGACCCCGAGGCCGCGCGCACGCGCATCGCGACCTCGACCCACCCCGAGGTCCTGGATCTGCTGGACGCTCCCTGAGGTCCCACAGGGGCCGGTCGAACCTGGGGCAGCCGAACCCCGGATCGGCAGAGAATGCAGGATGTCGTGCGACAACGAGGTCGCAGTCCACCGGCGGACGGGGGTCCAGGACCCCGCCAAAAAGGCCTGATTCTTGCAAAGAAATTGTCTGCCACCACCTGCCGCAGACAAGACGTCTCGGAGAATCGACATGCGCACCGCCCTCCTCCTCGGCCTCGTTCCCGCCCTCACCCTGGCCGTCGCCTGCCAGACGGACGGCTCGACCCCCACGAACAACGACGACGAAGCGTGGGGCGAAGTCGCCGGTGTCGTCACCGCCGTCGACGGCACCCCGCTGGAGGGCGTGAGCGTCACCCTCCAGGACATGATGGTGCTGACCGATGACTCCGGGACCTACCGCGTGGACATGGTGGAACCGGCCCACGCCATCGCGATCACCTTCGCCCGGGATGGCTACGCCAAGACCTACGGACGGGCGGACCTCATCTCCTGGGAGACCGTCTCCGCCAACGCGGTGATGGCCCGGGTCGACGGCACGGCGGTCTTCGATGCCCTGGTGGGAGGCAAGGTGCGGGTCGACGACGTCACCATCGAGTTCCCGCCCGACGCGGTGATCGACGCGGTCACCGGCGAACCCTACGACGGCGACGTCACCGTCGAAGTCACGCACATCAACCCGAGGACCGACGAGCTGCTGGCGGCGCCGGGAGACCTCCGCGCACGCCTGCTCGGCGACGGGGTGACCAAGGACCTCTTCGAGGACCTGCAGCTCGTGTCCTACGGCATGGTCGACGTCACCCTCATCGCCGACCAGGGGGACACGCTCCAGCTCAAGCAGGGCGCCGGCGCGGCGGTCGAGATGCCCATCGACCAGGAGGGCCTGGCGACCGTCTACCTGCTGGAAGAGGGGGACGAGGAGAAGGTCTGGTCCTTCGATCCGGAGTCCGTCATCTGGATGGACGAGGGCACGGGCACGGTCGTCATCGACGAGGAGACCGAGGAGCTGATGTTCTCCTTCGTGGCCACCCACTTCTCCTGGTGGAACTCCGACAAGCCGATGACCCCGACCTGCGCCGAAGGCAAGGTCGTCGACGTGATGAACTTCCCGGTGCGCGGAGCCGAGGTCGTCTGCGGCGGGGCGAGCTCCACCGCGATCACCTACACCGACGCGGACGGCATGTACGAGTGTCCGGTCCTCGCCGGCGACACCGTGGCCTTCAGCAGCACCACCTTCGTCGCCGACCGCAACTGGACCGACCGCGGTGCGACCTTGAAGATCGACTGCCCCTCCGGGGACCACTTCTGCGAGGTCGACGCCAGCGGCATGGACGGGGCCTGCTACCCGGTGCCCGACATGAAGATCGACGTCTGCCGAGAGGCCGGCATCGTAATGGCCGACAACCTGGTCGCCATGAGCGGCGAGGACTCCTGGACCGACGTCGACAGCCTGCGGGCCTGGTTCTGGGACCCACCCGGTGACGTCGAGGAGTGCGACGACCCCTGGGCGTCGATCCCGCTGGAGTCCTGCGACATGGCGGTGCCTGCCGACGCGCCGACCTCCTTCCCCGACATCGGCGTGGACGGCATCCCCGAGGACACCAAGAGCGTCGGGTCCTGGTTCTCCGTCGACAACGGCCGCCAGAGCTTCCAGCTCCAGCGCGAGCTCCAGGACGGTCGCCCGATCTACGTCTGGGACACCGACACCTTCAACAACGCCGACGGCATCCCCTCCGCGGATGACCTCTCCTTCGAGCCGATGGACCTCCACGGCGGCGACCCCTTGGCCGGCAGCGCCCCTGGCGACACCAACGACGGCATGGGCGCCATCGACCAGCCCGACCTGCTCACCATCCCGCAGGACCTGACCGCCGACGTCTCCGGCGACAGCACGATGACGCGGGGGGCCGCGATGACGGTCGACGTCAACGTGGGCAGCCACCCCGACGGCCTCAAGGTCTTCGCGATGACGGACCGCACCGAGCCGGCGATGCTCTGCCGCTTCGCCGACGACGGCCGGTTCAGCATCCCCGGCAGCGCGACCAGCGCCATGAGCACCTCCGAGTTCGCTGGCCTCGGCATCTTCCGGACCGACAGCGACTGGGTCGCCGGCCCGGACGGACTCCCGATCCGCATCCAGGCCTTCAGCGGCGTCGCGATGCCGGTCGAGATCGAGTAGGCGCTCCGGCCTTCCACCAGAACGGCCGCGTCCCTCCAGGGCCGCGGCCGTCTCTCCGAGCGGTCCAGCCGGCTATCCTGCGCCAGATGCCGCTCATGTCGCTGCTCGCCTGCGCCCTCGAGGTCTCCGCCGACGACCGGCAGGGCCCCCTCCCGTTCACGACGACCCTGACGGCCGAGGGCTTCCAGCCCGAAGAGGCCCACTGGGACTTCGGCGACGGAGCCACGGCCGACGGGGCATCGGTCGAGCACACCTGGTTCGCCAGCGGCGTGCACACGGTGTCCGTCAGCCGCGGCCCCGGAGAAGACGCCGTGGCGACGATCAAGGTGAAGGTCGACGCCGCCGCCTGCCCGGAGGCCGAGCTCGGAGAGGCCGTCGGCACCGTGGCGGACCCGGCGATCGACGAGGCCTCCGGGCTGGTCGACAGCCGGGCCAACGCCGGCGTGCTCTGGACCCACAACGACTCCGGCGACAGCCCCCGCCTCTTTGGCCTCTCCCACGCCGGAGAGCTGCTGGCGATCCTCGACGTCGAGGGGGTGTCCTCCGGCGACTGGGAGGACCTGGCCCTGGGCACCGACCCGGAGACGGGAGGCGCCTGGCTCATCGCCGGCGACATCGGCGACAACAGCCACGCCCGGGACGACGTGCACCTCCGCATCGTGGAGGAGCCGAGGACCGAGCCCGGCCAGGACCTGGTGGAGCTGGGGCTGAGCGCCCGCTCCCTCGATCTCACCTACCCCGACGGCGAGATGCTCGACAGCGAGGCGATGCTGTTCGACCCGGTCACGCAGGACATCCTGCTCGTCACCAAGGACTACGGCGGAGAGGCCCGCATCTACCGCAAGCCCGCACCCCACCTGCCCGACACCACCACCGAGCTGGAGCTGCTGGCCACCCTCGACTTCTCGGCCTCGCCACTCACGGGGGGCGCCACCACGGGGGCGGACATCTCGCCCCTCGGCGACCTCATCGTGATCCGGACCTATGGCTCCACCGCCTACGTGTTCCGCCGCGACCAGGCGTTCGACCTCGCCGATGCCTTCTCCACCGAGCCCTGTCCCGTGAAGCTGGTCGCCGAACGCCAGGGCGAGACCATCGCCTTCGCCGCCGACAGCGCGGGCCTCTACACCCTCAGCGAGGGCGAGAACCAGCCGATCAACTACGTGCCGTTCGCGAATTGATGTCTCAGATCGCGCTCAGTGCACGGTCGTGCGACGCTCCGCTCGCAACATCAGCCGCCGCATCAAGGTGACCAGCTCGGACCGTGTGCGCAGCCATCGGGCCTCCCCCTGCCCGAGCGCGACCTGGAGGTAGGGGCCGTAGAGCAACAGGCCCAGACCCGCCCCTGCGATGCCGCCCACGATCGCCTCCGGGCTCGCCGAGTGGGCGGAACTGCGCTCCGCAGCCCGCACGAGCCTCGCCATCACGGGAAACTCCGTGCGCAGGTCCATCGGGTGGCGCCCCTCGAGCAGGCTCCAGGTGAGGATCCGCCAGTAGCGGTGGTTGCCCTCGGTCGCTCCCAGCGCCCGGACCAGCAGGTCCCCGAGTCGCTCGCCTTCCCGCTCAGGGCCGAGGGCCGACGCGATCAGCTCCCCGAGGTAGTCCATGCAGGCCAGCACCGGATCCTCCTCCGAGGGCCAGATGCGCTGGACGGTGGCCGACCGCATGCCCGCTTCCTCGGCGATCTCCTCCGGGGTGACCCGGCCCGGCCCTCGGAGCGCGAGCAGATCACAGGCCGCCTCGAGCAGCGGGATGCTCGGCAGGGCCGGAGCGCTGGGGAGCGGAGCAGCGCACATGGCTGGTTCTTCGGTGCGCGGCCGACAGTAGCGGAGGCGCCGCCACCCCCTTGAAAGGCCTTCGTCAAGGCCAGGGCTGGGATAGGACCCGGGCATGGCGGTGATCAGGCCTGGCAGGAAGGAACGCTACTGGAGCAAGCGGGTTCCCGACGACCGGACCTTCGACACGATCGTGATCGGCTCTGGCATGGGCGGCATGACGGCGGCCGCACTGCTCTCCCGCCTCGGCGACAAGGTCCTGGTGTTGGAGCAGCACTATGTGCCTGGAGGCTTCACCCACACCTTCGCCCGCAAGGGCTACACCTGGGACGTCGGGGTGCACGCGGTCGGCGAGGTCACCCGGCACAGCATGCCGGGACGCCTGCTGAGCTGGCTGACCGACGGTCGGCTGGAGTGGGCCAGCCTCGGCGAGGTCTACGACGAGTTCCACTACCCGGACGGCTTTCGGATCGATTTTCCCGACACACCGGAGAAATTCCGCGACAACCTGCTCGCGGCCTTTCCCGACGAAGCCGGGGCGATCGACGCCTACATCGCACGGGCCCGCGAAGTCGCGGCGAGCATGAAGGGCTACTACCTGGCCCGTGCCCTGCCCAGGGGCCTCGGCTGGATCGGGGCGCCGCTCCTGGCCCGCAAGGCCCAGAAGTTCCTCGACCAGCGCACCGCCGAGGTGGTGGGGAGCCTGACCGAGGACCCCAAGCTCCGCGCCCTGATGGCCGCCCAGTGGGGCTACTACGGCTCCCCGCCGAGCCGCTCGAGCTTCGCCATCCAGGCCCTGGTGGTGAAGCACTTCCTCCACGGTGGCTACTACCCGGTCGGGGGCTCGGGGCGCATCGCGGTGGAGCTCCTGCGCACCGTCGCCGAGGCCGGTGGCTGGACGCGCATCGTCGCCGACGTCGACGAGATCCTGGTCGAGCGAGGGCGGGCGGTCGGCGTGCGCATGGTCGACGGCGAACAGATCCACGCGGCTCGGATCATCAGCGCCGCTGGCGCGATGGCCACCGCCAGGCGCCTGCTGCCGGAGAGCCCGTCCACTTCCGACTGGGCTGCGTCGATGGCCGAGCTACGTCCGGCTGCCGCTCACGTGTGTCTCTACCTGGGCTTCAAGGGGGACATCACCCAGGCCGGTGCCGGCTCGGCCAACAAGTGGTTCTACGACACCTGGGATCCGGAGGACGAGGTCTGGGAGGTCTCGGCCGACGCTCCCGTCGGTCCGGCGTCGGTGCTGTACTGCAGCTTCCCCTCCCTGAAGGACCCCGAGCACGTTGCCGGGCCCGAACAGCGCCACACCGGGGAGGTGGTGACCTTCGTGCCCTGGGGGGCCTTCGAGCCCTGGCAGGACACCGGCTGGCGCAGGCGCGGCGCGGACTACGAGGCCTTCAAGGCCGCCCTGCAACGACAGCTCCTCGCGCAGTTCCTGGAGAAGATGCCGGACCTGGCGCCGATGGTGGACCACGTCGAGCTCTCGACTCCCCTGAGCACCGAGACCTTCTGTCGCCCCGTGCGGGGGTCCATCTACGGCATCGAGCCCACCCCGGAGCGCTTCCGCAACCAGACCCTCCGGCCGCGCACGCCTATCCGGGGGCTGTACCTGGCCGGCAGCGAGGTCACCTCCGTGGGCGTCATCGGCGCCTTCATGGGGGGCGTGCTGGCCGCGACGGCCGCAGAGCCCCTGCGGATGTTCGATGTCTTGCGGGGGCTGTGACCCTGGGCAGCCGCCCGGCATCTCACTGAGAGGTCGGCACGGGAGCCACCGATCCGGGAGGAAGCCCCACGTGCTGCTGGCCTGCCTCGTCCTCTCAGGCTGCGTCGATGACCTGGAGCTCGACTGCGAGGACCCGGCGGCGGCGGGCTGGCAGGCGGAGTGGCAGGAGCTGGAGGAGGCGCTCTGGCAGGCGACCAACGGTGCCCGAGCAGCCGGTGCCGACTGTGCCAGCGGACCCTTCGTCGCGACGGAGGCGGTCGCCCTGGACCCGGCCCTGACCTGTGCCGCCCGGGGTCACGCGCTGAACATGGCCACCAACGACTTCTTCGACCACGAGAGCCTCGACGGGAGCTCGCCCGGTGACCGCATCGAGGCGGCCGGCTACACCTGGAGCCGGTGGTCGGAGAACATCGCCGCCGGCCAGGCCGAGGCAGAGGACACCGTCGACGGCTGGCTGGACAGCACCACGGGACACTGTGAGAACCTGCTCGACCCGGAGGTGGTCGACGGCGGCTTCGGCTATGCCTACGATGCGTCATCGACCTGGGGCCACTACTGGGTCCAGCTCTTCGGAAGGCCATGAGCCGTCAGTCCGAGCCCCCGAACCGCCACGGTCGCTGGATCCACCCCGTCCTGGCCATCCTCGCGACCTGGCCCACCGTGCTCGACCCGCTGACTCGGATGATCGGCCACCCGGACGGAGACGTCTGGAACCACGCCTGGGGACCCTGGTGGTTCTGGCACAAGCTCTCCCAGGGCGAGCTGCCCTGGCGGTGCAGCGAGCTCTACGCCCCCGACGGAGGCGTGCTCTGGTTCATCGACCCGCTCGGCGCCGCGGCCGGGGCGCTGCTCGTCCCGATCCTGGGTGTCGCAGGGGCCTGGAACGCCGTGATCCTCGGCAGCGTGACGCTCACGTCCTGGGCGGCCGCCAGCCTCGCCCGAGAGGTCGCCGGCCGGGGAGCCCACATCTACGTCGCGTCCGCCGTGGTCGTGCTCGGCCCGATGCTGAACGGCGAGCTCCACAACGGCATCTCCGAAGCCGCCCTGATGGCTCCCTGCCTGTTCGCCCTGGCCACCGGCTACCGGGCCCTGCGTCTCGGCGGGAGGCGGACCTGGCTCCGGACAGGAGCCCTGCTGGGGCTGACCTTCCTCGGCTCCCCCTACTACGCCCTCGCCGCCGTCGTGGTCCTGGCCGTGCTCGGCGTCGGCTGGCTGCTGAGGCGCCGGAGCACGCGGGAGTGGCTGGACCTGCTCGCCGGTGCCGCCACTGCCCTGGCCATCGCCGCTCCCACGGCCCTGCTCGTCCGGGCTTCCGTCTCGGCACCCGATGCGCTGGTCCACCGTGCCGATCCTGGCGTGGTCGAGCTCATCCTGCGTCACAACGCCGTCGACCCCCGCACCTTCGTCGCACCCGGCGGCTTCCAGTCGGTCGACTATGCCGCCCTGGGAGAGGCGTTCGTCCACTCCGGGTACCTGGGCTGGGTCGCGCTGGTGCTCGCCGCCCTGGCACTGTATGCCCCCGGCACAAGTAGTGCACGGTTGCGCGGACCCCTTCCGCCCCTGTCGGCCCGGGGTCGCGCTTGGAATGACTCTGCCATGCCGGCGGCGACCCCAGACCAACAGGGACGGAAGTTGCCTCGCGCACCAGTACACTACTTCCGCCGTGGTCATCTAGGCTCCGGCCGCCACACGCTGCTGGCCGTCGCCGGCGCCGCGACCCTGGTCCTGGCGCTCGGTCCGGAGCTGTTCTGGGGAGGCGAGGTCGTCCGGCTCGGCGACCGCGCGGTGAGCCTGCCGTTCGCGTACCTGTCGAAGCTGGTCCCCGTCCAGGCCATCACCCACACCCTGCGGCTCGCCGTACCGGGCCTGGCCATCGTCGCCGCGCTGGCGGCGGTGGGCTGGCGACAGCTCGGTCCTCGGGGGCGGTGGGCGACGGCCGTGCTGCTGCCGCTGGACCTGCTGGTCTTCGCGAGACCGGCCTGGCCCCTGGCCCGCACGCCGGTCCTGGAGACAACGGTCCAGGAGGCGCTGGCCCGGACCGCTCCTCCCGAGGGGGGGCCCCTGGTCCTGGACCTGCCAGGCGCGGTGGGCAACACGATGGCCACCAGCCGCTACCTGGTGCTCCAGACGGTGCACGGTCGACCGATTCCCTACCGACCGGACGCGCGAGCCACCACGGCGTCGCTCCTCCACCTGCCGGTCTTCCAGGTCCTGGCGCTGGCGTCGGAGGTCCGACCGGAGCACAGGGACGCCCTGGGGCCCAACGTCCGGAACCTCCGGTCCGTGGAGGCCCGGGACCTGGCGACGTCCGGAGTCGGCGTGGTCGTGGTCCCTGCCGTCCCTGACCCCGGGGCCCCCCCCCACCCCCGGCCCCAGGCCAAGCGGGCCGACCACAACCGCCCGCCCCCACGGGTCGGCCCAAGCCTTCTTCCAAGAGTAGGACGTGAGGCGATTTTCGGAGATGGCACGGTCGATCTCTCGTAGGCCCTTCCAGTCCGTCTCGTCATTGTGACCCTTCTCATCATCCATTTCCATTACTCCGACCTACATAAAGTAGCAAATTTGATGCATTATCGTTGATAAGCCAAATTACGTCTCGATATTGACACATTAAGTGTCTTCATGTAAAGACGCAAAATCGCTACACAACGCGCTATTTTGGAGATAATGTCTCGATAATGC
>CAZCVP010000009.1:0-41763 GCA_964501915.1 uncultured Enterobacterales bacterium
CGGGAGGGTGGTCGGACCGTCGGTGCGGGCGTTGTCGCCGAGATCATCGACTAGACCGCCCGCAGGGTTGGCGGGATCGGCACCGCCGCGCTAAACGGCGGCGTTCCCCAGGCCCCCCCTGCGGCGCCCAAGGAGACCAGATGGCTTCCACCAACAAGATCCGCATCCGCTTGAAGGCCTACGACCACAAGCTGCTTGACCGCTCGGCCGCAGAGATCGTGGAGACCGCGAAGCGCACGGGCGTTGCGATTCGCGGCCCGTTCCCGCTGCCCACCACCATCAACAAGTGGACGGTGCTGCGCGGACCCCACGTCGACAAGAAGTCGCGTGAGCAGTTCGAGCGCCGCACCCACCACCGCCTCCTCGACATCGTGGCCCCCACCCAGGAGACCGTCGACGCGCTCATGAAGCTCGACCTCTCCGCCGGTGTCCACGTCGAGATCAAGCTCTCCTGAGGTCGTCATGCCCAGCGTGACCGTCTACAACACCGCGAAGGAAGAGGTCGGTTCCTGCGACCTGGAGGACGCCGTCTTCGGCGTCGAGGTCAAGGAGCACCTCTTCTGGACCGTCGTCCGCTACCAGCTCGCCAAGCGCCGGCAGGGCACCCACAAGGTCAAGAACCGCGCCGAGGTGGCTGGTGGTGGAGCCAAGCCGTTCCGCCAGAAGGGCACCGGTCGCGCCCGGGCCGGTACCCGCAACGCGGTCCACTGGCGTGGCGGTGGGCGGGCCTTCGGTCCCACGCCGCGGGACCATGGCCACAAGGTCAACAAGAAGGTCCGCAAGGCGGCCCTGAAGAGCGCGCTCTCGCGGCGGGTGGAAGAGGGCGCCTTCACGGTCTTCGACGCCTTCCAGCTCCCCGAGGTCAAGACCAAGGGCATGGTGAAGGTCCTCGACACCTTCGGGTTCGACGACCTGCTGCTGGTGCTCCCCGAGGGCGACACCAACGTCACGCTCTCGGCTCGCAACATCCCGGGCGTGACCGTGCTGCCCGTCGAGGGCCTCAACGTCTACGACATCCTGCGCCACAAGAACTTCGCCGCGACCTCGGCCGCGGTCGACGGCATCGTCGCGCGGCTGGGGAGCTGAACCATGGCCGAGCTCCACGACATCCTGCTGAAGCCGATCATCACCGAGAAGACGGCTCGCCTGAACGCCGAGGAGAACACCTACGTGTTCCAGGTCGGCGACTCCTCCAACAAGATCCAGATCAAGCAGGCCGTCGAGGACGTCTTCGGGGTCCGGGTCGCCAACGTCCGCACAGCCCGCATGCCCGGCAAGCCCAAGCGCTTCGGGCGGCACTGGGGGCGCACGGCGGCCTGGAAGAAGGCCTTCGTGACCCTGGCCGAGGGCGACTCCCTCAACTTCTACGAGGGCTGAGCCTGTGAAGTCCCTGCTCCCGTCGCCCACTCGCGCCCCTGACCGCCTGGCAGTCCCGGCGGCCCTCCGGGCCGGCCCTGCGGGCGCCTCGGTCACGGGCTACAGCCCGCTCCCTCGGCCCGAAACCACCAGCCGGACAGGTTCGCTTCGCGGACTCGGTCCGCAAGTACTCCGCAGGCTCTAAGATGGGAATCAAGCGCTTCAAGCCCACCTCCGAAGGCCGCCGCTTCATGCGGATCTCGGACTTCGCCGAGGTCACCACCGATACCCCCGAGCGTTCCCTGCTCGCTCCGCTGAGCAAGAAGGGAGGCCGGAACAACCGCGGTCGCATGACCGTGCGACACCGCGGCGGTGGCCACAAGCGTCGCTACCGGATCATCGACTTCCGGCGGGACAAGCTCGAGGTGCCGGGCAAGGTCGCGACCATCGAGTACGACCCCAACCGCACGGCCCGCATCGCCCTCATCCACTATGTGGACGGCGAGAAGCGCTACATCCTCCACCCGATCAACCTGAAGGTCGGTGACACGGTCATCGCGTCGGACAAGGCCGACATCCAGCCCGGCAACAGCATGCGCCTCGCCGTGCTGCCGCTCGGGACCTGGGTCCACAACGTCGAGCTCCAGCTCGGTCGCGGGGGCCAGATGTGCCGCTCGGCCGGGACCTACGCCCAGGTGATGGCCAAGGAGGGCGACTACGTCCTGTTGCGCCTGCCCAGCGGCGAGCTGCGCCAGGTCCACCGCAACTGCCGCGCCACCGTCGGCCAGGTCGGCAACACCGACCACTCCAACCAGTCCATCGGCAAGGCGGGTCGCAGCCGCTGGCTCGGACGTCGCCCCAAGGTCCGTGGCTCCGCCATGAACCCGGTCGACCACCCCCACGGCGGTGGCGAGGGGCGCACGGGCGGTGGCCGTCACCCCGTGACCCCCTGGGGCAAGCCCACCAAGGGCTACAAGACCAGGGGCCGCAAGAAGCCCTCCTCCAAGTTCATCGTGAAGCGTCGGAAGACCGGGAAGTAGAGATGGCACGCTCTGTCAAGAAGGGCCCCTATGTCGAGGCCAAGCTCCTCCAGAAGGCCGATGCGGCTCGTGCAGGCACGGGAAGCAAGGTCATCAAGACCTGGAGCCGTCGCTCGACGGTCATGCCCCAGTTCATCGGACTGACCTTCGCCGTGCACAACGGCAAGAAGTTCATCCCGGTCTACATCACCGAGAACATGATCGGACACAAGTTCGGCGAGTTCTCTCCCACGCGCACCTACTACGGGCACGCCTCGGACCGAAAGTCCCGGCGCCACTGATCGGAGAGAGTCATGGAAGCCACTGCTCGCCTCCGCAATGCCCGGGTCTCCCCGCGCAAGGCGAAGCTCGTCGCGGACCTCGTCCGCGGCCGGGATGTCGATCAGGCGCTCGAGATGCTGACCTTCACCCAGAAGAAGTCGGCACCGATGATCAAGAAGCTCGTCGAGTCGGCGGTGGCGAACGCCGAGCAGCGGGCCAAGAACGCCGGCGAGGATCTCGACGTCGACTCGCTCTTCGTGAAGTCCATCCAGGTGGGACGCGGACCCTACCTCCGCCGCTTCCGCCCCCGGGCCATGGGACGCGCCACCCCGGTGCGCAAGCCCACCAGCCACATCACCGTCGTCCTCGGGACCTTGGGCGACTAGGAAGGAAGCAATGGGACAGAAGGTCAACCCCGTCGGGTTCCGGGTCGGCATCGTGCGCCCGTGGGAGTCCCAGTGGTTCTCCGCCAAGGAGTACCGCCGGTTCGTCCACGAGGATCTGACGATCCGCACCTACATCAAGAAGAAGTACTACCACGCGGGTGTCAGCTCGATCCAGATCGAGCGGGCCGCCAACAAGGCCAAGGTCCACATCCACGCCGCCAAGCCCGGCGTGATCCTGGGCAAGCGGGCCGCCGGCCTCGAGGACCTGCGCATCCACCTCGCGAAGCTCACCGGCTCCACCGAGGTCTTCCCCAAGGTCATCGAGGTCCGCAAGGTCGAGACCGATGCCCAGCTCGTCGCCGAGAACATCGCCGCCCAGCTCGTCAAGCGCGTGTCCTTCCGCCGGGCCATGAAGAAGGCCCTCACCCAGGCCATGCGCTCGGGTGCCAAGGGCGTGAAGGTGATGTGCGCGGGCCGCCTCGGTGGCTCCGAGATGTCCCGGTCCGAGTTCTACCGCGAGGGTCGCGTGCCCCTGCACACCATCCGTGCCGACATCGACTACGGCTTCGCCGAGGCCAAGGCGAGCTACGGCGTCATCGGCGTCAAGGTCTGGATCTTCAAGGGCGAGATCGTGGCCGGCGACGACACCCCCGTCGCCTAGGCCCCCGCGGCCGCAGGAGTTCTGAGATGCTTTCCCCAAAGCGCATTCGCTATCGCAAGAGCCACAAGGGCCGGATGACGGGCCTGTCCTACCGGGGCAGTGACGTCTCCTTCGGCACCTACGGCCTCCAGGCCACGACCTGTGGCCGCATCACCTCTCGCCAGATCGAGGCGGCTCGTGTCGCCCTGACCCGTCACGTCAAGCGTGGTGGAAAGGTCTGGATCCGCGTCTTCCCCGACAAGCCCGTCTCCAAGAAGCCCGCCGAGACCCGCATGGGCAAGGGGAAGGGCAACCCCGAGTTCTGGGTGGCCGTCGTGAAGCCCGGTCGCGTGCTCTACGAGCTGGAGGGCGTGCCCGAGGATGTCGCCAAGGAGGCCTTCCGCCTGGCGGGCCACAAGCTGCCCATTTCTACTCGCTTCCTGAAGCGGGAGGAGCTGGTCTGATGCACTACACCGAGGTCAAGGAGTTCTCCGACGAGCAGCTCGTGCACACCGAGCTGCAGCTTGAGCGCGATCTCATCGCCGCTCGCATCCGCCTGGCGACCAACCAGCTCGAGGACACCTCCGTCCTCAAGAAGCTGCGCCGGGACATCGCCCGCCTGCACACCTCCGCCCGCGAGCGGGAGGTCGACCAGGGCCTCTCCAAGAACACCCTGCGCGACCGCTACAAGGCCACCTTCGCCGCCGATGGCGCCGACAGGGCTGGCGACGAAGGCGGTGGCCGCGGCTTCCTGAAGGGCATCGTTGACAAGATCTCGGGCAGCGACTAAATACGCGAGCCTTCGGGTCGGAGTCTCTCCGGCCCGCGACACCCCGGAGCTGGCTGACCGGGTGTGTCGGCACGGAGCCCCTGGCCGGAGTCCTGCTTGCAGGAGACCCGGACGGACTCGAAGCCACCCTGCGGTACAACCCGCGAGCCCTCCCCATCATCTGCGAGCAGGACCATGTCCTCTGAACAGAAGTCCACATCTCGGCGCGTGCTCACCGGCAAGGTGGTCTCCAACAAGATGGACAAGACCGTCACCGTCGAGGTGACCCGTCGTGTCAAGCACCCGCGCTACAAGAAGTACGTCAACCGCACCAACACCTTCAAGGCCCACGACGAAGGCAACACCTGCCAGCTCGGGGACGTGGTGTCGATTCAGGAGTCTCGGCCCCTGAGCCGGACCAAGCGGTGGACCATCCTCGAGCGCAACTGAGGGACCCACCATGATCCAGATGCAGTCCATCCTGGACGTCGCGGACAACAGCGGCGCCAAGAAGCTGAACGTCATCAAGGTGCTCGGCGGCTCGAAGCGTCGCTACGCTTCCGTGGGCGACATCGTGGTCGTCTCGATCCGCGAGGCCATGCCCAACGGCAAGGTCAAGAAGGGAGAGGTGGCCCGCGCCGTCATCGTGCGGACCGCCAAGGAGCTGCGTCGGAAGGATGGAACCTACATCCGCTTCGACATCAATTCGGCCGTCCTGATCGATGGCCAGGGGGAGCCCATCGGGACGCGCATCTTCGGCCCCGTCGCACGCGAGCTGCGGGCCAAGAACTACATGAAGATCGTCTCGCTGGCCCCCGAGGTGCTGTGATGGCTGTCGCCAAGTTCAAGATCAAGCGCGACGACACCGTCGTCGTGATCGCGGGCAAGAACAAGGGTCGCACCGGCAAGGTGCTTCAGATCCTGCCCGCCAAGCAGCGCGTCGTCGTCGAGGGTGTCAACGTGGTCAAGCGCCACGTCAAGGCCCAGGGCGAGAACGCCGGCCGGATCGTGGAGAAGGAAGCCTCGCTCCACATCTCCAACGTCGCCCTCTGGGATGCGGATGAAGGTCGGCGGATCAAGGCCAGGTGGCAGTACATCGATGAGGACGACAAGAAGAAGAAGGTCCGCATCGACAAGCAGACCCAAGCTCGGCTCGACTGAGCGGTCTCGGAGGAACGGAACCATGCAGCCCCGCCTGAAGGAGCGCTACAACGCCGAGATCGTCCTCGACCTGAAGGACGAGCTCGAGTTGGGCAATGTCATGCAGGTGCCTCGCCTCGAGAAGATCGTGGTGAACACCTCGCTGAAGGAGGCCATCCAGACCCCCAAGGTCCTGGATGCCGCCGCTGGCGACCTCGCCATCATCACCGGCCAGAAGGCCGTCATCCGTCGCGCCCGCCGGTCCATCGCGAACTTCAAGCTTCGCGAAGGCATGCCGATCGGCGCCAAGGTCACCCTGCGTGGCGACCGGATGTGGTTCTTCCTCGATCGGCTCATCAGCGTCGCCATCCCTCGGATTCGCGACTTCCGTGGTCTGAGCCCCAAGGCCTTCGACGGTCGCGGGAACTACAGCATGGGCCTGACCGAGCAGATCCTGTTCCCCGAGATCGACTACGACAAGGTCGCGAAGATCATGGGGATGAACGTCACCCTGGTGACGACCGCCAAGACCGACGAAGAAGGGCGCGCACTGCTGAAGCACCTCGGCATGCCCTTACGGAACTAGGAGCCCAACGTGGCCAAGAAGTCGATGATCGCGAAGTCCAAGCGGACCCCGAAGTTCCAGGTGCGCCAGCGGAATCGTTGCAAGCGCTGTGGACGGCCCCGGGCCTTCTACCGCGAGTTCGATCTCTGCAGGATCTGCCTCCGCGAGATGGCGCTCCAGGGCAAGCTGCCCGGCGTCACCAAGGCCAGCTGGTAAGGCCAGGAGACCCAAGATGTCCATGACCGACCCCATCGCGGACCTGCTGACGCGCATCCGGAACGCCAGCCGTGCCGGGCACAACAGCACCACTGTTCCGCGCAGCAAGATCAAGCTCGAGATCGTGAAGGTCCTCAAGAACGAGGGCTTCGTCGAGGGCTACATCGACATTCCCGAGGTGCCTCAGGGCAGCATCAAGGTCTTCTTGCGCTACGACGGTGATGGCAAGAGCACCCTCCGGGGTCTCGAGCGCATCTCCAAGCCGTCCCGACGCACCTACGTCGGCAAGGAAGGCGTGCCGCGCGTTCGCAACGGCCTCGGTGTCGCCATCCTCACCACCCCCCGCGGCGTGCTGACCGACCGCCAGGCCCGGAGGCAGGGCGTGGGCGGTGAAGTCATCTGCTACGCCTGGTAGGCCGAGAGGAGTCAAACATGTCTCGCATCGGACGACTTCCGGTCCCTGTCCCCAAGGGCGTCACCATCACCCTCGGTGACACCATCACGGTCAAGGGCCCCAAGGGTCAGCTCTCCCGGCCGGTCGTGTCAGGCGTCAGCGTGGCCCAGCAGGACGACACGCTCGTCGTCACCCGGTCCTCCGAGCACCGCACGCACAAGGCCGCCCACGGCCTGATGCGGGCGCTGCTCAACAACATGGTGCTCGGTGTGACCACGGGCTTCGGCAAGAAGCTCGAGATCCATGGCGTCGGCTACAAGGCCGAGGTCAAGGGCAAGGAGCTCGTGCTGAACCTGGGCTACAGCCACCCCATCCACTACGCCATCCCCGAGGGCATCGGCATCGCCGTCGACAAGAAGGGCGGCATCGCCGTCAGCGGCATCGACAAGGAACAGGTCGGCCAGGTGGCCGCCGACATCCGTGGCTTCCGCAAGCCCGACAGCTACAAGGGCAAGGGCGTGCGGTACGCCGGTGAGTACATCCGCCTCAAGGCTGGCAAGGCCGGCAAGGTCTGAGGAATCCACCCATGGCCAAGACCCATCCCACTGCGAAGGCTCGGAAGCGTCGGCAGAACTCCATCCGCAAGAAGGTCCGGGGCACCCCGGAGCGTCCGCGGCTGTCCGTCTTCCGCAGCAGCAACCACATCTACGCCCAGCTCATCGACGACGAGAACGGGGTCACCCTGGCCGCGGCCTCCACGAAGTCCAAGGAGCTCGCCGAGCTCGAGGGCCACCGGGGCAACAAGAAGGCTGCATCGGCGGTGGGAACCCTCATCGCCGAGAAGGCCAAGGCGGCCGAGGTCGACACCGTCGTCTTCGATCGCAACGGCTTCCTCTACCACGGCCGCATCCAGGCCCTCGCCGACGCCGCCCGCAAGGGCGGACTCAAGTTCTAGCGGTCGAACGGAGACACCTGACATGGCACGCAACCAGCGCGGACGACGCAACCGGAACCAGGAGCCGGACGACGGTCTGCTCGACAAGGTCATCCACATCAACCGCGTCGCCAAGGTCGTCAAGGGCGGCCGGCGCTTCAGCTTCTCTGCCATCGTGGTCGTCGGCAATGCCGAGGGCACCGTGGGCGTGGGCTTCGGGAAGGCCAACGAGGTCCCCGAGGCGATCCGCAAGGCCACCGTCAAGGCCAAGGCGACGATGATGCAGCTCCCGATCATCGACGGGACCATCCCGCACGAGGTCATCGGCGAGTTCAGCGCCGGCCGCATCCTGCTCAAGCCCGCCTCGCCGGGTACGGGCGTCATCGCCGGCCCTGCCGTCCGCGCGATCATGGACGTCGCCGGCATCCACAACGTGCTGACCAAGAGCCTCGGCTCCTCGAACCCCCACAACCTGGTGCGGGCCACGGTCGACGCGATGAAGCGCATGGAGTCCCCCCAGCAGTACGCCCTGCGCGTCGGCGCCGACGTCGAAGACCTCCTCGAGGACTACACGGTCGGCGAGAAGTTCTGGGCCTCTCGCGGCGTCGCCATCCAGTGACCCCGCGCCAGCAGGAATCCACCATGAAGAAGCTCAAGGTCACCCTGAAGCGCTCCACCATCGGGAGCACTCGGGTCCAGAAGGAAACCGTGAAGGGTCTGGGGCTGCGGAAGCTCCACGCCTCCCGTGTGTTGGACAACACGCCCGCCGTGCGGGGGATGGTCAAGCGCGTCATCCACCTGGTGGACGTCCAGGAGTTGGAGGCCTGAGCGCCTCCAGGAGAACCCGTCATGGCGAACGAACTCGCGAACCTGAAGCCCCCCGCCGGGGCGCGCAAGAAGCGGACCCGTCGGGGTCGTGGTGAGGGCAGCGGCCTGGGCAAGACCTCCGGTCGTGGCCAGAAGGGCGCTGGCGCCCGCTCCGGATCGGGCACCCGTCCCGGCTTCGAGGGCGGCCAGATGCCCCTGCAGCGGCGCCTCCCGAAGCGCGGCTTCCACAACCCCTTCTCCAAGGACTTCGAGACCATCAACGTCTCGGCCCTGAACCGTTTTGCGGCCGGCACCGAGGTGACGGCGGAGCTGCTGCGCTCCAGCGGCGCCATCTCCCGCATCGGCAAGGACGGCGTGAAGGTCCTCGGCAACGGGGACATCGGCGTCGCCCTGACCGTGAAGGTGGCCAGGTTCAGCAAGACCGCGGCAGAGAAGATCGCGGCCGCCGGCGGCAAGGCCGAGGTCGTCTAGCCCCCCCAACGGGAAGGGATTCGCTCCGTGCTGGAGACCATCGCCAACATCTTCAAGATCCAGGATCTGCGGAACCGGCTTCTGTTCACGATGGCGCTCCTCTCGGTCTACCGGCTGGGGATCTTCATCCCGGCGCCGGGGGTCAACCGGGCTGCGCTGTCGCGCTTCTTCAACGAGAACAGCAACACGCTCTTCAGCGTGTACGACATGTTCACCGGGGGGGCGCTGGAGCAGTTCAGCGTCTTCGTCCTCGGCATCATGCCGTACATCACCGCCAGCATCATCATGCAGGTGCTGAAGGTCGCGGTGCCCCAGTGGGAGCGGCTCTCCAAGGAGGGTCAGCAGGGCCAGAACAAGCTGACCCAGTACACCCGCTACATGACCATCGGCATCGCCCTGGTCCAGTCCTTCGCCATCTCCACCTCGCTCGAGCAGATGAAGGCCGGCGGTGTGGAGGACGTGGTCGTCGATCCTGGCCTCAGCTTCAAGCTGATGACCATGATCACCATGACCGCCGGTAGCTGCTTCGTGATGTGGCTCGGCGAGCAGATCACCGAGCGCGGCGTGGGCAACGGCGCGTCCCTGATCATCACGGCCGGCATCATCGCCAGGATGCCCATCGCCATACTGACCCTGTTCCAGCAGGTCCGCATGGGCGACAAGAACCTGCTCTTCCTGTCCCTGCTCGCCGGCTTCATGTTCGCTGTCGTCTGGGGCATCGTGTTCTTCGAGCGGGGTCAGCGGCGGGTGCCCATCCAGTACGCCAAGCGTGTGGTCGGGCGTCGGGTCTATGGCGGCCAGAACACCTTCCTCCCCCTGAAGGTCAACACCAGCGGCGTCATCCCGCCCATCTTCGCCAGCTCGGTGCTGATGTTCCCGGCGACCCTGGGCACCTTCTACGACTCCCAGCTCGTCGCCCGTATCGGCGCGGCCTTCTACCCAGGGGAGTGGCTCTACAACGTCACCTACGTGGTGATGATCGTCTTCTTCGCCTACTTCTACACCGCCATCACCTTCAACCCGGTGGACGTGGCGGACAACCTGAAGAAGCACGGCGGCTACGTGCCGGGCATCCGGCCCGGGCGTGCCACAGCGGACTACATCGACCACCTGCTCACGCGGCTCACGGCCGGGGGTGCGGTGTACCTGTCCGTCGTCTGCATCCTGCCCACGCTGCTCATCGCCGAGTACAACGTCCCGTTCTACTTCGGTGGCACCGGACTGCTGATCGTGGTCTCGGTCTCCCTGGACACGGTCGCCCAGGTCGAGGCCCACCTGCTGACCCGTCACTACGACGGTGTGACCGCCGCCAAGAGCGGCCGTGCCCGCCATCGCCGGGCGCTGGAGCAGCAGAAGAAGGGCGGCAAGGGCTGAGTCTCATCCACCGCTGACGGCGCCGCCTGGCGCCACTGGAGACGACATGGACCTCGTCCTCTTCGGCCCCCCGGGCGCAGGCAAGGGCACCCAGGCCGCCGTGCTCTCCGACGAGCTGGGAATTCCCCAGGTCGCCACGGGCGACATCTTCCGCAGGCACCTCAAGGAGGGCACGGAGCTGGGCGTGCTGGCGCAGTCCTTCATGGGCAAGGGCCAGCTCGTGCCCGACGAGGTCGTGTGGGACATCGTCGAGACCCGGCTGGCGGAGGACGACTGCAAGGACGGCGTGTTGCTCGACGGCTTTCCCCGGTCCGTGCGCCAGGCCGAGCTGCTCGTGCAGTGGCTGGAGAGCCAGGGACGCAGGCTCCACGCTGTGACCGCACTCCAGCTCCCCGACGAGACCATCGTCGCGCGACTGGGGGGGCGCCGGACCTGCATGTCCTGTGGGGCGACCTACCACGTCGAGCACAACCCGACCTCGGTCGAGGGGGTGTGCAATCGCTGCGACGGCGAGGTCGTCCAGCGCAAGGACGACCACGAGGAGACCATCCGAGCTCGGCTGGCCACCTACAAGGAGCAGACCGAGCCCGTCCTGACCTACTTCCGCCAGTTCGACCTCGTGACGGACATCGACGGGACAGGCTCCATCGAGGCCGTCTCCCAGCGTCTGCGCCTGGCCATCGGCTAGTATCTCCCATCCTCTCCCATGATCCACATCAAGGCTCCTTGGGAGATCGCGATGATGCGCACCGCCGGCCGGCTGCTGGCGGAGGTCAAGGAGGTGGTCCGGGAGCACGTGGTCACCGGAGTGACCACCGCGGACCTGGACCGCATCTGCGAGGAGGAGACCCGCAAGCGCAAGTCGATCCCGGCCTTCAAGGGCTACCAGGTCGGCACCGAGGTCTTCCCCGCCAGCCTCTGCGCCAGCCCCAACGAGCAGGTGGTGCACGGCATCCCCGACGACACCCCCCTCGGGGCGGGTGACCTCATCTCCCTGGACTTCGGTCTGATCTATGGCGGCTACCACGCCGACTCGGCCTTCACGGTCTACCTGGGAGATCCTCCGGATGCAGTCTCCAGGCTGCTTGACGCGACTGAGAAGAGCCTATATGAGGCGGTGGCTCTGGCCCGGAAGGGCAAGCGCGTCGGTGATCTGGGCAACCGGATCCAGGTTCTTTGCGAGTCCCAGGGGTTCGGCGTCGTCCGCGACTACGTCGGCCATGGCATCGGTCGGATGCTGCACGAGGAGCCCGCCGTCCCGAATTTCGGGAAGAAGGGCACCGGAGTCCCGCTCAAGCCGGGCATGTGCATCGCCATCGAGCCCATGATCACCCTCGGGACCTGGAGGACCCGCTCCTTGAGCGACGGCTGGACCGTCGTGACCGGAGACGGGAGCCTGTCGGCGCACTTCGAGCACACCGTTCTCATCACCCCCGGAGACCCCGAGATCCTGACCACTCTGGATTGAAGGGCCTCACACCCACCAAGCCAACATCCACCGATGAACCCGCGACCGCGGGCGAGGAGCGGAAATGAAAGTCAAGGCTTCGGTCAAGCGCATGTGCGACAAGTGCCGCGTCATCAAGCGGCGCGGCGTCGTGCGCGTGATCTGCGAGAACCCCAAGCACAAACAGCGTCAGGGCTGACGGAGGCCAGATGGCACGCATCGAAGGCGTCGATCTTCCCCGTCACAAGCGGATCGACATCGCCCTTACCTACATCTACGGCATCGGCCGGACCACGGCGGGTCAGATCCTCGTTGAGGCCCAGGTCGAGCACCACATCCGCACCTCCGACCTCTCCGAGGTCGAGGTGGCCCGCATCCGCGACGTCATCCAGCGGAGCCACAAGGTGGAAGGAGAGCTGCGCAAGCAGGTCGCCATGAACATCAAGCGGCTCATCGACCTGGGGACCTACCGGGGCCTTCGCCACAAGCGCGGCCTGCCGACCCGCGGCCAGCGGACCCACACCAACGCCCGGACCCGCAAGGGCCCGAAGCGCATCGTCACCAAGCGGAAGGGGAGGTAGACCATGGCCAGCCCGAAGAAGCGCCGCACCTCCAAGCGGATCAAGAAGAACGTCCCCGTGGGCGTGGTCCACATCCAGGCGACCTTCAACAACACCATCGTGACCATCACCGACCCGGCCGGGAACACCGTGGCCTGGTCCAGTGCCGGCGTGCGGGGCTTCAAGGGCTCCCGCAAGTCCACGCCCTTCGCCGCCCAGCTCGTGGCAGAAGACGCGGCCCGCAAGGCCATGGACCACGGCATGAAGTCCGCTGGCGTGTTCGTGAAGGGTCCGGGTGCCGGCCGGGAGTCCGCTCTCCGCGCCATCGCCAGCAGTGGCCTCAAGCTCACGCTCATCAAGGACGTGACGCCCATCCCCCACAACGGCTGCCGAGCTCCCAAGCGGCGTCGGGTCTAGATCTTCCACACCTCGCGCGGGAGCGCTCTCGCTCCTGACTGACCATCGCCCGTGGGCTCGTCGCTCTCGGGTGCGCACACCAACCGCCGGGTGAGGGACCGCTGCTTCGGTCGAGCAGCGGCAGAAACCCGGGTCGGAGAGCCCCATGTCCCTTGATCCGTTCATCTACGCGAACTGGCGCAACCTCATCAAGCCTCGTCGGGTCGAGCGCGGTGCCAAGTCGGGCGAGACCTACGGCAAGTTCATCGCCCGGCCCCTCGAGCGTGGCTTTGGCGTGACCCTCGGCAACAGCATGCGCCGCGTACTCCTGTCCTCGCTGCAGGGTGCGGCCATCACCACCGTGCGCATCGACGGCGTGCTCCACGAGTTCTCCAGCGTTCCCGGCGTCGTCGAGGACGTGACCGACATCGTGCTCAACCTCAAGCAGGTCGTCATCAAGACCACCGCGGTCGAGCCCATCACCGCCCACATCGAGCGCACCGGCGAGCCCGGGCGGCCCACGGTCGTCACCGCCGCTGACATCGTCTTCGACGGTGAGGGCGCCACGGTCCTGAACCCGGACCACAAGATCGCCACCCTGACCCACGGTGGCGCCTTCCGGGCCGAGCTGAACGTGAAGATGGGCAAGGGCTACGTGCCGGCAGCCGCCAACAAGTCCGAGGGGCAGCCCCTCGGTGTCGTGGCCATCGACTCCATCCACACGCCGATCCGCAAGGTCAAGTACACCGTCACCAACGCCCGCGTCGGTCAGCGCACGGACTACGACCGCCTGACCCTCGAGGTCTGGACCAACGGCTCCGTCGCCCCCGAGGACGCGGTCGCCTACTCGGCCAAGATCCTCAAGGAGCAGCTCAACATCTTCATCAACTTCTCCGAGGAAGACGAGCCGGTCGAGCCGGTCTCCACGGAGGCCTCCGAGGAGATCAACGAGAACCTGTTCCGCCGGGTCGACGAGCTCGAGCTCTCCGTGCGCAGCGCCAACTGCCTGCAGAACGCCGGGATCGAGTACATCTACCAGCTCGTCGAGAAGACCGAAGCCGAGATGCTCAAGACCAAGAACTTCGGCCGCAAGTCCCTCAACGAGATCAAGGAGCTGCTCGGTGAGCTGGGGCTCGCCCTCGGCACCAAGCTTCCCCCCAACTTCCCCCGCAACCGCGCCTGAGCGGGTGCTGATCCCGGGGGGCGCCACACCGGCGGCCCTCCGTGGAGGCTGACATGCGACACCAGAAGGCCCAGCGCAAGCTCGGGCGCAACAGCTCCCACCGGCAGGCCATGTTCCGCAACATGGTGACCTCCCTGATGCTCCACGGCCGCATCAAGACCACCGAGGCCAAGGCCAAGGAGGTCCGCCGTATCGCCGAGAAGGTCCTGACCCTCGGCATCCGCGTGCCGCCGAGCAGTCTCGAGGGCCTCACGGGCGCCGAGCTGGCCGACGCCAAGGCTGCCCGGGTCCACGCCATCCGCCTCGCCCGGCGCCAGGTCACGGACCGGGCGGCCCTGGATCGGATCTTCAACGAGTACTCCGAGCGCTACAAGACGCGGCCGGGTGGCTACACGCGGATCTACAAGCTCGGTCGCCGTGCCGGAGACAACGCGCCGATGAACCTCATCGAGCTCGTGACCGAGGACTACACGCCCAGGAGCGAGGCCGCTCCGGTCGAGGAGGCTCCTGCCGAGCCCGAGCCCGAGCCCGAGCCCGAGGCCGAGGAGCCCGTCGAGGAGGAGGACTCCGAGGACACCTCCTCCGAGGACTCCTCCTCCGAGGACACCTCCTCCGAGGACACCTCCGACGAGGACTCCGGGGACGACTCGACCTCGTAGCTCCGGGCTCCACACGACCGAGGGCTCTCCCCGGGGGAACGGAATAGGATCCCCTGGGAGGGCCCGTGGACCAGTCGGCCGTCATCCAGCGAGCCCGTGAGCGACTCGAGCGCTGGATGCAGAGGAACAACAAGAAACACACCCGCCAGCGGGACGTGATCGTCGACGCCTTCCTCCGAGTGGGCGGCCACGTGTCGCTGCAGGGGCTGTTGGAGCTCGTGCAGGTCAGCGACCCCGGTGTCGGGTTCGCCACCGTCTACCGCACGATGAAGCTGTTGGCCGAGGCGGGGGTGGCCCACGAGCGGCGCTTCGGGGAGGGACAGACCCTCTACGAGCTGGGCGTGCTGGGGGAACACCACGACCACCTGATCTGCACCACCTGCGACCACATCTTCGAGTACGAGGACGAGCTCATCGAGGAGCGTCAGCAGCAGATCGCCGCGGCGCACGGACTGCGCATCGTCCGCCATGTCCACGAGATGTATGGAGAATGCCTCGAGCCGGCGTCCTGCCCGCGCAACCCTGACGCGGCGGGTGCCCGGGCCGTTGACACCGCGAAGTCCAGCACTTAGATGCCGGGAGCCTGAACGCGCGGGTGGCGGAATTTGGTAGACGCGCAAGGTTGAGGGCCTTGTGGCCACTAGGCTGTGAGGGTTCGAGTCCCTCCTCGCGCACCATCTCTCGGGCCGCATTCCTCACCGGATGCGGCCCGAGGTCCCTTCTGGCCTACTCGGCCGGCTCGGGGTCGGCGGCTTCGTTGTCGAGCACCGGCTCCTCGGTGACCTCCTCCAGGATCTCCTCGGGCGCCAGGGTCGGCGTGGGCGGGGGCTCCACCACCGGTGCCTCTTCGGCCAGGCCCCAGTCGATCTCGCCGAGTCCGCTCTCCAGGAGGTCGTCTTCGATCTTGCCGCCGCCGGCGGCCCGCTGGTCCGAGTAGATCGCCAGGGTGATCGAGGTGACCATGAAGAGGACGGCCACGACCGTGGTGGCACGGGTCAGCAGGCTGCCGGGTCCGCGGGGACCGAAGACGGTGGAGCTGCCGCCGCCGCCGCCGAAGGCGGCCCCGATGTCGGAGCCCTTGCCTGGCTGGAGCAGGATCACCAGGATCAGGATGGCGCACAGGACGATGTGCAGGGAGGTCGTGAACAGGAACATGGGGATCCTCAGGCGGCGTCGACGATGGCGGTGAAGCTCTCGGCCTTCAGGGAGGCGCCTCCGACGAGGCCCCCGTCGATGTCGGGCTGGGAGAACAGGGTGGCGGCGTTGCCAGGCTTCACGGAGCCTCCGTAGAGGATGCGGAGCTGCTCGGCCACATACGGTGGAGTGCGCTCGGCGATCCAACGCCGAACGAAGGCATGGGCTTCCTGGGCCTGGCCCGGAGAGGCGGTCACCCCGGTGCCGATGGCCCACACGGGCTCATAGGCCAGGATCACGGCCGCGACCTGGTCCGGCTGGAGGCCCGCGAGGCCGCCCTCGAGCTGGGACGCGATGACGGCCTCGACCTGGCCCGCCTCGCGCTGCTGGAGGGTCTCGCCGATGCAGAGAACCGGAACCAGTCCGCTGCGCAGGGCGGCGTGGACCTTGCGGTTGACCAGGGCGTCGTCGTCGCCGAAGAGGGCCCGCCGCTCGGAGTGTCCGCAGAGCACCATCTGGCAGCCGAGCTCACGGATCATCTCGCCGCTGATCGCGCTGGTGAAGGCTCCGGAGACCTCGGGGTGGAGGTCCTGGCCTCCGACCTGGACGCCGGAGTGCTGGAGTCGGGCGGTCACGGCCGGCAGCGTGATGGAGGGGGGAAAGACGGCCACGTCCACGCGGGTCTGGCCGGACAGCCTCGCCTTGAGCTCCCGGGCCAGGTTGTCTCCGGCGCGGGGGCCGTGGTTCATCTTCCAGTTGCCGGCGACCAGCCGTCGACGCGCCATCTCAGGCTCCCTTGGCGCGGAGCGCCTTCAGGCCGGGCAGGTCCCCACCCTGGATGTACTCCAGCGCGGCGCCCCCCCCGGTGGAGATGTGGGAGATGCGGTCCGCGACACCGATCTGGTTGACCGCGGCAGCGGAGTCGCCCCCCCCAACCACCGTGTAGGCCTCGGCCGCGGCGACCGCCTCGGCGACGCCGCGGGTGGCGCCGGAGAAGGCCTCGACCTCGAACACGCCCATCGGGCCGTTCCAGAACAGCGTGGAGGCGCGGGAGATGACGTCGGAGAAGCGCTTCACGCTCGCGGGCCCGACATCGAAGCCCTTCTGCCCGTCGGGGATCTCGCGCACCACGCTGACCTCCCCGGTGGGCGAGTCGCTCACGACGTGGTCCGTCGGCAGGAAGACGGCCACACCCTTGGCCGCGCAGCGCTCCAGGAGCCGCTGGGCCAGCAGCAGACGGTCCTCTTCGACGAGGGAGTCGCCGACCTCGACGCCCTGGGCGCGCAGGAAGGTGTAGGCCATGGCGCCGCCGATGAGCAGGGAGTCGACCCGGTTCATCAGGGACTCGATCACCGCGATCTTGTCGCTCACCTTCGCGCCGCCGAGGATGCCCACATAGGGCCGCGCTGGCCCTTCGAGCAGCCTGTCCAGGGCTCGGATCTCGCGGGCCACCAACGGGCCGCAGCAGGCGACCTCGAAGCTGTCGACCGCGCCCGCCACCGAGGCGTGGGCACGGTGCAGGGCGCCGAAGGCGTCGTCCACGTAGACATCGCCGAGGCGGGCGAGCCGGGTCGCGAACTCGGCGTCGTTGGCCTTCTCGCCCGGGTTGAAGCGCAGGTTCTCGATCAGCAGCGCACCGCCCTTGGGGATCTCGCGCGCCAGGTACTGGACGTCGTCGCCGACGGTGTCTTCGTGGAAGTGGACTTCGCCCTCGAGGAGCTCGGCGAGGCGAATGGCCACCGGCATCAGGGTGAGACCGGAGTGACGCTGGCCCTTGGGGCGTCCGAGGTGGCTGCAGAGCACCACCCGGGCACCGGCCTGCTGGAGCTGCTGGATGACGGGCAGCGCGGCCCGGATCCGGGTGTCGTCCGCGACCTTGCCGTTCGCGAGTGGTGTGTTGAGGTCCAGGCGGACCAGGACCCGCTGGCCCTCGAGGAAGGCCGGGTCCAGGTCGGCCAGCTCGCGAACGCCGCGGATCATCGCCGCTCCATCCCGAAGAGCAGCCGGGTCAGGTCGACCATGCGGCAGGAGAAGCCCCACTCGTTGTCGTACCAGGACAGGACCTTGAGCAGGGAGTCGTCGATGGTGGACGTCAGCGCGAGGTCCGCGACGGAGGAGTGGGGGTCTCCGATGATGTCGCCGGAGACGATCGGCGCCTGCCGGGCGTCGAGGATGCCCTTGAGCGGCCCGGTGGCGGCCTCGACGAGGGCGGCGTTGACCGCCTCGGCGTCGGCCTTGTCGTTCAGCTCGCAGACCAGGTCGACCAGGCTCGCGTTGGGCGTGGGCACCCGGACCGAGAGCCCGTTGAGCTTGCCGGCCAGGGCGGGCAGGACCATGCCGACGGCCTTGGCCGCCCCGGTGCTGGTGGGCACCATGTTCAGCGCCGCGGCGCGGCCCCTGCGGGCATCGGACTTGTGCGGTGCGTCGAGCAGCGACTGGTCCATGGTGTAGCTGTGGATGGTGGTCATCAGGCCGCGACGGATGCCGAAGGACTCGTGGAGCACCTTGGCCACCGGTGCGAGGCAGTTGGTGGTGCAGCTCGCGTTGGACACCACGTGGGCGGTCTCGGGGTCCAGCTCGTCGCTGTTCACACCGACGACGACCGTGGCGTCCACGGCGCCCTTGGCGGGAGCCGAGATGATGACCTTGCGGGCGCCGGCCTGGCGATGGAGCTCGGCCTTGGCGCGGTCCCGGAACAGCCCGGTGCACTCGAGCACCACGTCGACGTCCTTGGCTCGCCAGGGAAGGTCGGCCGGGTCCCGGATGGCGCTGGTGGCCACGACCCGGTCTCCGATGCGGATGCCGCCCTCGACGGCCTCGACGTCCTGGTCGAAGCGACCGTGCACGGAGTCGGTTCCCAGCAGGTAGGCCAGGCTCTCGTCGCTGGTCAGGTCGTTGAGGTGGACGAACTCGATCTCGGGGTCGTCCCAGGCAGCGCGGAGCACGCAGCGGCCGATGCGACCAAAGCCGTTGATGGCGACGCGAATGGACATGGACTTCTCTCCGGTAGGGGATGCCGCGGCGGGGCCGCCTAACCGGAGCGGTCTCCCGGATCCAGGGGTCGGGGAGCCCATCGAAGGGGCGCTGCGGCCCGGTGGAGGGGTGGGCCTCGGTGACTCAGCGGAACGAGAGGTCGAATCTGCCGGAAGAGAGATCGACCAGGGCCCGCTGGGAGTACCCGGGCTCCCGGCCGGGGCAGGTCGTGGCGTCGACGGTCCAGCTCATCGTGGCCCGGACCTCGGACTCGGCCGGGTCCATGGTCCAGGACCCGGACTCCGTGCACTCCATGCGCTCGTCCATCACCTCGACGGCGGCCGCCGCCGTCCAGGTCCCGGACCTCTCGAACGAGAGGCTGTCGTAGATCAACACGCCGTCGTCGGTGGGTGCGAACCGGGCGATCTCCAGGTCGGCCAGGGCGTCTCCGAAGGCCTGGGAGGCCTTGTCGCCGGGGAGGTCGTTCGCGGCGGTCTGCTCGGACGGGGCCTCCTCAGCGGCGTCGCCCGAAGACGCGGGCGCCTTCTTCTCTCCGCAGGCGAGGGTCAGGAGAGCACAGGTCAGGGCCAGCGAGATCGGACGGGTCATGGCATCCTCCACCGGGCCCACCTAACGCCCCGCTGATTCCTGTGGACAACCGGATCATTTTCGATGGAATTCCCGAGACTTCCGGCGAGGTGCGCAAGAGTTGCGCAACAGGAAAGAAGAGCAATTCCAGGTGGATGTCTGTGGATTCGCGGGGTTCGGGCACCTCGTGGGAGTTATCCACAGTTGTGGACAACTCGTGGGCCCGTGGGAGGGTCTCGAGGCCTCGGGAGGACGCTGCGTGAGATGGGGTGAGCCAGCCTTCTCGGCTGTCCTGGCTGCCGGGTATCTGGGCCTCGTGACCGTGGTCTGGGCGCTGCTGGCCGCCGCTGTGGCGGGCTGGGCGCGCCGGTGGCGGCACCAGCGCGGTACCCCCGATCCTCAGGGGCTGCCACGCGTCACGGTCTGCATCCCGATGCGAGACGAGGCGCCCTGGATCGAGGACTGCATCGAGGCGGTCCTCTCCTCGGAGATCGATCCGCTGGAGGTGCTCGTCGTCGACGACGGGTCCGAGGACGAGTCCTGGCCGATCGTCGAGGCGATCGCCAGGCGGGATCGACGGGTCCACCTCGTGGAGGGCACCGACCCCCCGCGGGGGTGGGCGGGCAAGCCCTGGGCGATGCAGCGTGGCGCGGGGGAGGCGGGCGGAGACCTGGTCCTCTTCATCGACGCCGACGTGCGGATCTCACCGTGGGCCCTCGGAGAAGCGGCCCGAGCGATGACCGAGCAGGGGCTGGACCTGCTCTCCTGGGTGGGCGACACGGACTTCCCGGACCCGATGTCCGAGGCCGTGGGCCCCCTCGTCGACTGGTTCCTGCGGGGCACCATCGACCTGGAGGCGGCCAACGACCCCGGACGACCCGAGGGGGTGGCTCGCGGGACCTTCCTGCTCGTCCGGCGCACGGCCTACGACGAGGTGGGAGGCCACAGCTCGGTGAGCGATCGCATGCTCGACGACGTGGCCCTGGCGCGGGCCTTCAAGCAGCGGGCCCGGCGGTGCGGCTTCCAGCACGCGCCCGGCGCCTACCGCGTGGTCCAGCGAGAGGGGGTGGGCGGCGTGCTCGCCCGGGGGAGGCGCCGCCTCTACGAGGGCCTGGGTCGCAGCCCCCTGCTCGCTGCGGGGGTCGTGCTCTTCGTGCTGGTCGGCATGGTGGCGCCCTTCCTCCTGCTGGCGGTCGGTCTGGGCGTGCGGCTGGTGCTCGGGTGGGACCTGGCCGGCTGGCCCTGGTTGCTCTGGCTGTCCGTCGTCTGCGCCCTGGTGATCGCGTTCAGGTGGCGGATCGAGCGCATCGACGGTCGGTCTGGCCACCAGGCCTGGATCCAGCCGATGTCGGCGCTCGTCTTCGCCGGGCTGCTGGTGGCCTCGACCTTCGAGGTCGAGACGACCTGGCGCGGTCGCCCCTACGAGGACGGCCGAGCCGCCCACGAGTGAGCGGGGGCTCGGGGTCCGACGGACGCGCTGCCAACATCGGGGCTGGCAGCGCATTGAAGCTGGAGCGGGAGACCGGACCGTACGGTCCCCCCTGGCCGTTGGCCAGGGGGGCTTTCGCCCGTCCTCGAGTCGACCTCAGCTTGGCTGCCTGTCCGAAGCTGGCGCTCGCTGCGCGGTTCTGAGATGGAGCGGGAGACCGGACTCGAACCGGCGACAACCAGCATGGCAAGCTGGCGCTCTACCAACTGAGCTACTCCCGCGAGCGGCCAACAGATATCTCGCGTCCACGTCGTGTCAAGCCCGAGGTGTCACACACGGGGCGCCACGGCGTAGATCACGTCAGCGCAGCCGCACAGGTCCCCGTTCGAGCCTTGCCATACCCACCGGTTAGCAAGTAGGTTTCATGGACTTCCGTCCCCCTCCTCTCCGCCTACGAGCCTGTCCATGCGCCGTCTGATCCTCCCGCTCCTCGTCGCTGGCGCACTGGTCCAGACGGCTTGCAACGACGACACGACCGGCGACAGCACCGGGACCGTCGACTCCACCGAGACCGATGACTCCAGCACGACGGGTGTCACGGATGCCGATGGCGACGGCTACGCCACCGAGGACGGTGACTGCGACGACGAGAACGGCGACGTCTTCCCCGGCCAGATCGAGGACTGCAACGGACTCGACGACAACTGCAACGACCTGACCGACGAGGGGCTCCCGGACGCCGACGGGGACGGCACGGCGGACTGCATGGACGTCGAGGACTGTGACGGGGTGGACAACGACGGCGACGGCGAGGTGGACGAGGGCTTCCCGGACGTCGACGAGGACGGCCACGCCGACTGCGTCTCCGAGGAGATCTGCGACGGCATCGACAACAACGGGGACGGCGACGTCGACGAGGGCTTCGACGAGGACGAGGACGGCCACGCCGAGTGCACCACCGACTGCGACGACACCGACGGGGACGTCCACCCCGACGCGGAGGAGGTGGCCGGAGACCTGGTCGACAACGACTGCGATGGCCTGGTGGACGAGGTCGAGTGGGCAGCCGGCGACCTGGTCATCACGGAGCTGATGATCAACCCCCTGGTCACCTCGGACTCCAAGGGCGAGTGGTTCGAGATCCACAACACGACGAACCGCACCCTCTACCTCAACGGCCTGGTGCTGAGCTCCAGCATCGACGGGGACAGCTACGCCCTGGCCAGCGACGACATGATCGTCATGGAGTCCGGCGAGACCCTGGTGCTCGGCAAGCACGACGACGAGACCACCAACGGCGGGGTCACCATCGACGTGCTCTACGCCAGCGACGTCATCCTCAACAACGAGGTCGACGAGCTCGTCATCTCCGCGGGCGAGGTCATCATCGACCAGGTCGCCTGGGACGACGGCGACACCATGCCCGACCCCGAGGGCGCCTCCATCCAGCTCGACCCGTTCTTCCTGACGGCGGAGCTCAACGACAACGCCGACTACTGGTGCGACTCGATCACCACCTGGGGCACCGGGACCGACATGGGCTCCCCCGGCGAGGAGAACCCCCTCTGCCACGACACGGACCACGACGGCGACGGCTTCACCACCTCCGACGGGGACTGCGACGACCTCGATCCCGACGCCTACCCGGACGCGCCGGAGAAGGACGGCAGCAAGGACAACGACTGCGACGGTGACGTCGAGCACATGCCCGAGGCCGACGCCACCTACGACACCGGCTCCTCGCTCCACCACTGCGATCCGCTGCAGTTGTTGGGCTCCGGCTCCTCTGACCCCAACGGCGACACCCTCTCCTACGACTGGGAGCTGACCAGCGCTCCCGCCGCCTCTGCGCTCACCACGAGCGACATCCAGAGCACCACCGATGCCGATCCGGTCTTCTACCCGGACGTCGCCGGCACCTACGTGTTCACCCTCACGGTGACCGACGTCGGCGGCGCCTACTCCTACCCGGACTCGTTGACGCTGGACATCGCGACCCGGCCCGACAACACGGATCCAGTCTCCGACCCCGGCTCCCAGCAGACCTACTCCGAGGAGGTGAGCTGCCAGGCCTGGAGCTACGGGGTCTACTACACCTGCGACGACTGCGAGGACTACGACTTCACGCTCGACGGCTCGGGGTCCTCGGACCCGGACGGGCACGAGCTGATCTACGCCTGGGCGGTCACCGCCGGCGATGGTTCGCTCACCGACGAGACCACGTCCTCGCCCACCCTCACCTTCGGTGGCCCTTCCGCCGAGTACGGTGAGACCAACAGCGACACGGTCACCGTGGAGCTGACGGTCACCGACTGCATGGGGGCCACGAACACCGAGTCGTTGACCCTCGAGTACCAGTGCACGGGGACCTGATCGGTCCCTTCACCGCTTCTCCGACCGGGTCCCTTCGCTCCAGAAGCGCCTGACGGCGTCTGTGTGCTGCTGGCGCCAGCCACGCCAGGCTTCGGCGTTGCCGGCATCGAGCCCCACGGCCCACAGGTAGACGTCGAGCAGCCCTTCCCGCTCCCAGGCGTCGAGCTGGCGCAGGGGCCACTCGGCCCGGTCGGCCCGTCGGCCATCGGACGGGAGCTCCCGCCAGGTGGCGACGAGAGTGAGCGCTGCGGTCTGCCCGGGGGGAAGCTCGTCCGGTGGCGCCGTGCGGGCGGCTTCGAGGGCGCGGAGCCAGACCCGTCTCGCTCGGGGCCCCAGTCCTCTGGAGAGCTGGAGCTGTCCGTCGATCTGCCGCACCTGGGGTGGCAGCGGGACCGGGATCGGGGAGCCGCCACCGGCGATGCAGACGTGGCCCAACAGGACGGCGGCTGTGCCGTAGAGGGGGTTCTCGACCAGCGCCCGGGCCGCGTGATCGAGGGCCTCGCCGTGTCGCTGGCGAGCGAAGGCAGCCCGACCGAGGCGGACCTCGAGGGGAGGGAGAGCCCCCAGCACCCCCCGGGCGACCCGCCAGTGCCTCACGGCGAGGGTGGCCTCACCGGCCTGCCAGGCCAGGTCGCCCAGGGTGACGGTGGTGCGGGGGTGATCCAGCTCGGCTCGGGCGGTGGCTGCCGCCTCGCGAGCGCCCGCGAGGTCGCCGTCGAGCCAGGCCTGCGCGGCCGCCGCCAGGTTCTCGGGGGGGGCCGGCAGGGCCGTCTCCGGCAGGGCCGCCCAGCCGCGCGCCGTCCGGGCCACCGGGTGGTGTGGCACCCGCACCTCCAGCTCCCGCAGCAGGCCCTCCAGCCGCTCCGGCTGGCCACCGAGGCCGTGCAGGAGCCGGAAGCGTTCCCGCTCGGCCTCACGGGCGAGCTGGGAGGGGACCATCATCCGTGCCGTGCTCCGCGAGAGGGGTTGGCCGACCCGGGCGAGCCGTGGCTAGAGTAGCCGAGCCGGGCTAGACGGGCCGGCACTGGAGGCCTCTTGCCGCTCCTGGGACCGTTGGCTGCCCACCTCGTCGAGGCGGTGGGTGAGGGCGCCGGATCCCCGGTCGTGCTCGTCCATGGCTTCGGACAGGGGGCGTGGATCTGGGAGCGTGACCAGGCCGTGTTCGCCGAGGCCGGGTTCACCACCTGGGCCATCGAGCTCCCAGGACACGGGGCCGATGCCGGTTCCTCCGTGAGCCTGGAGGAGCTGGTCGCCTCGCTGGCCGCGGCCGTCGCGACGCTGGAGACACCGGTCCTGGTGGGCCTCGGCGGAGGAGCCTTGCTCGCCCAGGTCGTGGCCGCGCGGGTGCCCGTCGGGCCGCTCGTGCTGGTGAACCCGCTCCCGCCGGCCCAGGTCCGCTTTCGTCCCGGTCGGACCGGGCTGCGAGCGCTGGTCCAGGCCGGTCCCGGGCTGTTGACGGGCCGCGTTCGTCTCCCTCTCGACGCCTCCGTGGCTGCGTCGCTCGCAGCCGTGGAGCCCTCGGAGCGGCGGTCCATCTGGGAGCGCATCACGCCCTGGCCGCCCGGGCTGGCCCGTGACCTCCTCCTCCGCCCGGAGGCCCCACCGGCCCCGGGCCCCACCCTGGTCCTGACGGGACTCGAGGACCACCTCGTGCCGACCGCCGTCGCCCGCCTGGTCGGCGACTACCACCAGGCCGTGGTCTGGCGCTTCGACGACGTGGGCCACCTGCCGCCCCTGGAGGCCGCGGGTCTGCGGCTGACCCGGCACCTGGTCGACTGGCTCCAGCGACCTCACCGGCGCCAGGTGGTCGAGCTCGATGCCTTCGCCCCGGACGAGGGTGTGGGCAAGCGGGTCCGTGACGCGCGTCGCGGCGACAGGCCCAGGCCTCGCTCCAACTCCCGCTTCCTGGCCCACAACCGCGCCCGGAGCCGGAAGCGCCGGTTCAGGACGCCGCCGGAAGGCTGAGGCCGCGGGCGATCCGGGCCGCGAGTCCGGGCCCCCGGTAGATCAGGCCGGTGTAGACCTGGACGGCCGCGCAGCCGCGGTCGAGCAGGTCCTGGGCTCGCTCGGCACGGTCGATGCCGCCCACGCCGACGACCGGGGCCCGTCCACCGACCGCGTCGAGCACGACCTGGATCCGCGCCCTGGCCAGCGGGTGGAGGGGCACGCCGGAGAGCCCGCCGGCGCGGTCGGAGGGCACCGGTCGTGTGCGGGTGGTGTTGGTGGCGACGAAGCCGGCCACCCCCACTCCCAGGGCGGTCTCGACGGCCTGGGCCAGGGCCTCGTCGGCGAGGTCCGGCGAGAGCTTGACGAAGACCGGGCGATCCGCGGCCTCCTCCACCGTGGTGCCGGCGATCCTGGCCAAGGCCTCGGGAGCCTGCAGCTCCCGCAGGCCGGGCGTGTTGGGGGAGGACACGTTGACCACGAGGAAGTCGGCGAGGTCCCGGAAGCGTCGGGCCAGGGTCCGGTAGTCGACGTGGGCCGTCTCGGCCGGCGTGTCCTTGTTCTTGCCCAGGTTCACACCCACCGGTGTGAGGGGCCAGAGGTCCCGGCTGCGGAGGCGCTCCAGCCGGCCGGCCACCACGTCGGCGCCGTCGGACGGGAAGCCCATGCTGTTCACCAGGGCCTGGGACCCGGGGAGGCGGTGGACGCGCGGCCGGGGGTTGCCCGGCTGGGGCCTCGGCGTGACGGTGCCCACCTCCACGAAGCCGAAGCCCAGGTGCTGCCAGGCGCTCACGGCCCGGGCGTCCTTGTCGAGTCCGGCCGCCAGGCCCACCGGGGAGGGGAGCGCCAGGCCGGCGAGACGGACCGCGGGGCCGGTGGGTCGCCCGGCGCCCAGGAGGCGCAGCAGGAGGCCGGGTGTCGAGGCCGTCAGGGCGATCACCAGGTCGTGCGCCGTCTCCGGGTCGAGGCGGAAGAGCAGGGGCCGGGCGATCCGGTAGAGGGTGGCCAGCACGCCGGCCGGGTATGCCCCCCGGGGGCGGAGGGCAAGCCGCTCGGGTGTTAGCCAGCGGTGATGCGTTCGCTCCTCGTCCTCTGCCTGGTCCTGCTCGCCTGTGGCACGGGGGAGCGGGGGGTCATGGAGGGCCAGCTCGCGCCCTCGTTCCAGGCGCTCGGACTCGACGGCCGGACCGTGGGGCTCGAGGAGCTGGCCGGACGGCCGGCGCTGGTGGTGTTCTGGGCCACCTGGTGCGGGGCGTGCATGCAGGAGGCTCCCCGCATCGAGGAGCTGTCCCGGTCCTACGGGGATCGGGTCGGGCTCTTGGCCATCAACATGGGCGAGGACCCGCGCCAGGTGCAGGCCACGCTCCAGGCGCGGGGCCTCGGCTGGCCCGTCGCCCTGGACATGGATCGCGCCCTCGCCGGTCGGTTCCGGGTCAGCTCCATCCCGCTCGTGCTCGTGCTCGACGCCCAGGGGCGGATCCGCTACCGCGGAAACGGCCTGCCGAGGCGGGCGACCGCCCTGTTGGACGGTCTGCTCGCCGGCGGCTGAGGCACAATGCCGCCCATGCATGTCCTGGTCACCGGCGGCGCGGGCTTCATCGGCAGTCACCTCGTGGAGGCCCTGCTCGGGCGCGGCGACGAGGTGACCGTGCTCGACAGCTTCGACGACTACTACGACCCGGCGCTCAAGCGCGCCAACGTCGCCGCCTGGCAGGGCCGGGCGCGGGTGGTGGAGGGGGACATCCGGGACCGGGAGGTCGTCGTCTCCGCCCTCAGCGGAGTGACCGCCGTGGCCCACCTGGCGGCACGTGCCGGGGTCCGGGCCTCGCTCTCGGAGCCGGCCCGCTACATCGACGTCAACGTCACCGGGACCCAGGTCGTGCTCGACGCCATGGTCTCGGTTGGCGTGGAGCGCCTGGTCTACGCGTCGTCGTCGTCGGTCTACGGTGCCCGGACCGTGGGTCCCTTCCGCGAGGACGACGCCGACCTCCAGCCCGTGTCGCCCTACGCCGCGACCAAGCTCGCCGGCGAGCACCTCTGCCAGGCCGCCTCCCACAGTCGGGGGCTGAAGGTGAGCTGCATGCGTCTGTTCACGGTCTTCGGCCCCCGCCAGCGTCCGGAGATGGCGATCCACCTCTTCGCTCGCAGGGCCCTGGCCGGTCTCGCCGTGGAGCGCTTCGGCGACGGCACGTCCCGCCGCGACTACACCTTCGTCACCGACATCGTGGCCGGCCTCATCTCGGCCCTGGAACGCCCCCGGCCCTTCCGCATCTACAACCTCGGCAACGGGTCACCGGTGAGCCTGAAGGAGCTGCTGGAGGGCGTGGAGGCCGTGTTCGGGGCCCGCATCGTGGCCCACCCGCTGCCCGATCAGCCCGGCGACGTCCCCCTCACCTGGGCGAGCATCGATCGGGCGGCGGGGGAGCTGGACTACGCGCCCCAGGTGGGGCTCGAGGCCGGACTGAGGCGGTTCCGTACCTGGATGTTGGGGAATCGACGCCAGTAGGGGTATTCTTCGCCTTCGGCACCCCCTTCCGCACGTGGCCATGCTCCTCTCTGTCTTGTCCTTGCTCGCCTGTTCCGAGAACGAGCTCAGCACCTACAACACCCCCCCCGAGGTCGACATCACGGCGCCCGAGGAGGGGACCGAAGTCCCCGAGGACGGCGAAGTCACCTTCCAGGGCATCGTCTGGGACGAGCAGCAGTCTCCCGACTCCCTGGAGGTCGTCTGGACCTCTTCGGTGGACGGGGAGCTGGGCACCAGCGTGGCCGACGGGGACGGCCTGGTGGTCTTCCCGTGGACCGGCCTCACCGAGGGCATGACCCACGCGATCACGCTCACGGCCTTCGACAACGAGCGCAAGTCCTCCTGGGACACGGTGACGGTCCAGACGACGGGCACCTTCGGCGCCCCGACCGTCACCCTGATCGGGCCCGTGGAGGGCTGGGAGTACGGCCAGGCGGAGGGCGTGCCCGTGGTGGCCTCGGCCACCGACGACGAGCAGGACTGCGCGACCCTCGACGTCGAGGTCCTGCTCTCGTCGGTGGGCTCGGTGTGGACCGGCAACCCGGAGGTCAACTGCTCGATCACGATGGACCTCTTCGACCTCCAGCCCGGCGCCCACGACCTCACGATGACGGCCACCGACGAGGAGGACAACACCGGCTCGGCGTCGGTCTCCTTCATCGTCCTGGAGGACGCCAACCCCGTGGTGTCCGTGCTCTCCCCCACCGACGGCAGCTCCTGGTGGACCAGCGACACGATCGTCCTCGAGGGTGAGGCCGTGGACGACACCACCCCCGCCGAGGACCTGACGGTGACCTGGACCTCGGACCAGGACGGTCCGCTGCTCCACGGTCCTCCGGACTCCACCGGTCGCTCGGTCGGCAGCGTGTCGAACCTGTCCGAGGGCGTGCACGTCATCACCATGACCGCGGTCGACCTCGACGCCAACCCGGGCTCGGAGTCGGTGGTCGTCGAGGTCATCGACCCGCTCAACCACGACGGCGACGGCGACGGCTGGACCGAGAACATGGGGGACTGCGACGACGGTGACGCGACCGTCTTCCCGGACAACCCCGAGGTCTGCGACGACATCGACAACGACTGCGACGGCGAGGTCAACGAGGACTGGTTCGACAGCTACGAGCCCAACGACACCTCCACGGCGTGCTACGACCTGGGCGAAGTCGATGACCCGATCCTCTGGCTGGGCGACAGCCTCACGCTCTCCGGCCTCACGATCCACGAGCCGCTCGACGAGGACTGGTTCCTCTTCGACGTCGACGACGACATCTACGACAACGCCAACTTCAGCGTGCTGGTCCAGGGCCTGCCCAACACAGGCATCTGGGTCCTGGAGCTCTGGGACATGAACGGCACGCCCGCGGTCAAGGCCAGCCAGACCGGCAACAGCAGCATGACGGTGAGCTTCACCGGCGACATCTTCGACGACGACGAGGACGACTGGGCGGTCCGCATCTACGCGGCGACGTGGCCGACGGATGGGTCGGCCTGCTCGACCACGTACCAGATGTTGATCAGCACCTGAGCCGAGGACGGGAGTCCCAGCCCGACTCAGCCTGGAGCGGTCCGGCCGGAGGCCGTGGGCCGCGGAAGGCGGCCGTCCGCGAGGGCGGCTGGCGCCGCATGGCGCCCTAGCCGCCCGAGCGGGCGGTCGAGTGCCGAAAGAACCCCGCCAGGTACTCCCAGCCGCTCACCAGGCTGAAGAAGAGGGCGAAGTAGAGCAGGACGAGTCCGCAGGAGTGGGCGTCGACCTCCGTGACCGGCCACCACCAGATCTCGGTGGGGTAGTGCCAGAGCAGGAACCCCAGGGCGGTGGCCTGGAAGGCGGTCTTGAACTTGCCGAGGGTCCCGGCGGCGATCACCAGGCCCTCGGAGACGGCGATGGTGCGCAGGGCGGTGATGGTGAGCTCCCGACAGATGAGCAGGGCGACCAGCCAGGCGGGGATCCATCCCAGGGCCACCAGCATGATCAGGGTGGTCACCACCATCAGCTTGTCGGCGAGGGGGTCCAGGAAGGCGCCGGCCACCGAGACGAGGTCCCACTTGCGAGCCAGGTAGCCGTCGATGATGTCGGTGATCATCGCGGCCACGAAGATGGTCATCGCCAGCCGAGCCTCCCACTTCGAGGGGGTGTCGAGCAACAGCAGCACCATCACCGGCACGACGGCGATCCGGATGATCGTCAGGGTGTTCGGGAGATTCCAGAAGCCCTTTCCCTTCACGGTGCCCGTCCTGTGAGCGGCCTCTGGTAACGGAAGTACCTGTAGAGGTCCATGACCTTGACGACGTAGTCCCGCGTCTCGTCGAAGGGGGGGATGCCGTTGTACTTGCGCACGTTGCCGGGGCCGGCGTTGTAGGCCGCCAGCGCCCTCCGGGTGTCGCCGAAGACATCGAGCTGTCGAGCCAGGTAGAGGGCGCCCCCCATGATGGACTGCTCGGGGTCGAAGGGGTCGGAGACGTCGAGTCCGGCGGCCGTCGCCGGCATGAGCTGCATGAGGCCCTGGGCGCCGGCGCGGGAGACGGCGTTCGGGTTCATGCCCGACTCCGCGAGACAGACGGCCTTGAGCAGGGCCGGGTCGAGGCCGTAGCGGGCCCCGGCCAGCACCAGCAGCGGGTCGAAGGAGTCCAGCAGGGGGAAGGCCCGGGGGTTGACCATGTCGGGCGTGGGGGCGGGCCCGTCGACGTCGAAGAGCTCGTAGCCGCCGTGCTTGGGCGTGTCGGTGAAGCTGACCGTGCCGTCGGCGTGCTCGATCATGTAGATGTCGCCCGCCTCGGACAGCGGCGAGGCGACGACCAGCAGCAGCGTCAACAGGGGCACACCGGCATCCTATCCCGGCTGCTCCAGAGGATAGGGGGACGGTCATGACCACCGAGTGCGACTTCCTGGTCGTGGGGTCCGGCATCGCCGGGCTGCTCTTTGCGCTGGAGGCGGCTCAGCACGGCACGGTGGTCCTGGTGACCAAGCGCGAGCTCGGGGAGTCCAACACCCGCTACGCCCAGGGTGGCATCGCGGCCGTCTGGGGGACCGACGACAACTCCGAGGAGCACATCCGCGACACGCTCCTGGCGGGAGGCGGGCTCTGCCGCCGCGAGGCGGTCGAGACCGTGGTGCGGGAGGGGCCGGACCGGGTCCAGGCCCTGATCGACCAGGGCGTGGCGTTTTCCCGGTCCATCGAGGACCCGGACCGCTACGAGCTGGGCCAGGAAGGCGGCCACGGTCGACGCCGCATCCTGCACTCCAAGGACATGACCGGCCGGGAGATCATCCGGGCCCTGATCGCATCGGTGGAGGCCAACGACAACATCTCCGTGCGTGCCGAGGTGGTGGTGGTCGACCTCATCACGGCCGGCTGGCTGGCGCGGCGGCGCCAGGAGCTGCCGCCGTTCCGGGAGCGAGTGCTCGGCGCCTATGCCCTGGACCCGACCAACCAGCGCGTGGAGGTCTTCAGCGCCAGGATCACCGCCCTCTGCACCGGGGGAGCCGGCAAGGTCTACCGCTACACCTCCAACCCGGACCTGGCCTCCGGGGACGGCATGGCCATGGCCTGGCGGGCCGGCGCGGAGATGCAGAACATGGAGTTCGTGCAGTTCCACCCGACCTGCTTGTTCAACCCCGAGGCCAAGAGCTTCCTCGTCAGCGAGGCGATGCGCGGCGAGGGGGGCAAGCTCCGCCTGGCGAGCGGCGAGGCCTTCATGGCCCGCTACGACCGGCGGGAGGAGCTGGCACCGCGGGACATCGTCGCCCGGGCCATCGACGCCGAGCTCAAGCGCCTGGGGGCGGACTGTGTCTTCCTCGACATGACCCACCACAGCCGCGACGCGCTCCAGGAGCGCTTTCCGAGCATCTACCAGCGCTGCCAGGAGCTGGGCCTGGACATCTCGCGGGAGCCGATCCCCGTCGTGCCGGCCGCCCACTACTTCTGTGGTGGGGTCGGCGTGGACCTCAAGGGGGAGTCGTCGGTCGAGAACCTCTTCGTCGTCGGGGAGAGCTCCTGCAGCGGGCTGCACGGGGCCAACCGGCTGGCCTCCAATTCCCTGCTGGAGGCCGCCGTCTTCGCGCCGCGGGCCGCTCGCGAGGCCGCCTCCCGCCTCGACCGCACGCGCCTGCGCGAGCTCCCGGAGTGGGACAGCGGCCAGGCCACCGACCTCGACGAGCTGGTGGTCATCAAGCAGACCTGGGAGGAGATCCGACAGTTCATGTGGAACTACGTGGGCATCGTGCGCACGACACGCCGGCTCCAGCGGGCCCGGCACCGGGTGGAGCTGGTCCAGGAGGAGATCCGGAACTACTACTGGGACTTCCGGCTGACCTCCGACCTCGTGGAGCTGCGCAACCTGGCCACCGTGGCCGGCCTGGTGGTCGAGTCGGCCCTCAGCCGGCGGGAGAGCCGCGGGCTCCACTTCACGATGGACTTCCCCGACCGGGATCCCCGATGGGTACGCGACACGCGCTTGCGGCTGCGGCGCTGACGGCCTGCCTCGGTCGGGGGCTGACGCTCCCCCCGGCGGTCGCCCTCGGCGTCGGCTACGGCGTCTCGGTGGCGGAGGTCCGCTGGCAGATGGCCGCGCCGGAGGACTGGGACGGGCCGGTCGCCGCGGCGGTCCTGCCGGGCTTCGAGGAGGCCCTCGCCCAGCGGCTCGGGAGCGCGGTCGGGGTCGCCCGGGTCATCCGCTGGGTCGAGGTCGGGGTGCTCACCCGGGCAGCCCGTGGGGGACCTGCGCTGTCCTCCACCGCGGCCTGGTCGGCGGAGGTCCGTCTCGCCCGCTGGGGGCTGCGCACCGCGACGGACGGCCTGGAGGCCTTCATCGACCTGGACGTGGCTCTGCGGGACCCCCAGGAGCGTCTGGCCTGGACGGACCGGGTTGGGTGCTCGGAGCACCTGCTGGCCTCACCCCGCCCCGGGAGGCCGGAGACCGCCAGGGCACTCGTGGGCCTCGGGGACCGGGAGCTCCAGGCGATCTACTCGTCTCTCGCGAGCGACTGCGGCGAGGCGGCCTGGTCGGCCCTGGTCGCGAGCGAAGGTCGTCGCACACCGGGCAGCAGGGGCTCCCCCGGACGGTAGGGCCACCCCGTCGATGACCGGGGCGACCTCGACCTCGACGGGCTGTACCTGGGGTGCGGCGCTGGCCTGGGTGACGAGGCGTAGGAGCGCCAGGTGCACGGCGGGACTCAGAGACCCAGAAGCTGGGCCGGGCTGGCTCCCGAGCCCACCAGGGCCTCGACTTCGGCGAGGCGCTTGGGGATGTCGGCGGTGAGGTTCTCCGGAGCGCCGGCCGTCACCAGCACGTCGTCTTCGATGCGGATGCCGCCGAAGCCGGTCCAGGAGCGGGCCCGGTCGTGGTCGATCCAGCCCGACAGGCGCTCCCGCAGACCCGCGTCGTCGAGGATGGCGGGGGCGACGTAGAGGCCGGGCTCGATGGTCACCAGGTGGCCGACCTCCAGGGTGAGATCGAGCCGGAGGTAGCTCAGCCCGAACTGGTCCGAGCGCGACCGGCCGGGATCGTAGGCGGCGAGGTCGCCGAACTGCTCGAGGTCGTGCACGTCCAGGCCCAGCAGGTGGCCCACGCCGTGGGGGAAGAAGACCGCGTGGGCCCCGATCGCGACCGCGTCGTCGACCGAGCCGATCACCAGCCCCTCGTCGACCAGCCAGCGGGTCAGGATCCGGGCCGCGGCCAGGTGCACGTCCCTGTAGCGCACACCGGGCAGGCAGAGCTCGATCGCCGCGAGCTGGGCCTCGAGCACCGCCTCGTAGGCGGCCCTCTGGCGTCCGCTGAAGCGTCCGTCCACGGGCCAGGTCCGGGTCACGTCCGCACACTGGCCCGTCGCCACCTCCGCGCCCCCGTCCAAGAGCAGCAGCTCGCCGGCACGCAGCGGGTGGACGTGGTCGGGGTTGTGCAGGATCTCGCCCCGGACGGTGACGATGGAGCCATAGGCGGGCACGCAGCCCTCGGCCGCCAGGACGGCGTCGAAGAGCGCTGCGATCCCACGCTCGTGGCCGCCGGGGTGCGTGGCGGCCATGGCCAGGCGGTGGGCCAGCGCCGTCACGCGGGCCGCCTCTCGGTGGGCGGACAGGTCCCCGGCGTCCTTGATGCGTCGCTGGGCGATGACGGCCTGCACGAGGTCCTCGTCGCCGTGGTCCCCGGCCCAGGTCCAGGCGTGGCCGGTGATCCGGGCTCCGAGGGCCCGGGCAACCGGGTCCGACACGGCCAGGGTCGCCAGCTCCAGCCCCCGGCAGGCGCCCTCCAGCTCTCCGATCGGGCGCAGCGCCTCCACGCCGTACTGCGTCTGGAGGCCAGCGGCGGTGGGGAGCTCCCCGTGCCAGAGCGCGTCGTCGGGCGCGGGCAGCGGCAGGAAGAGGGTGCAGTGGCCGTCGCGCAGGAGCGCGGCCGCGCCGGGCAGCGCACAGCCCGTGTAGTACAGGAAGGAGGAGTCCTGGCGGAAGGGCAGGGCGTTCATCGGCACATTTCGCGGCTGCAGGCCGTTGCCCATCAGCAGGATCGGTCGACCGAGCGCCGCACACAGCGCTGTGCGACGCCGAAGGAAGAGCGCCGTGTCGAGGACGCCGGGCCTCACCGCAGCGCCTCCAGCTCCGAGCGGGTGAAGAGGGCCTCCAGCGTCAGGCCGGCGGCGGCCAGGGCCTCTTTCGCCCCCTCCTCCCGGTCGACGATGGTGAGGGTCTGGACGACCTCGAGCCCTTCGGCTCGGCAGTGCTCGACGGCCTGCACGAGGGATCCGCCGGTGGTGGTGGTGTCCTCGACCACGCAGACCCGCGAGCCGTCCGGCAGGTTGACGCGACCCTCGACCCTTCGACGGGTGCCGTGGGACTTGGGCTGCTTGCGCACGATGAAGCCGTGCACGGGTCGGCCCGCGGCGTGCGAGACAGCGGCCACGGCCCCGGCGATGGGGTCGGCCCCCACGCTCAGGCCTCCGACCCCCTGCACGCCCTCGGCGAGCCGGGCGACGACGAGCTGTCCGATGAGCCAGGCACCCTCGGCGTGCAGGGTGGTCTGGCGCCCGTCGACGTAGAAGTCGCTGGTTCGGCCCGAAGCCAGGGTGAAGGTCCCGAAGCGCACGGAGCGCTCGCGGATGATCTCGAGGAGGCGCTGCCGCTGCTTCGACATGGGCCCCACTAACAACGATCAGGTCATCGGCGTGAAGCTCGCCTCGCGCTTCAGCCACTCCGTCACGTCGTGGAGGATCTGCTCCTTCTCCGGCTCGTTGAAGAGCTCGTGGTAGAGGCCGGGGTAGTTGATGCAGTCCTTGTCGTTGGCGCCATAGCGCTCGAAGAAGTCGTGGCTGGCCTCGACCGAGGTGATGCGGTCTCCCTCGCCGACCAGCACCAGCATCGGCGTGCTGAAGCTCCTGGCGTCCTGGAAGACCCGGTCGATGGCCGTGAGCATCTCGGTGTACCAGCGCGGCGTGATGGTGCCGTACACCAGGGTGTCCTCCTCGTAGCGACGCACGACATCGACGTCCCGAGAGAGGTGGTTGGTGTCGAGCTCGTTGCCCAGCGGCAGCGTGGGCCAGATCCTGGACAAGAGCCCGGCCGCCCAGATCTTGATCGCCGGCGCGTCGACGGCGACGCCCAGCAGGGGGTTGCTGATGCAGACCCCGAGCACCTCGGGCCCGATCGGCTTGCGCAGGGCGTCGAGGGCCACCAGGCCGCCCATCGAGTGGGCGACGACATAGTGGGAGCGCCCGATCTTGTAGGCGGCGGCGCGGAAGTCATCGACGTAGCGTCGCCACTCGTCGACGTGGCCGCGCTTGCCCTCGCTGTCTCCGTGGCCGCGGAGCTCGACGCCCGTCACCTGGTAGCCGGCGGTCGTCAGCGCCTCGGCGACGTGGTCGTAGCGCCCCATGTGCTCGGCCAGGCCGTGCACCAGCAGGATGTCGGCCCGAGGCTGTCCGTCCGGACTCCACTGGACCAGGTTCAGGGTGGTGCCGTCGCGAGAGGTGGTGGGGATCTTCTTCATCAGTCCAACAGGGCCAGTGAGAGCTGAGGGAACCACGCGATCACAGCGAGGCAGAACAACATCAGGAGCAGGAAGGGCAGGGCGCCACGGATGACCTGGACGATCGGTCGATCGAACACGGTGGAGGCCACGAAGAGGTTGATGCCCATCGGAGGTGTCAGGTATCCGAGCTCGAGGTTCACGATGAACATGATTCCGAAGTGGACTGGATCCATGCCATAGCCGACGGCGATAGGCGCCAACAGCGGGGCCACGATGAGGATCGCTGACAGGATCTCCATGATGCAGCCGAGCACCAGGAGGAAGATGTTCACCAGGATGATGAACTTCCACTGGGAGTCGACCTGGGTGGCCAGCCAGGCGGCGGCGTCCTGGGGGATCTCCTGGAAGGTGAGGAACTTGTTGAAGGCGATGGCGAGCACGATGATCAGGAAGAGGCTTCCCATCATCACGCCGGACTCGACCAGGACACGCGGCAGGTCCGGGAGCTTCAGCTCGCGGTGGACGAGCAGCTCGACGACGAGGGCGTAGACGACCGCCACGGCTGCCGCTTCGGTGACCGTGAAGCGCAGTGGTCCGAGCCAGCCGTAGATCCCGCCGAGGATCAGCACCGGCAGCGCCAGCGACAGGATCCCGCGCTTCAGGTGCAGGAGCAGGTTGCCCCAGTAGCCACCCTCCGGCTCCCAGGGCGCCAGGTCGACGTCCGGGGCGCCGGGCCGGGTCCGATACATCGTGTAGAAGGCGAGCACCAGCGCGATGAAGATGCCGGGCAGGATGCCGGCCTTGAACAGCTCCGCTGGGCTGATGATGTTCTGCGGCGTCGACACCATGATCGCGTAGATGATCATCGGTACCGAGGGCGGGATGATGATGCCCAACGAACCGGCCGAGGTGAGCACACCGAGCGAGTAGTCCTCGGGGTAGCGCTCCCGGTTGAGCATCGGGAAGAGGATGGTCCCGATGGCGATGACCGTGACCGGTGACGAGCCGGAGATGGCCGCGAAGATGCAGCAGGCGAAGATGGTGGCCAGGCCGAGCCCGCCCGGCACGGGTCCGAGGATGGCGCGGGCGACCCCGATCAGGCGGTCGGCGATCGAGCCGCCGGTCATCACGGCCCCGGCGAGCACGAAGAACGGGATCGCCAGCAGCTCCTGCTTCTTGGTGGCGTCGAACATGTCCGTCGCCACGGCGACGCCGCTCAGGTCGGAGATCAGCATCACGCAGCCCAGGGCGGCGACGCCGATGGCGGCGAAGAGCGGTGCGCCGACGAGCACCAGGGACACCCCAGCGACGGCGATGAGCCAGCCCGTGCCCGTGACCAGCCCCGCGCAGAGACCGATGAGCACACCGGGCAACAGCCCAGCGATGAGGATGTCCCGGCCTGTCCGCTGACCACCTGGATGGGCTGGAGGGCCGATCTCACCACGACCCGCCGGGGTCCCGACGCGCCCCAGGAGCCCCTTGGCGCCGAAGCGCACGGCCATCAGGAGGAAGGAGAGCGGCAGGACCGCCTGGCAGAGCCAGAGAGGGAAGCCGGCCCCGGCCTCGACCTGCGGCCAGACCACGGGGTCGCCGAACTCCAGGGTGGGTTCCCAGATCAGGGGGAGGGTGGAGAGCAGGGCGAACAGCGCCGCGATGCCCGCCACGGCGTCCAGGGCCCAGCGGGCCCACCTGCCGTTGCGGTCCTCCCGATCGTCGAAGCGCCTCACGGCGGCCAGGGCCGCGATCACGATGCCCCACTGCACGACCAGCGCCGTCCAGTCGACCTGTCCTGGGACCGGCAGGCGGTCTACGAGCCCATTCAGCGGGGCCTCCAGGAAGGGCCAGACCGTGAGCCCGTCCATCTGGTCCCCGAACTCCAGGGCCTCCGCGGACAGGGTCCAGGAGTAGCCCATCAGCTTCCAGCACAGGCCGGCCGCCACCAGGGCGGAGAAGCGCTGGGCGAACCGGGCCGCACCAGGGGAGAGCAGGCGCTCCGTGGCGTCGACGGCGAGGTGCTTGCCGTCGCGGGTCGCCAGGGACGCCCCCAGGAAGCCCACCCAGACCATGAGCACCATGGCCATGTTCGGGCCCCCAGGGATGTCGAAGGACATCTCCGGGCCTTCCCGCTGGAGGTAGTCGAAGAACGACAGGAAGACCATGACCAGCATGGCCACGCTGAGGAAGGCGCGCTCCAGCCAGCAGACGACCCGGTCCAGCGCGTCGAGCAGGGTCTCGACGACCAGCACCAGGCCGGTGATCGAGAGGATGAGCCAGAAGATCAGCGACCGGATCGGACCCCGCCAGAGCCAATACCAGCCGTCCCGGATGCCGCGTGCTGCGCCGCCGAAGACGAAGTCCACGACGTCGAAGAAGCGGGCGAAGAGGCTGATCATGGAAGCTCACCAGGACGCGTCGCCGCTCTCCGGCGGCGCGGGGGCTCGACGCTCGGCTCTACCGCATGGTCTTCAGCCGAGCCTGGACCTTGTCGTAGGTGGGCTCGAGCTCGGGGTGGTCGGCCAGAAACTGGGCGTGCACCGGACGGGTGGCCTGCTCGAACACCTGGCGTTGGGCATCGTCGAGGGGCACCACAGTGGTCCCCATCTCGGCGATGGTCTGGAGCATCTCCTGCTCCAGCGCCCTCACCCCGGTCCGGCCCTTGTCGGCCTCGACCTTGGGGTCGCCCATCACCACCGCCTGCAGGTCCGCGGGCAGCTTGTCGAAGAAGCGCTTGGAGTAGACGATGGCCGCGGGCTGGTGGATGTGCCGCGAGAGCGTGTAGTGGCTCATGGGCTCGATCCAGCCCGACGCCAGGGAGAACAGCGGCGTGTTGTCGAAGCCATCGACGATGCCGGTGTTGATGGCAGACAGCACCTCGGAGGTGGGCTTGGTCACCGCCTGGACACCGAGCGCCTTCCACATCGCGATGTGGACCGGGGCCTCCTGGGAGCGCATCTTGTACTGGCGGAGCTGCTCCAGCGTGGTCGCCGGGCCCCCACGGGTGGCGAAGGACCGCCAGCCGTTGATGGCCCAGAAGCCGAGCACGAAGCCCTTCTGCGAGAGGGCCTCGGCTGTCGGGTCGAAGAGGACCTCGTCCAGGATGGCGTCGGCCTCGGTGTCCGAGCGGAAGAGGTAGGGCAGCTCCGGCAGCTCGAGCATCGGGACGTTGGCGCCCTGAGCCACCGCTGCAGTGGACATGCCGCCGGCCTGGAGGCGCTCCCCCCGGCGGATGTCGCGGGTCATCTCGATCTCGCCGCCCAGCACGCCGTTGAGGAAGGTCTTGACCTTGATGGCCCCACCGGAGTCCCGCTCGATGCGGACCTTGGTGTCCTTGACCTGGTCGGCCCAGGGGGTGCCTTCCGGGGCGACCGTGCCGAAGTTCATGACGAACTGCGGCTCGGCCTCGACAGTGGACAGCGGGAGGGCGAGGGCCGCCAGGGCGAACCCGACCGCGAGGAGCGTGCGCACCTTCATGCTTGTACTCAGGTCTACTGGATGAAGAGCTCGTCCCGCTCCGCCATCAGCGCTCGGGCCTTGCGGACCTCGGCCTCCTGCTCGGGGATGATCTCCGGGATGACATCGACGGGCTGGGAGAGCACGTACTTCAACTGGGTGTCGAAGGTGGCGATGTCCTGGGTCCGTGTGGCCCAGTAGTCGGCCAGCAGCACGCGGTTGCCGAAGTGGTTCGGGTGCCCGCTGATGGCCTTGTCGAAGTACTCGCGGGACAGGTCGAGGTCCTGGCCGGCGAAGGAGGGGATCGCGGCGTAGTAGGCGCCCCAGTAGCGGCTGCTGCCTCCGAAGAAGTACTCCGGGTCCAGGTCCGCGATGCGGGTCATCCAGGCCTTGGCGATCGGGATGTTCTTCAGGGTGGTGCCGAGCCCCTGGGCCTTGGCCCACTTGCCGAGCGCGGAGGCCGTCCAGTAGGTGCAGGGGACGTCGTCGACCACGAGGACGCGAGCGGCCTCGTCCTCGCCCTCACCCTTCTCGATGAGGCTGGCGAAGGTGTCGTTGGCGCCCATGCACTGCTTGCCGTAGCTGATGGCCGTGTCCCAGGCGGCGAGCTTGTCTTCGAGCTCGGTCTTGTGACCGTCGCCGAGGAAGTAGTAGCCCCGGACCAGCTTCAGCAGAGCCTCGGTGTCCTTGGGGTTCTGCTCGACGACCTGGGCATAGAGATCGAGGGCGGCCTGGAGCTGCACCGCGTCGCCTCGTTGGTCCCAGAGGGCCTCGGCCTCGAGCAGGATCGCGGCGGTGTCGGAGCCGGCTTCGGCCGCGTTCTCGACGTCGTAGCTTCCCTTGTGCTTCGAGCCACAAGCGGTGGTGAGCAAGACGGCCGCGGCGGCCAACACGATGCGCTTCATCTTCATCCTCCGGTCGTTTCCGCCGGCAAATGGGGGGGATTGGACAGCGACCTATAGGCGATTGACCCCGTCGCGGCAACGTGGTGCCCGGCCACCGTGACGACCCGGTGACCGGACCCGAGATCGCCTTGCGTGGCCTGATTGGGAGCCATATCTGAGGACGCCCGCACCCGGGGGGCCCACCACGGAGGTGTGCCCGTGCTCGATGCCCAGCCCCGGCTTGCCCTGACCTTCGACGATGTGCTGCTGGTCCCCGGCCGCTCGGACGTGCTCCCGGCCCAGGTCGACGTGACCACGCGGCTCACACCGACCCTGGAGCTGAACATCCCGCTGGTGTCGGCGGCGATGGACACCGTGACCGAGGCGGCCTGTGCGATCGCCATGGCCCGCCACGGGGGCATCGGCGTCATCCACAAGAACTTCTCCCCCGCCCGGCAGGCCCAGGAGGTCGCCAAGGTGAAGAAAGCGGTCACGGGTGTGATCTCCGACCCCTTCACCCTGGCGCCCGGACGCTCACTGGCAGAGGCGAGGGACCTGATGCGCTCCAAGTCGATCAGCGGGATCCCGATCGTGGTCGACGGGCGGGCCGTCGGCATCCTCACCAACCGGGACCTCCGCTTCGAGCGCAACCTGGACCGACCGATCCGCGAGGTCATGACCCGCGACGGGCTGGTCAGCGTGCCGCCGGGGACGTCGCTGGAGCGGGCCAAGGACCTGCTCCAGGAGCACAAGATCGAGAAGCTCCTGGTGGTGGACGAGGAGGGTCGTCTCTGCGGCTTGCTGACCATCAAGGACATCGAGAACGCCAGCCGCTACCCCCTGTCGGTCTCCGACGACCAGGGGCGGTTGGTGTGCTGCGCGGCGGTCGGCCCCGGGCAGCCGGAGCGGATCCAGGCGCTGGTGGAGGCGGGGGTCGACGTGATCGTCGTGGACACCGCACACGGCCACAGCGCCGGAGTGCTGCGTGCGGTCGACCAGATCGTCCAGGACTTCCCCCAGCTCCGGGGTCGGGTCGTCGCGGGCAACATCGCCACCGCGGAGGCGACGGAGGCCTGCATCGCGGCCGGGGCTGCCGCGGTGAAGGTCGGCATCGGCCCCGGCTCGATCTGCACCACGCGGGTGGTGGCGGGTGTCGGGGTGCCCCAGCTCACCGCCATCGCCGACGTCGCCGCTGTCGCTGCGAAGGCCGGCGTGCCGGTCATCGCCGATGGCGGCATCAAGTTCTCCGGCGACGCGGCCAAGGCCGTGGCCGCAGGCGCCGACTGCGTGATGATCGGGTCGCTGCTGGCCGGCACGGACGAGAGCCCGGGCGAGGTGATCCTGCTCGGCGGTCGCCGCTACAAGTCCTACCGGGGCATGGGCTCGATGGCCGCGATGAAGGCCGGCTCGGCGGATCGCTACTTCCAGGAGCACGACGAGCTGGGCGATCCCGAGGCGGGCATGCGCAAGCTCGTGCCCGAAGGCATCGAGGGGCGGGTCCCCTACAAGGGCCCCGTGGGCGATGTCCTGTACCAGATGGTCGGCGGCCTGAGGGCGGCGATGGGCTACACCGGTTCGGCGTCGATCCCGGGCATGCAGCAGGGCGCACGCTTCGTGCGCATGACGGCCGCCGGGCTCACGGAGAGCCACGTGCACGACGTCACGATCACCAAGGAGGCGCCGAACTACCGCGGGTCCTGACCGGCGGGTCCGCGCTGGTTGCCGTCAGCGAGGAGCAGCTCCGGTGGCTCCACGCGATGGCGGCCAACGATCTCGTGCTCGTGCTCGTTCTGGTCCTCGACCTCGACCTCGACCCCCCCCCCCCGCGGGAACCAGGAGGGTGGGCAGCGGTGGGGACCCCCCACAACCACACCCAATGAAACCCA
>CAZCVP010000009.1:41773-64342 GCA_964501915.1 uncultured Enterobacterales bacterium
GTTGGCGGCCAAAGTTTTCGTGCGCGTTGTCGTTTTGGTCCGCGCCCCCGCCCCCCCCCCCCCCCCCCCCGGAGGACAGCGGAGGGTGGGCAGCGATGGGGACCCCGGACGACGACGCCCGTTGATCGGCTTCGGCGCAGCAGGCTGGTCCTCGTGGCGGACCACCGACCTCCTCCTGCGCGAGGCGAGCCTCAGCCCTTGGCCGCCCGCCGGACCGTCACGTACCCGCCGTTGGGCCCGGGAATCCCGCCCTTCACGTAGAGCAGGTTGTTCTCGGCGTCCACCTTGGCCACGGTCAGGCTCATGATGGTGACGCGCTTGTTGCCCATCTGGCCGGGCATCTTGCGACCCTTGGCCACGTGGCCCGGTGTGAGGCGGGTCCCGATCGAACCACCATGACGGAAGAACTCGTGGGTGCCGTGGGTGCGCAGGAAGCCACGGAAGTTGAACTTCTTCATGACGCCAGCGAAGCCGCGGCCCTTGGAGGTGCCGGTCACGTCCACCTTGTCACCCTCGTTGAAGAGGTCGGCCGGGCCGAGGCTCTGGCCGACGCTGTAGGCGCCGGCGGTCTCGGCGTCGACGCGGATCTCGCGGACCAGCTTCTTGGGGGTCGTGCTGGCCTTGTCGAAGTGCCCGGTCTCCGGCTTGTTCGTCCGGTGGGCCTTCTGCTCGTCGAAGCCGAGCTGCACGGCGGTGTAGCCGTCGGTCTCGCCGTCCTTGACCTGGAGCACCGTGTTGGGGCCGACCTCGACCACGGTGACGGGGACGACGACGCCGTCGTCGTCGAAGAACTGGGTCATGCCGATCTTGCGACCGAGCAGGCCAGGGTTCTCGTTCATGATGTCCTCCGCAGTGGACCGCACCGTGCGAGGTGCGTTCGTGCGTGCCCGGGCGGGTCGTTCCGCGCGGACCCGGGCGTCTATCCGAGCCTGCTTCCGCAGGCAAGAGGACCGTTGCGGGTCAGCCCGCGATGCCGATGCCCGTCAGCTCGACGGTCCAGTCCGGCTGGATGGGGTCGTTGGAGAGGATGTGGAGGATGTTCTTGTCGCCGGCGGGATCCGGCAGGTCGAAGGCGATCTCCAGGGAGACGTAGCTCACGTCGATGGAGAAGGACTCGTAGGGCATCAGCGTCACGCCGGCCTTGGACCAGCCGCTGACGCTGAAGTCGCCGCCGATGGCGTCGTTCTTCACGTAGACCGCGGTGATGTCCAGGGGCTCGTCGCCGGTGTTCTGGAGCACGACGTTGCGCTGGTCGGGGAAGCCAAACAGGCTGAAGAAGTCGGTGATGGCGTAGCCGACGCTGACGTAGAGCACCGGCGAGCAGATGTCGCACAGGTCCGCGCCGGTGCCGACGAGGTTGACGGTCCCGTAGATGCCGGCGTCGTCGGTGACGACCGTGGCCACCCCGTGGTCTTCCTGCTCGGCTGTCGGGGTGTAGAGCAGGGTGGCATCGACGGCCTCACCGGGCTCCATGATCCAGGGGAGGTTGAAGTCGTTGCCCCAGCTCCAGATGGTGTCCGAGAACTCGAAGTTCGTCACAGCGACGTTGACGCTGGTGTCGTTGGTGATGGTGACGGGGTAGGGATCGCTGGCGTGGCCGATGTCCACCTCACCGAAGTCCACGGCCGGCGGCGCGACGGACAGCGTGCCGGTGACGGTGGTGTCGGTGCCGGTGTCGGTCGTGTCCGAGTCGAGCGAAGTGCCGATCAGGGGCACCTCGACGTACTCGTTGCCGGAGATGTCGGAGACGAAGGACACCGCGCCGGTGAAGGACTCCTTCACCTCGACCGGCGCGAAGGTGACCACGAGCTCCAGGGTCTCGCCGTTGGAGAGGGTGATCTCGTCGTCAGCCTCGTAGCTCTGGTCGCCGAGGCTCAGGGCCGTGACCTCGAAGACGCCTTCGCCGACGATGGAGAAGTCGGCCATGGTGATCAGGTAGTCGCCGGTGTTGGTGAGCTTCAGGACCTCGTCCTGGGTCAGGCCGGTCTCGACGTAGCCGAAGTCGACGGACTCCGGGTTGATGGCCAGGTCCCCCACGAGGGCCACGCCGATCCCGGAGTCGTCGTCCAGGTAGTCGTCGGCGGAGGGGATGGCCGTGAGACCACCACAGGCGGCCAGCAGAACGGCGGTGGTCGACAGGTGAGCAGGTGACATGAGGCGCTCCTCGTTCCTCTCGAGCAGGCCCTCATCCAGACAGCATGTGCCCTGACGCTCTGGTATGGGTCGATCGGAGGCTCAGAAAGTGTACTTGAAGTATCCGGTCCAGTTGATGCCGAGATCGAAGCGGAAGGCGAAGAAGATGTCGGCATCGATGCCGACGCTGAAGTGGGAGAGCTTCGAGTAGTACTCGAAGGTCGGTCCTCCCATCACCAGGAACTTCGGCTGGTTGTGGAAGCCGGGGTCGGCTTGGCCGCGCCCCCAGTCCCCCAGCACGGCGGTGTGGTAGGCCGGCTCCTGGATGAGCAGCGGGGACCACAGCACGCCGGCGCCGGCGCGGATGCCGATGCCGATGCGGCGGACCGGGTAGAAGGAGGCTTCGAAGGCTCCGGCGATCGTGTAGGTCCGCAGGTCACCTTCGTGGCACGGGGCCGTTCCGCCCGCGAGCTGGCAGCCGTAGTCGAGCTGGCTCGGGTTGGTCGCTCCCCAGGACATGCCGTTGTAGATGCCCTGGTTGAACATCAGCTCGCCGCCCAGGGACATGGTCTCCCGGTCGACGAAGTCCATGCCGACCGCCAGCGAAGTGGTGGTGCCGGTCTTGGTCCAGGGGTAGCGCAGCTTCAGGAGGAAGTTGCTCCCCCCGACGGTGGCCTTGGCGTAGGCGCCCTTGGTGACCTCCCGGACCTCGCGGTCGCGGCGTGAGCGCTTGGGAGCGTCTTCTTCCGCGGCCTCCTCGTCCAGGTCATCGTAGCCCTGGGCGAGGGCAGCCTCCGGAAGGGTGAGGGTGCCGACAGCGATGAGGGTGAGGAGCAACGTCCGCTTCATGGGATCCTCGAGGAGCAGTCGCTCCATCTACCATGACCGGGACCCTGGGTGTTTCCGGGTCCCGACAAGAAAGTCCTAACTGCTTCTACCCGGGGGCGAAGATGAAGGGGTAGGACACGATGACTATTCCGCCGCCCTTGGGCTCGGGGAACTTGAACCGCATGAACCGGCTGTTGATGCAGCTCTCCACGGCCGGGTTCTTCATCGTGGAGTTCTTGGTCTGGGCCGAGGAGACGGAGCCGTCCTTGGCGATGACGAACTTCACGGTGATCTTGCCGCCGAGGTTCGGGTTCTTGTTCAGCTCGCGCTGGTAGCAGTACCGGATCTGGTTCATGTGCCGCTTGATGACGGCGTCGATGAGCGACTTGTCCAGCGCCCCGAGGATGATCGGGTCACCGCCGATGCGGCCGATGCCGCCCTCGCCCTTGGCGCCGAAGTTGCCGCCGCCGGAGCCGTAGCCCGAGGCGCCGGAGCCACGGCCCTTGGTGCCGAGGCCACCGAGGCCTTCGGCGGTGCCGCCGCCGCCCAGGCCGGAGCCGCGGGAGCCGAGGCCGCCGGAGCCGATCTGGGTGCCCTTGGCGCCGATGAGGCCACCGATGCCGCCCGTCAGGTCGGAGGACAGGCCCGAGGAGCCGAACACGCCGTCCAGCTCGGAGCCGTCGCGCAGGGCGCCGAGCACGCCGGCGTTCTCGGCGATCTCGCGGTCGAGCTCCTGCTTCTGCATCTCGACCTTGTTGCCCTTGGCCTGCTTCATCTTGGCGTCTTTCTTGCCGACCTTGCCCTCTTCGCGCTTGGCCTTGGCGCCCTCGCCCGCGTCGGGGTTGGCGTCCGGCTTCTTCTTCTCCTTGTTCTTCTCGATCTCGGGCTGCTGGAGCAACAGCTCCACGAACCGGTCCGGGATCTCCATGATCTCGTTCTCGGGCCGCGGCGGCGCCGTGTAGATGATGATGCCGGCCATCAGGCCGATGAAGCAGAAGAAGAGCAACAGCCCGAGGAACGGGTAGTCGAGTCCCTCGGAGAGCTTGGCGACGAGCCTGCGGCCGGGGTGGACGAGCTGGCCGAAGAAGATGACGTGGCCGATGTCGAGGATGATGCGGACGTCGTCCGTCATCTCCAGGGCGTAGACGCCGCCACCCTTGGAGCGGGCCTTGCCGCTCTCGATCAGGGCGTGGAGGGTCTCGCGCTCCTCGCCGATGTCGACGAAGCCAGCCCAGGCGTCGGAGAAATTGCAGACGTAGCTGGTGCCTTCCCACTCGAACAGCGGGAACTCGTCGTGGGGGAGCTGGGCGTTGTCGACGTAGAACTCGTTGCGCCACTCCTCGGCGGCCTCGGAGATGGTCGGACCGAGCGTCCAGGCGAACCGAGCAAAGCCCTCCGGGACCCAGGCGATCGGGATGCCGAGGAGCCGCCAGCGGAAGCCGCTGGTGGTCCCGATGGTGACCGGCTTGCCGCCCTTGCCGTAGTGCTTGACGTCCATGACCAGGTCGCCCCAGATCTCGGCGACCTCGAGGACCTTGGGGGCGCGGCGATCGATGCCGACGTCGGACTGGGAGGTGCCCGACCGCATGATGAACGCCATGACGTCCTCGGAGATGTCGTCGGCGACGATCTCCTCGTCCGAGCGCCCGTCGATGTCCAGAGCCCCGGTGGCGTGCACGCTGGCGCTGTGGTCGGTGACCTCGTCGTCCTCCGGGGGCGTGGGGGCAGCCTCCGCGGGGGGCTCCGCCGCAGCGGCTTCCCCGGCCGCTGCGCCCTCGCTCGCCATCAGCGCCTCGATCTCCTCGGAGGACGCGAGCTGGGTGGGCTCCTCGTCGGCGACCGCACCGTCCTGGCCGATGCTGACCACGATGCGCACGTCCTGGATCTCGATGGTGTCGCCGTCGCTCAGCGGGGCATTGACGACCTCGGCGCCGTTGACCTTGGTGCCCTCGCCCACGAGGTCGAGGAGCTGGACGGTGCCGTCGTCGTTGAGGTTGATGACGGCCTGCAGGTCGGCGAGGGCGTCGTCCTCGATGCGGAGCATGGCCGCGGGGCCCTTGCCGATGGTCACGGACTCGGCGGTGAGCTGCTCGCGGAACACGAACTCCGAGCCGCGGAAGACCTCGAAGCTCAGGAACAGGGTGTCGGCCATGGTGGAGTTTCCTTCGGGGACGCTGCTGGGCGTCCGGCCTGGGGGTCTTGGAAAGGGGAGGTCTCGGGTCTGCCTACTTCACGTAGTTGACCGACTGGTCCATCTCGTCGTTGAAGTCGGACCGGAGCTTGATCAGCGGGTTGAAGGAGCCCTTCTTGCGGTCGAGCAGCAGGGCTCCTTGAGGCTTGACCAGCTCGCCGGCGACGTCGAGGGACTCGAAGTCGATCTCGGTCTTCTGCTTGTAGACGATGCGGCGCCCACTGTCGGAGTCGACGTCGTCCTGGGCGAGCGCGCTGGAGGGGGCGAGGACGGCCAGGGCCATCAGGAGGAGGGAGATGCGCTTCATGGCCGGTCTCCGGGGTGTAGCGGTGCCCGAAGCAGAGAGGAGGCTCTGCGAACGGGAAGAATGTCGGACTGGAGCGTATTGGGCAAGGCGGTTGCCGTCATGTTGCCGTCAAAGGGGACCTACCGGATGAAGTGGACCGACTGTTCCAGCTCGGGAGTGAAGTCCTGGCGGAGCTGGAAGAGGGGAAGGTGGGGGTTGGGCGTGGGCTCGATCGCGATGTCGATCACGTCGTCGAGGGTGCCGAAGACCTCGGCCGGATCGGTGAAGTCCACGTGCTGCGGTCGGCTGTCGGTGGGGGTCTCGAGAGGATCCTCGCCGAGGGCCTCTTCCACCTCCTGGGCGAGGGTGTCGGTCTCGGGGGTCTGGGGGGCGGCCACGGCCACGACGAGGGAGAGGAGCAGGTGCACGGGTGTCCTCGGGGAGGGAGTGCACGTGCTCAGACATCATCGCCAGCCAGGGGTTCCCCCCCTGGCGGGGCTACTCGGGAGTGGTCGTCTCGCCTTCCTCGGCGGCGGGTGCTTCCTCGCCTTCGGGCGCGGCGGGGGTCTCTTCGGCCTCCTCGCTGCCCTCCGGGGCCTCCTCGCCCTCGGGGGCCGGGGTCTCACCGGCCGGCTCCCCCTCGGAGCCCTCCGCCTGGGGCGGGGCCTCCTCCGGCGCTGGCTCGGCGCCACCCTGGGGGCAGAGCTCGACGAGGGTGTCCAGCATCGGCTCGTACTGGTCGAAGAAGGTCAGCACGTCGCCGGCCATCTGGTAGTCCTCGGACATGATGACCATGTCCGCGGTCTCCGTCACCGTGGCGAGCTCCTCGACGCCCATCTCGATGGCCTCGGGGCAGGAGGCGAGGCCCATCTTGGCCTTGAAGGCCTCGTTGCGCTCCTTGAGGGTGTCGAGCTGGGCCATCTGGCGCTTCTGCCGCTCCTCTTCCTCCTTCTTCTTCTGGGCGAGCTCGTCCTGCCGCCGCTTCTCCTCGGCCTGGGACTCCAACACCCGGTCCTTGCGGGCGAAGACCTCGTGGTCCGGACCGATCTGGCCCTCCATCGCCTCGATGTAGCGGTCGAGGTACTTCTGGGCCTTCTTGTAGTCCTTGGTGTACTTCTCGTGGAGCGTGGCCGCGTTGAAGTAGGCCATCTCGTTCTTGGTGTCGATCTCGAGGATCTCCTCGTAGAGCTTGGCGGCGGCGTCGTAGTCCCTGGCGCCGCGCAGCGCGATGGCGAGGCCGAGCTTGGCGTCGACGTTGCCGGGTGCGGCCGAGACGGCGGCCTCGAAGGCGGTCCGGGCCAGCGCGTAGTCGCCGGAGCGCAGGGCGACCCAGCCGAGGTTGAGGTTGGCCTCGAGGTTGTCGGAGTCCAGCTTGATGGCGGTCTGGAAGCTCTCGATGGCGGAGACCTCGTCGCCTTGCAGCAGGGAGGTCACGCCCATGTTGTTGTAGAGCCCGGGGTCGCCCTCGTTCAGGGTCTTGGACTTCTCGGCACAGAGCTGGCTCATGGGGAAGTTGCCCATGGCGAAGTAGGTGCGCGAGAGGTTGCGGTAGGCGCCGACGTTGTCCGGATCCCGCATCAGGATCTCCTCGGCCTGCCGGATGGCGGACTCGTACATCTCGGCCTCGTTCAGCGCCTCCATGAGGTTGTTGCGGATCTCCAGGTCGTCCTGGTGGAGCGCGACGTAGTTCTCGTAGAGCGCCGCAGCCTCACCGGGCCGGTCGTTGGCCATCAGCATGTTGCCGAGGTTGTACAGGGCGCTCTTGTAGCCGTCGTCGGCCTGCAGTGCGGCCCGGTAGTGCTCCTCGGCCTTCTGGGTCTGGCCCATGCGCTCGGCGCACCAGCCGGCGTTGAACTGGGCCTTGGCCAGGGTGGGGTCCTCGCCGATCGCGAGGGTGAAGGCCGTGTAGGCACCCGCGTAGTCGAGGGTGCCGTCCTTGCCCGGGGTCTGGAGCAGGGTCACGCCGATGGCGAACTGCTCGGCCGGGTCGATGGCCTCGGGCTCGGCCGTGGTCTCGACGGGCTTCTTCTCGCCGCCGCAGGCGGTGAAGGTGGTGACGGCGCCGCTGGAGACGGCGAGCAGGACCAGCAGGGAGGGGAAGGTACGCATGTTCCTCAGAGCTCCGTCTCGAAGTCCGCGGTGAACTTGGCCGCGCTGGTGTAGCCGGGCTCCAGCAGCCGCTCCTCGAGCGGTGGGAACTCGGATGGTTGCAGCTCGGTGAGGTGCTGGGCCGCGAATTCCATGTTCTGGTTGTAGAGGTGGATGTCGTAGGACTTGGCCAGCGCCGCGCCGTAGGCCTCGATGGCCTTCTGGGTCTGCGGGTAGATCTTGTCCTCGAGGCCCATGCGGTAGAACTCCTCCTGGCCCTCGTCGAGGTACGACGGGATGTGCGAGTTCGTCAGGCTGTCGGCCATGTCCTCGTAGGCCTGGCCCAGCTTCACGATGGCGGCCAGGCCCCACTCGCCGGCGCCGGTGGCGACGATGGCGGCGTAGGTGGCCTCGACGCCCTGTAGGGCCTTGGCCTTGGCCACGAGCTGGTCGGTGAGGATCTTGTCCTCCTGCTTGCGGCTGACCTTCTTGCCGGGACCGCTGATGGTCAGGGCGATGTACTCCTGGTACTGGTCCTCGGCGAGCTTGTACATCATCTCGCCGACGAACTCGACGCCGATGACGAACTCGGCGCCACCCTCTGCGGCCTCGGTGTACCAGTCCAGGGTCTGCGCGTAGTGCTTGAGCGCCTTGGTCTCCTGACCCTGCTTCTCCAGGCACTGGCCGTAGTGGAGGCGGGCGAAGAGCAGCTCGTCCGGGGTCAGCTTCTTGGTGTCCTTCTGGGTGAACAGGGCGTAGTAGACCTTGGCGGCCTGGGCCCACTGCTCGTGGTCTTCGTAGATGCGGGCGATCTCGATGGCCACCGACTGGACGTTGTCCTTGTCCGGGAAGGCCGCCATGTACTGCTGGTAGTTCTTGATCGCGGCCTGCCACTCGCCCATCGACTTGCGGAAGAGGGCGGCCGAGTAGATGGCGTCCGCGGCGTTGTCGTGCTCGTCGTCCAGGGAGAAGAGCTTCTCGTACCAACCCGCCGCCTCGGCGAAGTTGGCGATGGACTCGTAGTCGAAGGCCAGTGCCGCGACCTGGTCGTTGTAGAACTTCGACTTGGGGAAGTTCTCGATGAGGATGTGGCGCGTCTCCATCGTGAGCTCGCGCTTGTCCTCCTGGTGGTAGTAGACGGCGGCGTTGTTCAGCGCGACGTCCGCGACCTCGCTCTCGGGGAATTCGTCGTAGAAGGCGCGGTAGCCGTTGGCGGCCTTGATCTTGTCGGAGTCGGCGGCGAAGCCGACCTCGATGAGCTTGAAGCTCGACCGCTCGTAGACGTTGTAGACCTCCTTCTTGAAGGCCGACGAGCCCAGGCCGTCCTGGTCGTAGAAGACCTTGGAGACGTCCTTGAGGTTCTCCCAGTCCTCGACCAGGGCGAAGGAGTCGAGGATCAGGTTGGCGGCCTGCTCGGCCTGCTGGGCCCGCGGGTTCATGCCGATGACGACCCGGAAGCGGTCCGACGCCTCCTTGAACTGGTTCTTGTTGTAGAGCAGGTAGGCCGACCGGTAGATGATCTTCTGGGTCTTGGCGTCGTCGGGGAAGAGCTTGCTGAACTGGTCCAGGGCGGCCAGCAGCTTCTGCTCGTTCTCGGTGAGCTCGACGGGCTCGGTGCTCTTCCCGGGAGCACGCCCGATGCCACCGTCCTTCTTGACCAGCTCGTCGGCCGCGAAGATGGCGGACTCGGAGCAGAACTTCGAGTGCTTGCCGTTGGGGTCGATCTCGACGACCTTCATGTACTGGGCGTAGGCGTCTTCGTAGAGCTTGATCTTGTAGAGCAGCTCACCGAACTCGTAGCGCATGTCGTAGGCGTACTTGGAGTCCGGGAACTCGGTCAGGTAGACCGTGTAGGCCTTGTGGGCCAGCACGTAGAGCTCCTTGGCCTGGCGGCCGCTCTTCAGCTTGCGGGCCTTCTCGTGGTAGCCGCTGGCGATCCTGCGGAGGTTCTTCTCCAGCATGTTCTGGGCGGCCTGGATGGCGTCCGGCTCGGCGGCGTTGGCCCGGGCCCAGGCGCTCGATCTGCCGTAGGTCTTCAGCATGCGGTCGACCTCGGCGACCACCTCCTGGGCCTTGCCCATCTTCGTGTAGGCCTTGATGATCTCGTTCTGGTAGTCCGGGGCATCCGGGCTCTGCGGGTCCTCCGCGATGAGCCGCCGGTAGGTCTGGATGCACTGCTCGAACTTGCCCTGCTCGAAGTAGGTGGTGGCGAGCCGCTTGAGCATCGACCGGATGAGATCCTTCTTGCCCAGCTTGTTGAAGTAGGCGTAGGCCTCGTCCATCTCACCGGCGTCGGCGAAGAACCGGACCAGGTCCTTCAGCGCCTCGTCCTGCAGGGTGATGCGGGACTTGCGGGCGCCCTCGTCGGCATCGGCAGCGGCCATCGAGTAGGCCACGACCGTCTTCATGGTGTCGATGGACTTCCCGTACTCGCCGACGTTGTAGTAGCACCACGCCAGCTTGTAGAGGGCGAAGGGGTACTTCTCGGAGTCGCGGTAGGCGGCGGCCTTCTGGTAGGCCCGCAGCGCCTTGTAGGCGTTGTTGTTGTCGAAGTAGTACTCACCGATCTGCACGTAGGCGTCGGGCACGTAGCCGCTGTCCGGGTAGGTGCGGACCAGCCGCGTGAACTCCTGGACGGCCTCCTTGCGCTTGCCGATGTCCTGGAGCGCGGCGCCCAGGTAGTAGGTGGCTTCGTCGGCCCGCACGAAGGTCGGGTAGTTGGCCAGGATCTGCTTGTAGAGCTTGATGCTCCGGTCCTGCCACTTCCGCGACTCGACGTTGTCCGGCTCGAGCTGGACCTCGTCGCAGCGGTCGTCGTTGAAGCAGGCGTCGAACTCCTTCTCGAACTTCTGCATCTCCGTGAGGTAGAGGTCGCGCCCCTCCTCGAAGTAGAGGTCCGCCAGCCGCAGCATCATCTCGGCCTTGGTCTCACCGTGGAGCCGACCGCTGGCGAGCAGCTCCTTGGCGAAGTCCATCTCCTCGTGGCGCTTCTGCCGGGCGAGGCGACGGTACTCCTCGGAGAGCTCCTGCGTGGACAGGTCCTCCGCCTTGAGCACGCGGCGCTCTTCGCGCTGCTTGCGGGTGTCTTCTTCTGCTTCGTCCTGTCCGAAGGCAGGAGAGGCCAGGCCGCCCGTGAGCAGCAGGGCCAGGGGAAGGGCGATGCGTCGCAGCGTCATCGGCGATGTCCTCGTTCGTTGCCCCTCTCTACCCGACTTGGGGGGCTTTCGTTCCGCAGAGGCTCCCTAGCGGCAGGAGCCCTGCTCGGTGTAGTGGTAGTAGCCCAGCTCGTCTTCCCAGAACTCCCCGTTGAACGGCCAGTAGATCAGGTCCACGGAGGTCGCGAAGTCGAGGCTGGTGTTGGAGGTGGTGTCGATCAGGTCGGGGTTCGACATCTTGTAGGCGTAGTCGGCCCGCTGGGCGGACACGACCTCGAACCGGATGATCTCGGACTGGGTGAGCAGGTCCCCGACGTAGTTGGCCATCCGGGCCATCTCGGAGAGCTGCACGAGGCCCGCCCGGCGCTTGTAGCGGGTCAGGTCGGCCTGGATGACCTGCTTGAGGTGGGCACCGACGGAGTCACGCCACAAGGACTTCTGACCCTCGATGGCCGTCAGCTCGTCGTCCATCAGCTCGAGGTGCCGCACGAGCCCGGCCAGGTCCGCGTTGCGGAGGAACTGGGTGAACATCGAGGTGGGCAGCACCGACTCCGACGGGTAGTCGACGAAGTAGGTGTCGAAGGCCTGGTCGGCGAGCTTCTTGCCTTCCTTGGTGCGGTACTTGCCGGTGAAGGACTTCAGCTCGTCGTAGATCGGGCGGTACTCGTCCTCGAAGGAGAGCAGCTCCCGCTCGACCTGGTCGTACTCGCACAGGTTGAAGAAGGTCAGGGCCCGCAGCACGCGGGTCTCCGGCAGGAACTCGTCCCCGATGTAGAAGGGTGAGTTCACCGTCAGGATCATGCCCAGGGCTTCGTTGAGCTGGTTGGTCATGAAGAGGCCCCAGGACTGCTCGAAGAGCGACTGTGGCCAGTAGGAGGAGTCCCGCGGGACCAGCTTGTAGTACTTGGTGGCCTCGTCGAAGCGCTGGATGCCGTAGTAGATGCGGGCGATGTTCATCAGGCTGAGGTCGGTGAGGTCCTCGACCTCCTGCAGCTCGCGATCGCTGTAGATGTCGACGGTCTCGGCGTCGCGCATGACGTCTCGGAAGGACTTCACGGCGCTCTTCAGCCGGCCCTGCTTGTTGTAGATGACGCCCTCGAAGTACTTGGACTTGAGGTAGACGTCGCTCTTGGTCGAGATCTGGCTGAAGTACTGCCGGGCCTCGGACAGCGAGTCCTGGCTGTAGAGCCGCACGCCCATCAGGTAGTAGAGGTAGTTCCGGGACTTCCGCGGATACTCCTCGGGCGGGATCTTGGAGATGATGCGCACGAGGTCGGAGTTGTCGCCCGTGTAGCGGGAGATGGTGACGAGCCTGGGCAGCGCGTGCTTGAAGTAGGGGTTCGCCGGGCCCTTGCGGATGACCTGCAGGAAGTAGTGCTGCGCCGAGTGGTACAGCTTCATCTCGTAGAGTGCCCGCCCCAGGTAGTAGTGGATGCGGGTGGTCTGGCCCTGGCAGCCACCGTCTTCGAGCAGGTCGAAGAGCACCTTGGAGGCGCCGACGGGCTTGCGGGCCTTCAGCATGTCGACGGCGTTGTCGACCTGCTGCTCGCAGTCGCTCTTGGACAGCGGGCGACGCTCACCCTCCTCGGGCAGGTCCTGGTAGCTGTCGCGGGAGCTGCGGCGGGAGTCGGCGCCGAGCTCCTCGGTGCGCTCGAAGTCGTCCTCGTCCTCGCGCGGCGGCCGCTTCTTCTCGGTCTCGGCCGCCCGCACGGGCTCGCTGTCTTCGGCCTTGGCGCCCATCTTCTTGGCGGTCTGCACGACCTCCTGGGGGGCGCCCTGGTTGATCAGGCAGCGGATCTCGTCGGCGGAGAACGTCTCGCCCGAGTCCTCCATCGTCTGGACGACGATGTGGGTCGGCACGTTGACGTTGACCATGTTCATGATCTCGTCGCAGCTCAGGGCGTGGGCCTCGCCGGCGAAGAGGAGGCTGCCGATGAGGACGACGGGGAAGAGGATGAACGCGCGCTTCATGGGCCTTCTCACCGCATGCCGGGGAAGAAGTAGGAGGCGGCCAGCGAGACGATGAAGTTGTTCTTCATCTCGAGGGTCGTGGAGTTGATGGTCTCGATGTAGACCAGCGACCGACCCTCGGCCCGGATGGCCCAGTTCTCGTTCAGGGTGACCCGGGCGCCGCCACCGATGTTGGTGGTGGTGTGGGGCTGGACCTGGGTGGCCTTGGCGGTGTCGGAGTCGTCGCCCAGGGCCTCGAGGTCGTCGATGGTCCGGGTGACGCCCATGCCGAAGGTGCCGAAGACGTCGAAGTTGATGATCTTGCGACCGTTGATGGCGACCTTGCCGTAGATCGGCGAGAACTGGAACGCCACGTGGCCGAAGCCGGTGAGCTTCGAGATGTCCGGGGAGACCTTGTTCTTCTCGACGAGCTGGTCGGTCAGGGGCTTCCAGTCCGCGCTCTCGAGGTTCGGCGAGTAGCCTCCCATCAGCTCGATCGCGAAGATCTCGGTGAAGTGGTAGGCGAGGCAGATGCCTCCGAGGCGCCGGTTGATGAACGGGTCGTTGGTGACGAAGCCGATGTAGGGGCTGACCTCGAAGCGACCCAGCTTCAGGAAGGTCTTGTCCTGGATGGTCTTGATGACCCGGCGGCGAGAGGCCTGGTCCTCTTCGAAGATGACCTCGGACTGGACGCCCACGCGGTCATCGAGGTCGCCCTCGCGGACGGCCTCCTGCTCGGAGGCGACGGACTCCTCCTCGTGCTCGCCGAGGATCTCGCGGAGGACGTCGTCTTCGTCCTCGCTGTCGGAGTCCTCGTCGTCGCTGGAGTCGTCGTCCTGGACGAGACCGTCCTGGTCCTCGAGGTCGTCGTCGGCCCAGGCCGGTGAGGAGACGAGCAGGCCCGAGAGCACGGCTGCAAACACGTGGCGATGCATGATCCTGAGGCCCATCAGAAGTTCGTGATCCGGGCTTCCATCTTCGGGAAGAAGATGGAGATGCCGAAGGTGGCGAGGAAGTTGTTGTAGATGCGGCGACCCGTCTCGGGGTTGTTGGGGTCGTACTGGGGCACCTGGTCGATGTAGAACATCGACCGCGCGTCGAGCTTCACCGCGAGGGTCTGGGTGAGGAAGATGTTGGTGCCCAGGCCGACGCTCAGCGGCACGGCCGGCCGGTTCTCCGCCGAGCCGGGCTCGGTCAGCGACACGGGGGCGTCGCCCTCATCGACGACCGCCGAGGCGTCGTACTTGGCGTAGTGCTTTCGCACGACGATGAAGCCGAGTCCCAGGGTGCCGTAGAGGTCGAAGTTGAGGACCAGCTCACCGACGAGGTTGATCTTCCCGTAGACCGGCGCCCACATGACGTTGAAGATCGCCCCCAGCATCATCTTGTCGACGGGCTGCTGGAACTCGACGTCGGAGGCCCCGCCGTGGGCGATGACCACCAGGGTGTTGGTCAGCCCCTTCAGGTCGGTCTCACCGAGGTCCGGCGAGTAGAAGACCTGAGCCGTGGCTGCGAGCTGCTCCGAGAAGTGGTACCCGGCGACGAGTCCCCCGGTGTAGCGCTTGACCATCGGGTTGTTCGGCACGTAGCCGAAGATGGGCGAGACCTCGAAGCGACCGGACTTCAGGAAGTACCGGTTCTGGATCGCGTTCTTCTTGGTGACCTCCCCCCGATGGACCGCGAGGGCCTCCTCGGACGGGGTGGCCGCCTGGGCTTCGCTCAGTGGGAGGAGAGGCAGCAGCAGGAGCCCTGCCGCGATGGTCTTGAGCATGCTTCTTGCACTCTGAAGTAGCAGCATCGCCAGCTTTCCGGGTGTGCGCGGACCCACCGAAATGGCCCGGAATTCCGGATCCTGGGTCAAGGGTTGGGGAACATAGCACGTCAGCCCCACCGGACCAGACCGCGGGTCTGTCAGGCGGATGTCAGCTCTGAGGTGGACGTCAGGGTGCGTCGACCACCAGCGGCTGGGTCCACCACGCCATGCCCCCGCGTCGGTCTCGAACCACCACCCAGACCGTGACCTCTTCGTCCTCGCTCGCCTCGGGGGCCACCCACTGGACGGCGCTGTTGGGGTAGAGGGCGAAGTTGGCCACGAAGTCCCCCCCCGTCGCGTAGAACGTGAAGTAGGGCTCTTCGACGCGGTCTTCTTCGACACCATCAGAGGTCGTGTACCGGTACACCTCGAGGGTCGTTTCATCGAGCATCGGCTCGAGGTCGTAGGGCTGGCCCGGACTCACGTGCATCACCTGGCCGACCTCGACGGGGAAGCCGTCCACGGCGAGGTGCTCGATGGCAGGGCTGTGGTTCGGGGTCAGGGCCTCGCTCACGGGCATGCGCTTGTAGGCGATCTCGGTGGACTCGGGCTCGTCCTCCTCGGTGACCTCGACGAGGTTGCCCTCTTCGTCCTCGAACATCGGGAAGGTGGACAGGGTGATGAAGTAGTTGAGGCCCTCCTGCCGCTCGCCCTCGGTCAGGTCGTCGAGCACGTCCTCGGGCACGGTGAGGGCCGGCGGGAAGTAGGGCTCGAAACCCCAGAAGCCCGCCTCCTGGGCGGCGGCCATGAGCTCCAGCAGCTCGGCGGGGGTCAGCTCCTCCGGATCGACCTCGAACAGCGCCTCGATGGCCTCCATGTCGATCTCGCAGCCGAAATTGTCGGCCTCCTCGGGCAGGCACCCCATCCAGGTGACGCCGAACTCGGAGTAGTCGGGGTGCACCACCAGCGAGCGGAAGGAGACGATGTCGCCCGGCCGCGGCTCCGTCAGGCCCACGTCCTCGAAGTCGGGATCGCTCGGTCGCGCGGTCACCTCGGCCTCGACGGCCAGGATGCGGGTCCGATCGATCAGCCAGCTCGGTGTCAGGGCCTGGAGGTCGACGGTGTAGCACCCCGAGAGCGTCAGCATCGAGAGGATCACAGCAACACCTCCAGCTCGAAGCCCGGCGAGGGGATGAAGGGCAGGCCGCGGATGTAGCGGGACTCGGTGTAGTCGAAGTTGTTCTGCTCGAACTCCGGGTTCTCGCCCCGGTAGACGTTCAGGAAGTCGACGTAGGTGTTCAGCCTCGCCCGCTTGAACTGCCAGTCCCGCTCGATGCGCAGGTCCAGACCGACGAAGGGCGGCAACCGGTGGGTGTTGTACTCATCGGTGCGGTAGCCGTAGTAGAAGTCCTGGTCCAGGTCGTAGACGCCGCCCTCGTAGGGGTTGGTCGGGTTGCCGCTGACGTAGCGGAAGCGACCGGAGACCATCACCTCGAAGGGCAGGGTGTAGCCGGCGATCGCGACCAGGATGTGGGTCTGGTCGTAGTCGTAGAGGTACCAGCCGGTGTCGTCGGTCTCGGGGAAGAGGTCGTCCCGCTCGTCGTCGTCCGGGTAGTTGTTCCGGACCGAGCGGCTCAGGGTGTAGCTGATCCAGCCGAAGAAGCGCCCGATCGGGTCGCGCTGGGCGATGACCTCCAGTCCATAGGCCCGCCCGATGCCCTCGTTGACGAAGTACTGGTCCTTGTAGAAGTCTTCGAAGTCCGGGTTGTAGACGATCTGGCGGTCGAGGAGCTTGTAGAAGGTCTCGAAGTCGAAGCGGAAGCCCTGGGGCAGCTCCTGCTCCCAGCCCAGAGAGGTCGCCCAGGCCCGCTCGTAGCCCAGCTCCACGGGCAGCTCCGGGTGGTAGGACTCCATCGGCTGGGGCGGCTGCTGGTAGGTCCCGGTGCCCCCCTTGACGAAGCCGTGCTCGAGGATCTGGGCCCGGAAGGCCAGGCGGGCATCGACGCTGGTGATCGCGTAGAGGTCCTTGAGCCAGGTGGCGTTGAGCCGCAGGCCCGGGGTGAGGATCAGCCGCTCCCGGTTCTCCTCGAACGGCCTGATCACGGTCTTGAGGTAGAAGTCGGGGCCCCAGGCCTGGTCGTCACCGGCGACGACCGTGCGCTCGCGCTCGCCCAGCGGGTCGTAGTCCGAGAGCATGTCCGGGTTGAAGGGCATCTCGAACTTGAAGTCGTAGTAGCCGCCGATGAGGTCGAAGCCCGGGATGACCTCCAGGGCCTCGAAGGGAGTCCACCTCAGCTCCCCGCGGGCGGTGAGCAGGACCTGCCAGGAGTCGTACTTGAGCTCCTCGCCCAGCCCGAAGTGGGTGAAGTCAGCACCGAAGGACGGCGTCAGGACCCCTGTGAGCTTGTCGCTGAAGCGGTGGTCCACCTGGAAGAGGATGCGGTGGGTCGAGTAGCGCACGGCGACGTCGCCTTGGGCGTCCTGGTCGGTGCCCTGGGCCATGTCCTCGGGGGTCGTGACCAGGAGCTGGTCCTCGAAGCCGAAGAGGAGGGCGGTGAAGCGCGTGTTCTCCATGCCCGTGTAGGCGTACTTGGCCTGGTAGTCGAGCCACCGCGGCTTGACGACGATGCCCAGCTCGTCGGGGATGAAGAAGGGCACGAAGAGGTCGATGTAGGAGCGGCGGGCGGCGACGGCGTAGTGGTGCTGCTTGTCCTTGCCGAAGCGCCCCTCGACCATGCCCCCAGAGTCCATGATGTCGGTGGACCAGGTCAAGCGGGTCTGCTCGGAGGTCTCGCTCTTGGTGGTGACGTCGACCACGCCGCCGAGGGAGCGCCCGTACTGGACGCCGTAGCCGCCCGGCAGGTAGTCGACGGTCTCGACGAGGTCGGAGTTGAAGATCGAGGCGTAGCCGCCGAGGTGGTAGATGATCGGGATCCGGATGCCGTCGACGTAGACAGCGGAGTCCTCGGGGTTCGAGCCCCGGATGATCAGCAGGCCGGTGCCGAAGGGCGAGCGGGCGGCGCCGGGCAGGTTCTGGATCACCCGGACCGGGTCGCCGAACGTGCCGGGGACGCGTCGGATCTCGCTGATGGTCAGGGTGCGGCGGGTGATGTCCTCGCCGGGACGCCGGTAGGTGCCGACGGCCTCTTCTTCGTAGCCGGTGGGCTTGATCCAGAGGCGCACCTCGGTGACTTCGCCCTCGGTGACCTCCAGCGACTTCTCCAGCACCTGGTGGTCGGCGCTGACCACCCGCAGTGTCAGCGGGCCGACGGGCACGCCACGGAATTCGAAGTGGCCGGCTGCGTCGGTCTCGGCGGTCACCTCGCTGTCGGCCAGGGTGACCACCTGGCCGGCGACCACGGCCCGCGAGCCCATCTCGATGAGGAAGCCCTCGAGGTTGACGGGGAGTGGGGCCTCCTCGAGGGTCTCGGCGACCTCCTCGTCGGGCACCGCGCCCTCGACCTGGGCCGCGTCGAGCACGAAGCCGTACTCGAACTCGATCATCACGGGGACCGGGCCGGTCTCGTCCTCGGCGGGGGTGAAGACGAACTGGCTGGCGGCCTCGTGCGCCGCCTCGTCGAAGCCCCAGCCCGCGGCCTCGAGGACCTCCACGGAGGTCACCGCCCCCGTCTCGTCGATCTCGATCAGCAGCAGGACGATGCCCTCGATCTCGGCTTCGAGAGCCGCCTCCGGGAAGGGGGCCTGGACGAACTCGACCAGGGTGGGCATCACCAGGATCGGGGGCAGCTCCTCGTCGCCCTCGGCGCTGGCTTCGTCGTCGGTGGCGGGCTCCTCGGGGGCGTCCTGCGCCCAGACGGGGGCAAAGGCGAGCCAGAGGGAGATCATCGACACCACGCGGCTAGTCCAGGGCCTTCAGGGAGCACTTGCGTGGGATGCCCGTCACACCGATGGGCACGCCGTCCTTCTTTCCTGGCTTCCACTTCGAGGCCTTCCATGCCGCAATGCACGCTTCGTCGATGCCGTAACCGACGGGCCTGGCCATCCGGGCCCTGACGACCCGCCCCTCCGGGCTGACGTCGAGGATGACCGTCCAGGAGCCTTCGATCTCGTTGTCGATGGCCTCCTGGGGCACGACGATCTCCGGGACCCGGCCCAGGCGTGGCTTGGTGGTCACCGAGGCCAGGGGCACGTTGGAGAACTCCGTGGCCTCGTCGATGGCCATCCGGTCGCCGTCGTCGGCGACCATCGTGGAGGTCCCGGCGTTGGCCGCCAGGCCCGTGCCGCTGCCCTGGGCGAAGCTGCTGGCCGCCAGGCCCTGGACGACCCGCCGTGGCTTGGGCTTCTCGGGGGGCGGTGGCGGTGGCTCCTCGACCGTCTCCTCCACCGGCACCGGGTCCTCGGCCGGCGCCTCCGGCTCGGGCTCGGGCTCGGGCTCGGGCTCGGGCTCGGGCTCCGGCTCGGGCTCGGGCTCGGGCTCGGGCTCGGGCTCGACGACGAGCATGTCGACCCAGACCGCCTCGTCGGGCTCGTGGACCTCCAGGCCGAGCAGCCAGCTCCCGAAGGTGGCGTAGGCCCCCAGCGACACCAGCAGCGAGGCCGCTCGCGTGCCCCAGGTCCAGCGCCCGTCGTGGCGATCGAGGGGCGAGCGCATCTAGTTGGCGGAGCTCTCTGGCATGGTGCGGTAGGCCTCGACCTGGGCCGGATCGATGTTGATGGCGAACTTGGCGATGCCTTCCTGCTTCACCAGGTCGATGAGCCAGACGACGCGCCCGTGATCGACGGTGGAGTCCGCCGCGATCAGCGCCGTGACCTCCTCGGACCGGGCCAGCTCCCGCTGGATGAAGGCTCGGAGGGTCGGCTCCTCGATGGCCACCCCGTTGAGGAAGAGGCCGCCCTCGGCGTCCAGGGTCAGGCCGAGCGACGAGTTCTCGGTGCTCTCTCCGGTCGCGGCTTCGGGCAGGTTCACCTTGATCGAGGGCTCCATGATGTAGGAGGCCGTGACCATGAAGATGATCAGCACCACCAGGACGATGTCCACGAAGGGGGTGATGTTGATGTCGGTGATCGCGTCGTCCGAGCTGCCGCCGAGCTTCGAAGCCACGCTCAGGCCCCTTCGGCCAGGGACGGGCGCGCGCTCTCGGGCTGCTCTTCGGTGTCCTCCTCCTCTTCGTTGGCCTTGAGCCGGGCCAGCACCAGGTGGGAGAGGCTCTCCAGGCGGGCGAAGGTGTTCTTGAGCCGCCGCTGCAGCCAGTTGTAGAGGACGACGGCGGGAATGGCGACCATCAGGCCGATGGCCGTGGCCACCAGGGCCTCCGAGATGCCGGCCATGACCGCGCTGGCGGCCTCGGCCTCGTTCTGGGCCAGGTCGTGGAAGGCCTTGATGATGCCGAGCACGGTGCCGAAGAGCCCGACGAAGGGGGCGTTGGAGCCCACGGTCCCCAGCACGATGAGCCCGCGCTCCATGCGCATGCGCTCGAAGATCATGTGGCCGGAGAGCGCCTCCTCGGCGGCCTCCCGGCCCTGCTCGGCGGCTTCGATGCCCGCGGCGAGCACCCTGGCCAACACGCCCCCGAGCCCCTCCACCCCCACCAGGAAGGCGTCGGCCTCGCCCCACATGAGGTAGGACGAGATGGCGTTCTCCAGGGCCGACCCGGGCGTGCCGTTGCGCACGCCGTAGACCAGCCGCTCCAGCGTCACCGCCAGGCAGGCCACGCCCATGACGACGAGCAACCACAGCACCCACTCGGCGCCGAGGAGGGAGAAGGAGAGGAGGCTCTGCTCGAGATCGATGTTCATGGGGCCATTGTGCTGCCCGGAGACCGCGGGACTATAACCGAGGCATCACCGGGCCCGGCGGTGGGTGTGAGCGCGGGAGAGTGGGGGAGACGGGCAACGTCTGGGGGGCCACGCCTCTTCCCTCGGGGGTGGTCTTCGGCCAGCCTCTGTCGGCTCGCCAGGGTCTGGAGCTGGAGGCGGCGACCGGAATCGAACCGGTGATGGAGGATTTGCAATCCTCTGCCTTACCACTTGGCTACGCCGCCTCGTGGCTGCCCGGTAATCGACGGACGGCTCGTGTCAAGCTCCGGGGCACCGCCCGGATAAGCCCTCGGGTGAGGAGCAGATGGTCCCGCTCTCCCTGGTCATCATCGCCAAGGACGAGGCCGACCGCATCGGTCGGGCCATCGCCTCCGTGCCCTTCGCCGCCGAGGTCGTCGTGCTCGACTCCGGGTCCTCCGATGACACCGTGGCCGTCGCCGAGGGCCTGGGCGCCCGGGTGCTGGAGACCGACTGGCCCGGCTACGGTCCGCAGAAGAACCGGGCGCTGGAGGCGGCGAGCCAGCCGTGGGTGCTCAGCCTGGACGCGGACGAGTGGCTCGACGAGACGGCCGCGGCGGCGATCCAGGCAGCCGTGGAGGCCGACGGGGAGGCGGCGTTCGCCCTGAGGCGGGTCAACCGCTGGTGCGGGCGACCTCTGCGCGGCGGGGCCCAGGGGCCGTCGTGGAAGCTCCGCCTGGTGCGCCGGGAGTCGGCCAGGTGGACCGACGCACGGGTCCACGAGACCCTCGAGGTGGACGGGCCGATCGGTCGCCTCGACGGCTGCCTCCACCACGACCCCTACCGGGATCCCGGCGAGCACCTCGACCAGATCGCCCGCTACGCCGGCCTGTTCGTCTCCGAGAGCCGGCGCACGGGTCGCCGGGCGAGCCTGGTCCAGCTCGCGCTGCGGCCATGTCTACATTTCGTGAAGGCCCTTCTGCTCAGAGGTGGGTTTCGGGACGGGCCCCACGGGCTGCTCGTCGCCTGGCTCGGGGCGGCGGAAGTGGCCCTGAAGTGGTCGTTGCTGTGGCGGGAGCAGCGGAACAGCGGTGGCGGCACGGGCCTTGCTAGAGAGTCCGGTTCCGACCCTCGGGAGACCTCGTCCGGGGTCTGATCCCCGGAGAGCCCCCCATGGTCCGTCGCTTCCTGCTGAGAGTCCTGATCGCCGTGGCCTGCTCCGGGCTGTTCGGCGTCGCCTGGTTCGCCTGGTGGTACCGGGACGCGGTGGCGATGAACCCCGGCGACCACATCTCCCGGGGGGCCATCCAGGGCATCATCAGCCAGGAGTCGCCCGTCTTCTACGCGGACGGGCGGGAGAGGCTCGGGGTCTTCTTCTCCCAGGAACACCGGATCTACGTCCCCTACGACGAGATTCCACAGGCGTGGATCGACGCCATCGTCGCCGCCGAGGACAAGAACTTCTTCCACCACCGGGGGGTGGATCCGGAGGGCATCGCCCGCGCGGCCTGGCTCAACCTCAAGGCGGGCAGCGTGGTGGCCGGGGGCTCGACCCTCACCCAGCAGACCGCCAAGAACCTCTACTACCGGCCCGATCGCTCGATGCGGTCCAAGTGGGACGAGGCCGTCAACGCGCTGAGGCTCGAGCGCCACCACGAGAAGGAGGAGATCCTCGAGTACTACGCCAACCAGTTCCACGTGTCCGCCAACGGTCGAGGGCTGGGCATCGGGGCCCGCTACTTCTTCGACAAGGACGTGGCGGAGCTCACCGTCCAGGAGTGTGCCTTCCTGGCCGGGCTCGTGAAGGCGCCGTCCTGGTACAACCCCTTCATCGCCCGGTCCGAGGAGCGTCGCGAGCAGGCCCGGTCCAAGGCCCAGGCGCGGACCCGCTACGTGCTCGGCCGGATGGTCGAAGAGGGCACCCTGTCGCCCGCGGTCTACGAGAGCCTGGCCGACCGCCCGATCCCGTTCCGGCGGGGCACCTTCCGCTACGAGTCCAACGTGGTCCTCGACGCGGTCCAGCGGAGGCTCGAGCAGAGCCCTTTCCCCGAGCTCTTCGAGGCGGCCGGCATCGACAACCCATCCACGGCCGGCATCCAGATCCGCACCACCCTGGACGCCGACGCCCAGCGCGCCGCCACCTACGGTCTCTGGCACCACCTGACCGACGTGGGCCTGGCGATGGAGGGGGCGGCGGCCGGGGCTCTGGTCTTCGTCCACACGGATCGCACCCCGACGGCGAAGCGGGTCCGCCAGCCGGAGCCACGCGAGTTCTTCTATGCCCGCGTTGTCGGCTCCGAGGGCGGCGAGGTCCACCTGGACGTGGCCGGGTGGCCCGGCGTGCTCGACGCTGACGCCGTCGACCGGGCGGCGGGCGTAGAACCCCCCCCCGCCCAGGGCGCAACTTGGGCCCCCCCCCGCCAAGCGCCCCCCCCCCCCGTCCCCCCCC
>CAZCVP010000009.1:64352-67223 GCA_964501915.1 uncultured Enterobacterales bacterium
GTTGGCGGCTGGGTGGGGGGGGTGGGCCAGGGGTCGGTGGGGGGGGGGCCGGGGGGGGGCGGGGGTGGTGGGGGCGGCGGGGCGGGGGGGGGGCGCGCCCGCGCGGCCGAGGGCGATCGTTGGGCCCGCACCGGCGAGGCGCACCGCAGCCAGGTCCGCAGCGCCTTGAGCCCCGGAGACGTGGTCTGGGTCTCCGTGCGCCCCGAGCCGGCGGAGGGCGCCGAGCGGCTGGCCTGTGACCTGGAGCTCCGTCCCGAGCTCCAGGGAGCCGTGCTGCTGGTGGAGGACGGAGCGGTCCGCGCCATGGTGGGTGGCAACGACAACAAGAATTTCAACCGCGCCCTGGACGCCCACCGGCAGCTCGGCTCGACCTGGAAGTCCCTGGTCTTCGCCTCGGCCCTGCAGCTCGGCTGGGCGCCGACGGACCTGCTCGACAACCGGCGGGCCGTCTTTCCCTTCGAGGCCACCTTCTACTACCCGCGGCCCGACCATGCCTCCGACGACCGGGTCTCGATGGCCTGGGCCGGGGTGCGGTCGGAGAACCTCGCCACCATCTGGCTGCTCTACCACCTGCTCGACCGCCTCACGGAGGAGCAGGTCCGGCAGCTCGCCGAGCAGGTCGGCATGGCCCCGGGCGAGGACGAGAGTCGCCAGGAGTACATCGTGCGCATCCGGGACGGCCTGGGCGTCATCGCGCTGAGATCCCGGGTGGAGGCCGGACTGTTGAACGCCGTGCGCGAGGAGGTCGCCTCCGAGCTGGAGTACTCCCGCTGGCCCGAGGACGCGCTGGAGGTCCGCTCACTCCACTACGGCATGGGCTTCGACAGGGAGCGGCAGCGGGTGGAGGCCATGTCCTCGGCCAGGGAGCGCACCGCGCGCCTCGACGCGCTCACGGCCAGCATGACCTGGCTCGAGCGCCGGGCACCGGACTGCCAGCAGCAGGTCGACACCGTGCGAGCCGCGCTGGCCCCCCCCGAGGTCGTGCGGCCCTCGCGCATGGTCCGCTGGCTCTTCGGTGGCGAGACGGTGCCCGAGCCGCCCTCGCTGGAGCCGGTGGTGTTGGAGCCCGAGGTGCTGGCCGACCTGTGGGTCCGGCCTGGGGGAGAGCGCGTGCAGATCGCCTGCGGGCAGTCTCCGGGCGAGGACTGGGGTGCGCTCGACGCCGAGACCATCGCCCGCCTGCAGCTCGCCAGCGCCCCGGTCATCGACGACGACCCCCTGGTGGACGGACGTCTCCACGCCTCCAGCGTGCGGGCGCTGCGGTCGGCCATCGACGGGCGCAAGGCCCGATCTTCGATGCTCGACCCCTGGGATCCCGAGCTGCTCTTCCTGCACCCCGACTTCCGGACCATGCTCGCCCTGAAGTTCCTCGCCGCCCAGGCGGGGGCGCTCGGCGTCGAGGGGGACATCCCACCGGTGCTGAGCCTTCCGCTGGGCGCCGTCGACGTCCGCCTCGAGGAGGCCGTGACCCTCTACTCGGGCATGCTCACGGGGCTCAGGTGGCGGATCCCCGGGGAGCGCTACGAGGCGGGCGCCGTGCCCGGCACCCGTGTGCGCCGGGGGGTGCCGGCGTCGCGGGACGCCACCAGCCTGATCTCCGAGATCCGGGATCGTGACGGCAACGTGCTCTACCGGGCCGTGCCCGAGGTCGTGCAGGCCTCCGATCCCGTGTCGGCGGCCCTGACCGAGGACATCCTCCGCAACGTCGTGCGCCATGGCACGGGTCAGCGGGCCCGAGCCGCAGCGCCGGGCTGGCCGCTGGCGGGCAAGACCGGCACCACCAACGACTACCGCAACGCCGCCTTCCTCGGACAGGTCCCCCGGGTCGCCGACGGCGAGGTCGTCGGGCGGTACACCCTGGGGGTCTACGTCGGCTACGACGACAACCGCCGCATGGCTCGGGGAACTACCCGGCTCGGGGGTCCGAACGGTGCGCTGCCGGCCTGGGCGGCCACCGTGGCCGGGCTGCGAGACGCCGGTCTGATGGGGGAGGCCGCGCCGGAGGTCCTGGAGCCGCCCGAGGGCTACTCCCGCGTGACCGTCGCCGTCGGCACGGGGGCCCCGGTGGAGTCGGTGGACCTTGTGGAGGAGGATCCAGTGCGCTCGATCCTCGTGCACGGGGATCGGGAGAACCTGCACCGCCGCTTCGCGCCGCTCGGCCGCCACGCCCAGGTCGAGGACGACCAGGTGGCGCCCCTGCCCCTGCCGCCCCAGGAGGACCTGCCCACCGACACGGCGGGCCCGCCGGCCGCCGAGGACGCCGACGCCGCCGCCGAGGAGCAGAACCCCGGGGGCCTTCCGGTGTCCGAGCCGCCATCAGATTAGCGGAGGGAGGCCGATGCTGGCCCGAGGCCTGTCCTGATCGAAGCCCTGCTGGTATTGCTCGTGCTCTCGGACCTCGTGCTGGCCACGGGGGTCTTCCTGGTGCTGGCGCGTCCCGAGGTCGCCATCAGCTTCGTCATCCGCTCCAAGCGCCTGAGCGGCGGCTGGTTCGAGGAGCACCTGGCCGTCGACGAGCTGGAGCGCCTGATGCGGTTCGCCCGGGTCCTGGGCTGGGCTGGGCTCGTGCTGCTGCTGGGCTGGTCGTTCACCGTCGGGGCGCTGCTGACGGTCTTGAGGCTCCCGGCGGGTTGACCCGGGCGTGGCGCGGGCGTTAAGCGCCGGCGTCTGGCTTCGTAGCTCAGTTGGTTAGAGCGCACGGTTCATACCCGTGTTGTCGCAGGTTCGAGTCCCGCCGAAGCCACCACTTGCTTGGGGAGCTGAGGGGCCCACAAGGGGCCCCAGCTCCCTCGCGCAAGTGGCCCCCAGCCTCGCCTCTCGGCCCAGCCGGCCCGGCCACTACCGCTGAATAGGGTAGGGACTACAGGGCCC
>CAZCVP010000010.1:0-8994 GCA_964501915.1 uncultured Enterobacterales bacterium
GGCCCCTGCGGCTGTGGGTGGCCGAGGTGGTCCTGGGGACACCGAGCGGGCGCGGGTTGTCGCTCGCAGGACCCCTGGTGCTGGGGGGCCTGGCGCTGCGGGCCTGGGGGGTGGGCCACCTCGGGTCCCGGTCCCGGACCCGCACCGACGCGGCGTGGGAGCTGGTGCGCGGGGGTCCGTTCGCCCGGCTGCGCAACCCGCTCTACGTGGCCAATGGCCTGATCTGGATCGGGGTAGGGCTGGTCTGTGGCTGGCCCTGGAGCCTGGGCTGGCTGGGGCTGCTCGCGGTGCACTACAGCCTGGTGGTCCGCTGGGAGGAGCAGCACCTGCGGCAGGCGCTGGGGGCGCCCTACGTGGCCTACCTGGAGGAGGTCCCCCGGTGGCTGCCCCTGGGCGAGGCCAGGGCGGGCGGGTCGTGGAGTCGGGCGGAGGTGCTGCGGGGGGAGCGGTCGACGTGGGTGGCGGTCGGGGCGGTGCTGCTCGTGCTGGGAGCGAGGCTGTGGGTGGGCTGAGGAGGGGGGCCCTCCTCGTGGGGGGGGTCGGAGGGCGACGACCGCTGCACCGAGTCCCTTCGCATCGCCGCCTGGGCGACCTTGGCCGCGGCAGCCGACGGGATTCCAACCACTTGGCCGCCGCCGGCCCCCGCTCGACCGCGCGAGGCGGCGAAGTCAGGGGACTCGGTGTGCGGGGGCGGCGGAGTGAGGCGACTCGGTGTACCCCAGCCCGGTGTTCCAAGGACGACTCTCCCGGGAACGCTCCGGCCGTGGCCGCGTAGACGAGGTCCAGGTGGAGGTCGGACGCAGCGGCCCCGACCCGGCCCCAGTCCAGCTCCCGGATCTGGGGGTGGTCGAGGTCGTCGCCGGAGACGCGGCGGTGACTCCAGACCCAGGTGTCGTCGGCGGGGCGGTAGCGGCGCTGGAGCACCCAGAGGGCCGGCTCGTCGCAGACGGTGCAGACGTCGTCCACGACCCCACCGAAGAAGACCTGGCCCTCGACGTGGGGGTGGGGGAGGAGTGCATCGATGCGGAGCTGGAGGTCGGCGGGGTCCAGGGCCTGCTCCAGGCTGTAGGAGGAGGTGAGGTCCACGGTGCAGATGCCGCCGGACCAGGTGGCCGTGGCCAGGTTGTGGATGCCACCGTGCACGAAGAGGAGCTCCCCGTCCGGCGACAGGGCTGCGCCGCGGACGTGGGGCTCGTCGAGCCAGCACTCGCCGGTCGGTGGATCGACGTCGATCCAGGACCACGTACCGGCGGTCTCGGAGCTGCTGGTGTCCCAGGTGAAGGTGACCTCCCGCACGCCGCAGCGCCGGTCGGTGCCGCCCGGGGCCGCGCCGGTCAGGAAGACCCGCACCTGGCCCGTCGGATCGGAGTCCGGGTGCGCGACGACGTCCACGACCCCGCGGGCGAAGAAGGTCTGCTCGTCGCAGGAGGTGTCGCCGGTGCCGGGGTCGGTGTAGCCGGTGACCCGGGTGTACTTCAGGCCGGTGGTCCCGCCGTCCTCGACGAGCCACAGGCCCTCCGAGGTGCCCGTGCAGCTCGTAGACGGGGAGGCGACCAGCAGGGCCTTGCCGTCGGCGAGGGGGGTGACCCGGCCTACCGACCCGACGCAGGCGTCGCCGAGGTTGAAGGGGTCGAGATCCTCGAGCTTTGTGTCACACGCCGGCCAGACGTACGATCCCCTGTCCCTGCAAAGCAGGTCCTCATTGTTGGTCCCGTCGAACCACCGGTCCCGTCCCCCAACCCCGGCCCCATCCCAGCACCAGTTCCCCCCGCCGTCCTCCGAGTACAGCAGCATCCGCATCCCCGTCGCATCGTCCAGGTCCGACTGGTTCCCCATCGCCAGCCACGCCTGGTCCACCACCGCGCCGTCCGGGTCCTGCCAGAACGAGGCCGACACCCCCCGGGTGGCCATCGACCGGTAGTGGCAGTCGATGTCTCCCGCCGCGTTGGTCTCGCCGCTGGTGGGGCGCCGCCCCCAGAGCCTCGTCGCCCCGAGGTCCCCCACGCCCCCGAGCACCGAGTCCCGCGAGGCGTCGACGAAGTCCCTGCACCCCTGACAGCTCGCCACCGCGAGCGCCGTCAGGGTCTGGAAGCTGCCGCTGGCGTCGAAGCCCATGACCCAGGGGATGTCGTCCAGGTCGTTCACCCCGTCGTCGGCGCTGTCCCAGCCGAGCTCGCCGGCCACCGGGTCCTCCGGCGGCACCCACCACATCACCATCGAGCCCACGGCCAGGTCCGAGCCACCACCGGTCCGAGGCACGAACAGCGCCTCCTGGGCCGAGTACGGTGCCCAGACCTCCAGGAGCGCCTGGTCGTCCTGCCAGGACCCGCCCCCATCGACCATCGCTGCCCGCTGGGAGGCGTCGCGGACATAGCTGCCCGGCACGTGGCCCTGGAGCGGCGTCCAGGGGGTGTTCCCCTCTCCCAGGTCGGCCATCGCCACCCGGTAGAGGCCGGTGCAGCCGTAGCTCAACCGCGCGGCCCCCACCGGGTAGAAGGCCATGACCCAGGTGCCCGATGGATCGATGGCGATGCCCGAGAGCTCCGAGGATCGCCCCGTCGGCAGCGGCCTCACGAGGTCACCGTAGGTCGAGCTTCCGTGGGACTGGTCGCAGGTGTTGGCGTCGACCTCGAGCACGAAGACCGTGGACTCTCCGGAGCTGCACGCCTCCCCCGAGCCGTCCCAGGTCCGGCCCCCGTCGGCGACCAGGAAGCGACCCGCGGTGTTGGGGTCCGCCTCCACGTCGCGGACGTCCGAGACCGTGACGGGGGTGCCTCGGTCGTCGGTCACCGGACGACAGGACAGCGCCGGATCGCCGCAGGCGAAGCCCGTCGGATCCTCGCAGAGGTACAGGGCCTGGGACCCGTTGGTGTCGCTGTCCGTCATGACCCGGTAGCCCACCAGCAGCTCGGCGTCGCCGGTCCCCGGGTAGTGGGTGGTGTGCAGCGCCGCTCCGGCCGGAAGGGCCTCGTAGCCGGAGGTGAAGGTCGGCAGCTCGGCCGGATCGTAGGCCCGGCACGCCGCGCTCAGCGACTCGTCGTAGAACCAGAGGCCCCGGCCATCCGGGTCCTGGCTGGAGATCACCAGGTCGTTGCCGACCTCGACCAGCACCGGCGCCGAGCCCATGCCCTTGTATGGATCGTCGCCGTCCAGGGTCTCGCAGTCGTCGAAGTGCTTGTTGGTGCCGATCTCGAGGCCCGTGGTCAGGGGCTGCCAGCTCTGGCTCGCCGACTGGAGGTTGCCGGACCAGTAGAGCCCCCCGTCGTCCCCCGCGTTGTCCCTGGCCGGGTCGCCGGTGACCGCGTAGACGTCGGTGAGCGAGTCGGCCACGATGCCCCAGACCCCCAGCTCGCCGGGTCGGCCCCACTCGTCTGCGAGGCCGTTGGCGGTGGTCCAGGCGAAGCCGTCCAGCGAATACGCCAGCCCCCCCACGTTGGACCCGACCAGCAGCGCGCTCGACTCGCCGGCCCAGCGCATCGACACCGCCGAGGCCGGTCCCCCCATCGGCAGGGCCATGTCGTCGAAGGAGACCGACAGCTCCATCATCGGCGGCCACTCGTAGCTGCTGTTCTGCACGGTGAGCCACTCGACCCGGGCGCTGCCGGAGCTGCCCGTGCAGGAGATCTCCAGCTCGTCGAGGGTGTCACCGGGCTGAAGCGAGCCGGAGGCGAAGTCGTTGAGGCCGACCGAGAGTGGCGCCCAGACCCCCACACCGCCGGTCTCCTTCAGCCGCACGATGCAGCCGCCGGTGGTCGTGTCGGAGCTGAGCTCGACCAGCACGTGGTCGGCGCCGGACTCCCAGGCCAGGTCGTGGCGGAAGGCGATCGAAGCGGTGCCACCGGCCGGCGTCAGGATCACGCCCCGGGCCTGCTGGACCGCTCGGGTCAGGACGAAGTCCTCGCCGACGAAGATCCCCATCGCGGTCACGTAGTCGTGTCTGGCGGCGGGGGAGCCGTCGCAGTCGTCGTCGACAGCGTCCATGCCGTCCTCGGAGGCGCCGGGATTCACCGGGGGGTCGTTGTCGTCGCAGTCACCGAGCGGGGTGGCGTCGTCGTGCCAGCCGTCGCTGTCGAGGTCAGCGGCTATGGCGCCCCCCCCCAGCAAGCAGCATGCCACCGACGAGGGCGAAGGACGAGCTCGATCGGGTCATGGGTGGCTCCCTGCCTGTGGAGACAGTGTCATGGATGGCCGTGAGCCTTCAAGGGGATTCCGAGCGTGCGGCGTGCGACCTGCGGTGCCGGATGCGGTCGCAGGAGCGGAAGCGGAAGCGGAGAGCGGTCGCGCCGTCGGGTCGGCGCCACCCGGACGAGGGGGCCGGTGTCTCCGGTCGCAGGCGTCTGTGGCGCCTGTCACCGGTCAGAAATGACGTCAGCTGAGGGCAGTGCGCTCCCGACTGGGGTCTGGAATCCGCGATCCCCTTCCCACCGAGCGAGGACCTGTCCGGCCTCGTCCCCGGCTGCGCCTGCCCCTCCGGCCCCTCACTCCCCCGCCCGCGTCCCCAGCCGCGTCTGCACCGCCGCCCCGGCCCCGACGAGGCCCACGGTGCCGACCAGGAGCTGCACCACGACCGGCAGCACCCCGAAGCAAGCCAGGATCACCAGCCCCCCGAGAAACGCCGTCCACCGACGGGCCCCGACCCCCTCCATCGGCAGCCGGTCTCCCACGGCCTGGCAGAGACCGAGGAGCCCCAGGATCCAGGCGAGGCCCAACAGCGCCAGGGCCAGCAGCGCCACCGGGATGCCGAGCAGGGTCAGGGCCAGGACGACGGCCACGAAGAGCGCCAGGGCCGAGGCCCCCAGGCCGACCAGGCCCGAGCGCACCGGGTGCGCCTCGACGGCCCTGGCGACGGTGTCGACCTGGCCCGGGAACAGCCCCACCGCCAGGGCTCCGGCGCCGGCGAGGGTGAGCAGCAGGACCAGCCGCCGCGCCAGGGTGCGTCCCAGGCCGCCCGGATCCAGCACGGAGGGCAGGATCCCGCCCGTGGCCGCAGGGCCGAAGGCCACCCGGTCGCCCTCGACGGTGCCGCCCTCCTGGACCCGGACCTGGCCGCCGAAGGCCACGGCGTCGCCCTCGACGTGGGCCCCCTCGTGGACCCGCACGTCGCCCCCGAAGGCCACGGCCGGACCGCGGACCCGGCCGCGGACCACCAGGGAGTCGCCGAAGGCCACGGCCTCGCCCACCACCTGGTCGGGGTGGACCACGACCTCGCGCCCGGCCCCGGTGAGCGGTGCCGCGCCGTCCACGCGCCAGCTCTCGGCCTCCCTCAGCCGCTGCTCGGCCACCTCCAGGCGCACCTCCAGCTCCTCGATGCGAGCCAGGGCCTCCTCCAGCTCCGCCTGGGTCGCCGGCTCCTCGGCTCGGGCGGGCACCCCCGCCAGGCCGACTCCGATCGTCACCAGCAGCAAGGCCCGCGCTGGCCAGGAACTCACCCGCGCCGATCCCGCTGGACCCAGAGGATGGCCAGGCCGCTGATCACCAGGACCGTGGTGGCGGCGATGGCCACGGCACCCGTGGGGACCGGGCTGCTGGACAGGAGCACGCCCCCACCGACGAGGGCGGCGCGGACCGACACACCCAGGTCCGCCAGCCAGGGCGTGAGGCCCCCGGTGAGGGCCAGCAGCACGGTGGCCGCGGCGAGCAGACCGCTGGCGGCCCAGAGCTCGGGGCGCGCGAAGAGCGGTCGGTTCTCGGCGGCCTGTGCCTCGTCGGCCGCCCGCAGGATGTCCTCGACCAGTCCCTCGGGCATCGGGGGGTCCTGGACCGAGGCGAAGGCCGCGGCGAGGGGGTCGCCGTGGACGGCGCGGGCGGCGCAGTGGGGACAGGCGTCGATGTGCTCGGCCACGGCCACGGCCACGTCGTCGTCGAGGTCACCGGCGATGAAGCGCTCGAGGAGGGCGTCGGTGGGGTGCTGGCTCACGAGGTCTCCTGCTGCTCGTAGATCGCCCGCAGGCGCCGTCGCGCCCGGAAGATGCGGTTCATGACCGTGCCGAGGGGGATGTCGAGCACCTGGGCGATCTCGACGTACTTGAGGTGTTCGAAGTGGTAGAGCACCAGGACCTCCCGGTACTTGGGCGGGAGCTCGGCGAGGGCGCGCTCGAGGCGCTCGGCACGCAGCCGCTCCATGGTCTGGTCGAGGGGGGAGGGGGCCTGGTCCACGACCTCCCGGTCCGAGGTCGGACCGACCTTCTTGCGCCGGCGCTGCTCGTCGATGCAGGCGTTGCGGGCGATGGTGAAGGCCCAGGTCGAGAACCGCCGGGTGGGGTCGTAGCGGTGCAGGTTGCGGAGCACCCGCAACAGGGTCTCCTGGGTGGCCTCGCGCGCGTCCTGCTCGTTCCGCAGCATGCGCAGGCAGTAGCGGAAGAGGGGGGGGCTGTAGTGGCGGACGATCCAGTCCCGCGCGGAGTCGTCTCCGGCACAGGCCGCCAGGATGCGGTCGGGCTCGGAGGTGTCGGCGGTGTGGAGACGGAGTGCGATCGGGGGCCTCCCTGCGAGGGCGTGCGCAGACGTCTACGCCAAGGCACGTCCTCTATTTCAACATCCAGCAACGAGATGTCATTGCACCTCGTGGCACCGGACCCCTGTGCCGACAGCGGATACCAGGAGACGGACCCAGGGTCCGGTCTCCGGTGGCGCCGCGGACCCCCGCGGTGGTACCCTGGACACGGAGCAGTCCGCTGAATGGACAAAGTCCGCAAGCTCAAGCGCTACCAGAGGAAGGACTACAGTCAGGTCGTCGACTTTCCCGTGGAGATCGTCGGCCGCGACGGCGTGGTCCGCCGGTACAGCTTCGAAGCGAGCGTGAGGCTCTACCAGAGGCGGATCGCCCTGGCCCCGATGCGCTACGAGGACCGCGAGGTGGTGGACGCCGAGGTCCAGCACTGCCGCAAGCGCATCGAGCAGCTCCGGCACTCCTACTTCAAGCGCTATGGCTGGAGCAACATCCAGGGTGCGGAGCAGGAGGGCAACCTCGGCAGCGAGTTCGCCGGCGAGGTGGCGGCCTTCTTGCGGCGCTACTTCGGAGAGCCCGGCGAGCTGGACGCCGTCAAGGTCCAGTTCGTCGACGACGGCTCCCACCACCGGCTCTTCTACGTCGCCCAGCCGACCCTGGAGGAGAGCTTCCTGCTCTACCTCTACCGCTTCAAGCACCACGGCGGCTGCGAGGGACGAGAGGCCTTCTTCCAGCTCCTGCGGGTCGTCCAGGCGGCCGAGGGAGAGAACGTCGAGCGGCTGCTCGCGTTCCACCACACGGCCGACTGCGGTCTCGTGCTCACCGGGGTGGCCGAGAACCGGACCTCCATGCCGCTGACCCAGGTCGAGGCCGACTCCCATGACGGCTACAGCCCGCCCCACTACTTCACGGCTCGCGAGCCCGACGCTCACGTGGCGGAGGCCCTGCGTCGGCTCGGCGAGGGGGAGCTCGAGGGAGCCCTGGTCGAATTCGAGCAGGCGGTGGCGATCAACGCGTTCAATCGGCGGGCCTATGTGGGCGTCGCCGTGCTCGCCGACGTCCTGGGTCGCCCCGAGGACGTCGAAGTCGCGGCGCGCATGGCGCTGCACTACTTCCCCGACGACCCGACCTTCCGCTACCACCTCGGCCTGGCCCTGTTCCGCTCCGACGACCTGGTCGGCGCCCGAGCCCAGCTCCTGGCCTCCAAGGACGCTCCGCGGACGCGCTTCCCGGCGCGGCTGTTGCTGGGCATCTACGAGCTCAAGCGCCGCAACCGGGCCCAGGCCTGGAAGCTGCTGCGCCAGGCGCTGGCCGTCGCTCGTCCCCAGGACATCGACGCCGTGACCTCGGTCCGGGCCATCCTGCTGGCGATGACCGCTCGGGCGGTCATCCTGGGGGCCGGCTGGCTCTCGGTGCCCCTCGGCTTCGTCGGTCTCGGTCTCGGCCTCGCCGGCAGTGGCGGGCTGGTTCTTCTGGGCCTGGCGCTGGCGGTGCTCGACGCCGTGCTGCCCCCGATCTGGCCGCTCTCGCGCGAGCGCTACCGTCGCATCCGCGTCATGCCGCCCGAGGCGCTGTCCGCCCCCACGAGACAAGCGGGGAACTGAGCCACGAGCGCCCTGGTCATCCGGTTCTCGTCCCTGGGTGACGTCGTGCTGACCTCGGCGATCACCGGTGCGCTGCGGTCGGTCGTCTTCGTCACCCATGACCGCTACGCCGGCCTCGTGTCGCGGTTCGAAGGGGTGCAGCAGGTGATCGGGCTGAAGCCGGGGGAGGGGGTCGGTGCGCTCGCTCGACGGCTGCCCGAGGTGGAGTGGGTCGTCGATCTGCACGGCTCGTTGCGGAGTCGGGCGCTGTCGCGGCGCCTCGCGGCGCCCGTGTCGCGGGTCGACAAGCTCGGCCTCGCCCGCCGCACCCGCGTGGCCTGGAAGCGCCCGGAGCGCATCCCGTTCGTGATCGACCGCTATGCCCAGGCCGCGGGCGTCGACGTGGCGCCGCGGCCCTGGATCCCGATCGAGCGAAGCCCCCGACCGGACGCCCTGGTGCTGGTGCCCGGAGCGGCCCATCCGACCAAGTGCTGGCCGGCCTTCCGCTACCGCGCGATCGCCGACCGCTGGCCCGGGCCGGCCTTCGCGCTCGGCAGCCTGGCCGAGGACCCGCTGCTGCGGGACATCTGGAAGAGGACCGAGGGCCGGGTGGTGCCGGTGGCCGAGCGGGGCTTCGACGACAGCCTGCGCGTGCTGAGGCGGGCGGCGATCGTGGTCGGCGGGGACACGGGGCTCTTGCACCTCGCCGCGGCCTGTGGGGTGCCGGTGGTGGGGCTCTACGGCCCGACGACCTCCGCCGATGGCTTCTGGTGCCATCCCGGAGAGGTGCTCGAGGAGGAGCTTCCCTGTCGCCCCTGCAGCCTGCACGGCAGCCAGACCTGCCCGATCGGCGACCACCGCTGCATGAATGCGCTCTCGGTGGGTCGGGTGTGGCAGGCGGTGCGAGACGCGCTGCGAAGCGCGACCCCGGCCCCCGCCCCCTGAACCCGGTCGAACCCCCCC
>CAZCVP010000010.1:9004-37413 GCA_964501915.1 uncultured Enterobacterales bacterium
GGGGGGGTGCGGGTGGGGGGGGGGGGGGTGGGTGGGGTGTGGGGGGGGGGGGGGGGGCCGGCGGGGCGCGCCGAGCTGGAGCGCGCGACCAGGGCCCCGGCCCCGTGAACCGGGTCGAAGCCACGCGGCTGGCCCTGGTCGCCTGGCGGGACGGACGGCAGGCCGGACAGGACCACGCCGCGGCCTGTGCGGCGGCCACGCGGGCGCTGCTGGCCGCGGGCCTCGGCCGCTGGACGACGCTGGGCATCGCTGGGGCCCTCGCCAGGGCACGGCCACAGGTGGTGGAGGAGACGACGTCGCTCTCTCCGACCCTGTCGCCGATCCGACGGGGCGCTCGGGGACGGGTCTGGACAGCGGAGGCGGGCCAGGAGGTCCCGCTGTGGGACCGCGCGGGTCGCCGGAGCAGGGGGGCCTTCGACACGCCGCAGCCGATGGCGACCCGCCTGGTGGGGGCGACCCTGGCGGCGGCGCCGCAGCCCGTGCGCCGCGGACTGGATCCGGCCTGTGGCACCGGGGCCTTCCTGCTGGCCCTCGACGAGGCCGGCGTGGAGGAGATCGTGGGGGTGGACCGGGATCCGGTGGCCCTCGCCGTCGCCGGGGCCCTGGTCCCGCGAGCCCGGCTGATCGAGGGCGACGCCCTGGCCGAGGACCCGCCCCGGGCCGACGTGGTCGTCGGCAACCCGCCCTTCGTGCCGCCTGAGCGGCAGCTCAAGGCGCTGCGCAAGCGCCTGACACGCCGCTTCGCCTGGCTGCGTGGCCGCTACGACCTCGCCGTGCCCTTCTCCGAGGTCGTGCGGGAGGCGACCCGCCCCGGAGGGGCCCTGGGCCTGGTGCTGCCGGCGTCGATGCTCTCGCAGCCCTATGGCCTCACCTGGCGCCGCCGCTGGCTGGCGGACCATCGCTTCGCCGCCATCGGCGACCCCCAGCCCTTTCCCGGCGCCTCGGTGGAGGTCGTCGAAGTCGTGGTGGTGCCCGGCGAGGGTCCGGCAACCCTGCCCGGCGGCCTGGCGGCGGCACGGGTCCTCGCGCTTCCAGCGTCGCCCCTGGATCCGGACATCGACGTCGACGACCTGGACCTCGTGGCACGGATCCGGGCCCGCTCGGTCACCCTCGGAGATCTCGCCTACGTCGACACTGGCCTGGTGGCACACGGACCGCGCGGCGGCAAGGCGAGGTTGATGCGCGACGGGCCGGGGCCCGGGGTCGTGCCCTTCGTCGATGCCCGGGACCTCTTCACCGGCACGACCCGCTGGCTGTCCTACGAATCGGCTGAGATGCACCGTCCCAAGTCTCCGGCATTGTTCGAGGTCTCGAAGATCCTGGTGCAGCGCCTGCGCGGGCGTGGCCCCGTGCGTGCCCGGGTGGACCGGTCGGGGCTGTACGCCGGCCACACGCTGCTGGTGGCCCGACCCGAGCCCGACTGCCCGATCGGCCTGTCGGCGCTGCTGGAGGCCGTGCGCAGCCCGCTGGGCCAGGCCGTGACCCGGGTCGAGCGGGGGCGTCGCCTCGACCTCTACCCGGAGGACCTGCGCTGCCTGCCCGTGCCGCGCGACTGGCTCGACGGGGTCGAGTCCACGCTGGTGGAGTCCTGGGGGCTCGAGCCCCGCGAGGAGGCCCGGCTGCTGCGACTGGCCGCTTTTTGACAGCGCCGGAGCCCGCTGCGATGTAGTAGCTGGGTGCCGAGGTGAGTCGATGGCAGGTGGTGTGCTGGTGATGCTCCTGGGAGGCTGTAGCCTCTTGTCCAGCGGCAACTACCTGGACACGAGCACGTCCTGTGACGACAACCCCCACGACTGGTGGGGCACCGTCACCCGGTACGTGGACCAGGGCAACGGGGAAGGGGGCTTCAACCTCGAGCCGCCGTCGCCCGAGCAGCACCTGGACCGGATCCAGGGCAAGTACGACCTGAACACCGGTGACCTGGCCTTCTCCCGCGAGTACACCGCCGCCCACTACATGGTGCGCGAGGTGGGCAGCGGCTACGGCGTCGTCGACCGCAACGGCGACCTCGACGTCATCTACAAGCTCGAGGCCGAGGACGTGCTCGGCGCGACCTGGACCACCGAGATCCACGAGGAGCGCACGGGCTGCAGCGGCACGATCAAGGAGCTGTACAGCGACGCTCCGGACGACTTCGTCACCACCCAGTACAAGATCCGGGCCGAGGACGAGGTCCAGTTCCACGTCGACACCAGCAGCGGTGGGACCGGGTGGGTGACCGACGGGACCTGGTGGAGCGACGGCACCTCCGACTGGTCGACGACCTACGAGGAGGACGAGCTCGTCTTCACCGAGGACGGCACGAGCAAGGCCAACTCCAGCTCGAAGACGAGCTGGCGGGAAGAGACGCTGGACGTGGAGCGCGTGAAGGAGGGCACGGAGATCAACCGGGTCGATGGCACCGAGATCCTCGACTACGAGGTGACCCAGCGCGGCGATCCCCAGGGCTCCATCCACCTGGAGCGGGCTTACGACGGCCAGGGCACCGCGACCTGGACCAGCCCCGACGGCGAGGTCACCTGCGACTACGACTTCAACGCCACCGGCTACTGCGAGTGCGACTGCAGCGACGGCAGCACCTGTAGCTGCTGACCTGCGGCTGGTGACGGAGCCGCGTTAGTCCGTCCCGGCAGGAGGACTCCATGAACTCGATGACGGGCTACGGCCGGGGCGAGGCCTCTGGCGGCGGTGTGACCGTCACCGTGGAGCTGAGGTCGGTGAACAACCGGTTCCGGGACATCCAGCTCCGGACGCCGCGGGAGTACAACGCCCTCGGCCCGCGCATCACCTCGGTGCTCAAGCGGGGTTTTGCGCGCGGTCGCATCGACACCTACGTGCGAAGGGTCTGCACCGAAGGCGCCGTGGGGGTCCAGGGGGACCGGGCGCTGATCCGGACCTACCTGGAGACCATCCAGTCCTTGCTCGACGGCCACCAGGGCGCGGTCGGCGAGGTGAGCGCGGACTTCCTGCTCGGCCTGCCGGGCGTGCTCAGCACCGTGGAGGCCGACCCGGACGTCACCAGCGAGTGGTCGGTGGTCGAAGCGGCCCTGGACGCGGCGGTGTCCGACCTCGCCGCGATGCGGCGCCGGGAGGGCGACGAGCTGTCCGCTGACCTCGGGGCCCACCTCGCCGGGCTCGACGACCAGCGCCAGCGGGTGGAGCTGGAGGCCGACGGTGTCGCCCTGCGGCTCGAGCAGCGGCTCCTGGACCGGGTGGACCGCCTGATGGTCGACGGGGTCGACCCGGGCCGGCTGGCCCAGGAGGTCGCCCTGGTGGCCGACAAGGCCGACGTCTCCGAGGAGCTCGCACGCCTCGGCAGCCACTGCAAGCAGTTCCGGCAGGCCCTGACGGCCCGGGAGCCGGTGGGCCGCCGCCTGGAGTTCCTGACCCAGGAGATGAACCGGGAGATCAACACCATCGGCAGCAAGTCGGTCGAGCACCCGGTCTCGGCCCTGGTGGTGGACATGAAGTCCACCCTGGAGAAGCTGCGCGAACAGGTCAGCAACGTCGAGTAGGTGACGACATGAGCCTGTGCCTCGACGCCTGGACGCGACCCGACCGGGGGGCCCTGTTCGTGGTCACCGGTGCCAGCGGAACGGGCAAGACCACGCTGGTCCGGGAGGCCCTGGCGGTCTTCGACGACCTCGAGTTCTCCGTGTCCGCGGCCACCCGCGCACCCCGCAGGGGCGAGGTGGACGGCCGCGACTACCACTTCGTGAGCCAGGAGCAGTACGAGCGGTGGCTGGAGGACGGGGCCTTCCTCGAGTCGGCCGATGTCTACGGCAATCGCTACGGGACCCTCCGCGCGCCCGTCGAAGAGGCGCTGGCCGCAGGACGGTCGGTCCTGCTCGAGATCGACCTGCAGGGAGCCCGACAGGTGAGCCGGGCACTTCCGGAGGCGGTCCTGGTCTTCGTGCTGCCCCCGGACCTGGCCAGCCTCGAGGACCGGCTGCGGGGCCGCTCGACGGACTCCGACGCGATCATCCAGCGCCGCGTCGCCGAGGCGATGCTCCAGATCTCGGCCTGTGGGGAGTTCGACTACCTCGTCGTGAACGACGATCTGGCGACCGCACACGACTGCTTCCAGGCGGTGATCGCCGCCGAGCTTCAACGGACCTCTCGTCGGTCGTCCCTCGTCCGTCACATGACCGCCTCCAGATAGTGCTACGCTTCACAGGGGCCCCAAGACGCTTGGCCCCGTCGCAATGCGGATCGACGACATCCTGGACAAGGTCGCTGCTTACGCTCCGGATCTGGACCGGGGCGTGATCCTGGGGGCCTACCTCACGGCGGCCAAGGCCCACGAGAAGCAGCAGCGCAAGGACGGCAAGCCCTACCTGACCCACCCGCTCGAGGTGGCCGATCTGCTGGCCGACCTCCGCATGGACGTGGACACGATCGCCACGGCGCTGCTCCACGACACCCTCGAAGACACCCTGATCACCCAGGCGGAGCTGGCGGAGCAGTTCGGCACCGAGATCGCCGAGCTGGTCGACGGCGTCACCAAGATCGGCAAGCTGCAGTTCCGCTCCAAGCAGGAGGCCACGGCGGAGAACTTCCGCAAGATGGTCATGGCGATGTCCCAGGACATCCGCGTGGTCCTGGTCAAGCTCGCCGACCGCCTGCACAACATGCGCACCCTGGAGGTGATGCGGGACGACAAGCGGCGGCGCATCGCCGCGGAGACCTTCGAGATCTACGCGCCCATCGCCGGGCGTCTCGGCCTCAACGAGATCAAGATCGAGCTCGAGGACCTCTGCTTCCGCTACCTGCACCCGGAGGCCTACGCCGAGGTGGTGGCCTGCATGGAGCAGAGCGCTGCCGAGCGCAATGCCTACACCGACCGCGTGGTGGCGGAGCTCACCAGCCGCCTCGGCGAGATCGGCATCGAGGGCGAGATCTCCGGCCGGGCCAAGCACCTGTGGTCGACCTACCGCAAGATGGTCGGCAGCAACCTGGAGTTCGACCAGGTGCGGGACATGCTGGCGTTCAGGGTCGTCGTCGACGACGTCGCCCAGTGCTACGGCGCCCTGGGCCAGGTCCACGCGGCCTGGAAGCCGGTCCCGGAGCACATCAAGGACTACATCGCGGTGCCGAAGCCCAACGGCTACCAGTCGCTCCACACCACCGTGCTGGGGCCGGAGCACCGCCGGATCGAGGTCCAGATCCGCACCTCTGAGATGCACCGCATCGCCGAGACGGGCATCGCCGCCCACTGGGTGTACAAGGCGGGGCACCTGGCCCTGAGCCGGGAGGACCTCGCCGACATCGCCCGCATCCGCGAGCTCTTCGAGACCGCACGGGACGTGGACGACCCGGACGAGTTCATGGAGGCGGTCAAGATCGACCTCTTCCAGGACGACGTGTTCGTGTTCACGCCGATGGGGGACGTGAAGCGCTTCCCCGCCGGCGCGACGGCGCTCGACTTCGCCTACGCGGTCCACACCGACGTCGGGCACCAGTGTGTGGGCGCGATGGTCGACGGCCGCATGGTCGGGCTTCGCTACGAGCTGAAGTCGGGGGACACGGTCGAGGTCCTCACCGGCAAGCAGCAGCACCCCCGGCGGGACTGGCTCAAGATCGTCAAGACCAGCCGGGCGCTGTCCAAGGTCCGCCGCGAGCTCCGGAAGCAGGAGCGGGAGACGGGCCTCCGGATCGGGCGCGAGATGCTGGAGAGCGAGCTGAAGCGGCACGGCTCGAGCGTGGACAGGGTCGTCAAGGAGGGCACGCTGAAGAAGGTCGTGCGGGAGATGAGCTTCCGCGAGGTCGATGCCCTGCTGATCGGCCTGGCCCAGGGGACCGTGCCCCTGGTGCGCGTGGTGCGGGAGCTGGTGCCGGAGGCCGCCGACACGGGCCAGGAGGAGCGGGAGCGGGCGGCGCTGATGCGCATCCTGGACCGCATCCGCCGCAGGTCGGCCCAGTCGCCCGTCATCATCGACGGCCAGGAGGACGTGCTGGTGAACTTCGCCAAGTGCTGCAACCCGCTGCCCGGCGAGCGGGTGGCGGGGTTCGTGACCCGTGGACGGGGCATCACCGTGCATCGGCGGGACTGCGCCCAGCTCTTGGAGCTCGATCCGGAGCGGCGCCTGCCGGTGGAGTGGGGGGGGCAGGCCGCCCACGTGGGTCACACAGGCGGCATCCGGGTGCTGTGTGTCGACCGACCCGGGCTGCTCGCCAACATCACCAAGACCTGCACCGACTCCGGCATCAACATCACCCACGCCGAGATGAAGCAGCTCGAGGACCAGAAGGCCGATTGCTCGATGCAGGTGGAGGTCACGGACGTCTCGGAGCTCACCAAGCTCATCCGCCGGATCGCCAAGATCAAGGGGGTCATCTCGGTGGATCGCATCGGCGGAGTGCGCTGAGGATCACGGCGTCGGGATAAGCACCCCCGATGCTGCTGGTCATCGACGTCGGCAACACCAACATCGTCCTCGGCGCCATGGAGGACGGCGACGTGGTCGAGCAGTGGCGCATCTCCACCGCGCGTCGCACCACGGACGAGGTCGGCCTGGTGCTGCTGCAGCTCCTCGAGCACCGTGAGCTGGAGGTCGAGGCCGTGCGCGGCGTCATCATCAGCTGCGTCGTGCCCAGCCTGCTGTTCAACCTCACCAAGGCCTGTCGGCGCTACCTCGACCAGGATCCGATGGTGGTCGGGAGCGGCATCAAGACCGGCATGCGGGTGCGCACCGACAACCCCCGGGAGGTGGGCGCCGACCGTGTGGTCAACGCCGTCGCAGCCACGGTCCGCTGGGGTACGCCGGTGGTGGTCGTGGACTTCGGGACCGCCACGACCTTCGACTGCGTGGACGCGCGGGGGGACTACGTCGGCGGTGCCATCGCGCCTGGGCTGGCGATCAGCGCCGAAGCCCTGTTCCAGCGCACCTCCCAGTTGCCCAAGGTGGAGGTCGGGCGGCCTCGGCGGGCCATCGGTACCAACACCATCGCCTCGATGCAGTCGGGTCTCTTCCACGGCTATGTCGGCCTGGTCGATCACCTGGCGCGGGTCTGCAAGGCCGAGCTGGGGACCTCGGTGAAGTGCGTCGCCACGGGCGGCTTCTCCAACCTGATCGGCCGGGCGTGCGGTGAGATCGACGAGGTCGACGAGCACCTGACCCTGCGCGGGCTCTGGTTGCTCTGGGAGCGCAATGCCCGTTCATGACGGCGGGGGCGATCCCCATTAAGCGGTCCGACCTTCGCGCTGACCTGGAGACTCCTGATGGCTAAGGCGTTCGCCTCCGAGAACATCCGCAACATCGCACTGGTTGGCCACGGGTCCTGCGGGAAGACCTGCCTGGGCGAGGCGATGCTGTTCAACAGCGGCGCCACGACCCGGCTCGGCGTGACGGTCGAGCAGACCTCCGTGCTCGACTTCGAGCCCGAAGAGCACAAGCGGGCCGGCTCCATCGCCACCTCGCTGGCCTGGTTGGAGCACGGCGGCGTCAAGATCAACGTGCTGGACACCCCCGGTGACGGCAACTTCGTCTACGACACCTTCGCCGCCATGTACGGCGCCGATGCCGCGGTGGTCGTGATCTCCGCGCCGGACGGCGTCGAGGTGCAGACCGAGCGGGTCTTCCACAAGGCCGTCGAGCTGGGGCTTCCTCGGGTCATCGTGGTCAACAAGATGGATCGCGAGCGGGCCGATGCCGACACCGTGCTGGCCGACATCGCCGAGAGCCTCAACATCGAGCCGGCGCCGCTACAGGTGCCGATCGGCGAGGAACACGACTTCAAGGGTGTCGTGTCGCTGCTCCAGATGAAGGCCCTGGTCTACGCCACCGACGGCAGCGGCAGCTTCGAGAAGATCGACATCCCCGCGGACCTCCAGGACGAGGTCGATGACGCCTGGGAGAAGCTGGTGGAGACCGTCGCCAGCACCGACGACGACCTGCTCGAGCAGTACCTCGAGACCTTCGAGCTCACCGGTGAGCAGGTCCAGGCGGCTCTGAAGGCGGCGGTCATGAAGGGCGAGCTGGTGCCCGTCATCTTCACCTCGGCCTCCCACAACGTGGCCGTGCAGGCCCTGGTGGACCTCGCGTCCTGGGCCCTGCCCTCACCGCTCGATCGCCCGGCCCCCACGGCCTTCGACGCCGACGGCAACGAGGTCGAGGTGGCGACGGGCCCCGACGCCCCCTTCAGCGCCCAGGTCATCCACACCTTCATCGACGAGTTCTCCGGCAAGCAGACCATCTTCCGCATCTTCGGTGGCACGCCGCCGGCCGACGGCCTGGTGCAGAACACCACCAAGGACGAGAGCGAGCGGCTCGGCAGCCTCTACAACCTCCGCGGCAATACCCGCGAGACCGTGGACGGCGTCTGTGGCGACATCATGTCGGTGGCCAAGCTCAAGCACACCCGGACCAACGACACGCTGACCGCGCCCGGTCAGGCCTTCACCTTCGCCCACGTCGAGTACCCGCCGCCGATGATGTCCTACACCATCCGGGCCACCTCCAAGGGCGGTGAGGACAAGATCAAGCAGGCTGTGGAGCGCCTCATCGAAGAGGACCCCACGATCACCACCTCCTACGACGAGCTCTCCCACCAGCTCGTGCTCAACGGCATGGGCCAGGCCCACCTGGACATGGCGGTGGCCCGCATGATCCGCAAGTCCAAGGTCCAGGTGGCCACGGACCTGCCGCTGGTGCCCTACCGCGAGACCATCAAGCGTCGGGTCAACCACGTCGAAGGCAAGCACAAGAAGCAGACCGGCGGCGCTGGCCAGTTCGGTGTCTGCTACATCGATGTCGAGCCCCTGCCGTCCGGTGGTGGCTTCGAGTTCGTGGACAAGATCTTCGGCGGCTCGATCCCGCGCCAGTTCATCCCCTCCGTCGAGAAGGGGCTGGCGAAGTGCATGAAGAACGGGGCTTTGGCCGGCTACCCGGTGGTCGACATCCGGGTCACCCTGACCGACGGCAAGTACCACCCGGTCGACTCCAAGGACGTCGCGTTCCAGCTCGCCGGCTCCAAGGGGCTGAAGGCGGCGATGAACGAGTCCGGCATGAAGCTGCTCGAGCCGATCTACAAGATGGAGATCGTGGTCCCGACCGACAACATGGGCGACGTGATGGGGGACATCACCAGTCGCCGCGGCCGCGTGATGGGCATGAACCCCCGCGGCAAGAACACGGTGATCGAGGCGACCGCGCCGCTGTCCGAGATCCGTCGCTATGCGCCGGACCTGCGCTCGATGACCGGTGGCAAGGGCACCTTCACGATGCACTTCGAGGCCTATGAAGAGGTCCCGACGAACCTGGTGACGAACGTGGTGGCGTCGTCGCCGTTCAGGCAGGGGTCGAGCGACGACTAGGAGGAGACCGTGACCGATGGCTGAGATCCCCTGGGAGCGACTCGGCATCCCCCGGCAGCACCGCACCGTGTGCACCCCCGAGGCACCGGAGAAGGCGCGGCTCGCCGCGGCCCGCGGCCTGTTGCCCGTGGCGCCCAGGGTCCAGATCGGCATGCTCTACGTGTTGCTCGGCGACCCCAGCACCGAGGTCCGCGCCGCCGCCGCCCAGTCCCTGGAGGAGATGGCCACGCAGACGCTGATCGACGCCATCGGGCAGCGCACGCATCCCAAGATCCTCGAGTACCTGGCCGAGATCCGCGTCGAGCAGCAGGACCTCATGGAGCGGATCTTCGAGATCCGCAACGCCAACGACCGGACCATCCTGCGCATCGCCGACCACGCCGAGTTGGCGCTCATCGAGGTGATCAGCCGCAACCAGGAGCGGCTGCTGCTGACGCCGCGGGTCTACCTGCACCTCAAGCGCAACCCGCACTGCAGCCCTGCCCAGGTCGACAAGATGGCGGCGTTCCTGCGCATGCAGCGGGCCCTGCCAGAGGAGCTCGCCGAGGCACCACCGCCGAAGCCGCCGCCGGCCCCGGAGCCGGTCCGCGCCTCGGCCATGGAAGAGGTCGAGGCCGCCCTGCTCGGCAAGGTGTCGCCCAGCACCTACCTCGACGACAGCGCCATGGACGACCTGGAGATGTTCGACCTCGGACCGGACCTCGACCCCGAGGACGACGGCGGTATCGCGGGCGCACAGGAGGTCGGTGTGCCCGGCTTCAGCTTCGACTTCGAAGACGACGCCAACGACTTCGGCTGGGAGATGCTCGAAGAGGGCGGAGGCCAGTCGGACGACGACGAAGACGAGTTCATGAACTTGGAGAAGCGGATCCAGAAGCTCCAGGTCGGCAAGAAGATCAAGCTCGCCTACCTGGGCAATGGCGAGGCCAGGAGGCTCCTCATCCGGGACCGGAACAAGATGGTGGCCTGCGCGGTGGTCAAGTCCGGCCGCATGAACGAGCGGGAGGTGGAGACCGCGGCGGGCAACCGGAACCTCGACACGGAGGTCATCCGCGAGATGTGCCGCAACCGGGACTACATGCGCAAGTACCGGGTGAAGATGCTGCTGGCGAACAACCCCAAGACGCCGGTCTCGGTCGCCACGGGCCTGCTGAAGTTCATGCAGGCCAAGGACCTCAAGGACCTCTCGCACAACAAGAACATCAGCTCCGTCATCCAGACGCAGGCCAAGCGCCTGGTCGCCATGAAGAAGAAGAAGGGCAAGTGACCGCGGGCCACCGCCCGGTCACTCACTCCCAGGCGTGGAGCGGGTAGCCCAGGTCGTCGGCGACCGGCGCATAGGTCACCTCCCCGTCGAGCACGTTCAGCCCCTTCGCCAGCGCCGGATCGCTCCGAAGCGCCTCCTCCCAGCCCATCTTCGCGATGCGGAGGCCGTAGGGGATGGTGGCGTTGTTCAGCGCGAAGGTGCTGGTGCGGGCCACGGCGCCGGGCATGTTGGCCACGGCGTAGTGCACAACGCCATCGACCAGGTAGGTCGGCTCGGCGTGGGTGGTGGCGCGGGTGGTCTCCACGCAGCCCCCCTGGTCCACGGCGACGTCGACGATCGCGGCCCCGGGCTTCATCAGGGACAGCATGTCCCGGGTCACGAGATGGGGCGCCTTGGCGCCGGCGATGAGCACCGCACCCACGACGAGGTCCGACTCGCCCAGGGCCCGCTCGATGTTGTAGGGGTTGGACATCAGCGTCTTGATGCGACCGTGGTAGACGTCGTCGAACCAGCGCAGCCGGTCCAGGTCGATGTCGAGCAGGGTCACGTCGGCGCCGAGGCCGACGGCCATCTTGGCCGCGTTCAGGCCCACGGTGCCACCGCCGATGATGGCCACCCGTCCGGGCTCCACGCCGGGCACGCCGCCCAGCAGCACGCCGCGACCGCCGTGGTGCTTCTCCAGGGCCATGGCGCCGGCCTGGATCGAGAGGCGTCCCGCCACCTCGGACATCGGCACCAGCAACGGCAGGCTGCCGCGTTCGGTCTCCACCGTCTCGTAGGCGATGCCCACGACGCCCGCCGCGAGCAGGGCTTCGGTCTGGGTGGGGTCGGGGGCGAGGTGGAGGTAGGTGTAGAGCACCTGGCCCCGCCGCAGCAGGGGGTACTCGGGAGCGAGGGGCTCCTTGACCTTCCAGATCATCTCGGCGCGGCCATAGACCTCTTCCGCCGTGGGCACGATCTCGGCGCCGACCCGGATGTACTCGTCGTCGGGCAGGCCGCTGCCGGCTCCGGCACCCTGCTGGACGAGCACCTTGTGCCCGCCCTGCACCAGCGCCTTCACGCCGCTGGGAATGAGCCCGACCCGGTTCTCCTGGGGCTTGATCTCCTCGGGGACACCAACGATCACGACGGACCTCCTGGTCGCGGGCTGTTGTCGGCAGTGGGTCGCCGACCGCGCCCTTAACCGGGGCCATGGGCCCTGGCGGGCTATACTGGCTGCGGACCGTCAGGGCAGAGCCGGACAGGGAGAGCCCATCGAGACCCCGACCGCTCCCTTGCGCAGCGTGGAGCTGACGCTCTCTGACGCCGAGCAGCTCCGAGAGGTGGCCGGCGAGCTGGCGCAGCACTTCAAGCTCATCGGCCGTGCGCTGTCCGTGCGGGTCGACCAGCGGGGCGGACAGGTCACGGTGGGTGGCGACGACGGCTCCGTGGTGCTCGCGGCCCGGCTGATCGAGGAGCTCTACGACCTGGCGGGGACCGGGTTCCGGCTCCACCCGACCGTCGTCTCCCACGCCTGCCGGCTCGTGAGCCAGGATCCCGAGGCCCGGATCAAGGACTTCTTCAGCGACGTCGTGTTCGTGGGGCGCCGCAAGAAGGCCATCTTCCCGCGGTCGATCAACCAGCGTCGCTACGTGGACACCATCCGCACCCACGACGTGGTCTTCGGCCTCGGACCGGCCGGCACGGGCAAGACGTACCTGGCCGTGGCCATGGCGCTCTCGGCCCTGATGCGGGACCAGGTGAGCCGGATCATCCTCTGCCGGCCGGCGGTCGAGGCAGGGGAGAAGCTCGGTTTTCTGCCGGGGGACATGGTGGAGAAGATCAACCCCTACCTGCGCCCCCTCTACGACGCCCTGCACGACATGGTCGACTACGACCGCGTGACCCGGCTGCTGGACCGGGCGGTGATCGAGATCGCGCCCCTGGCCTTCATGCGGGGGCGGACCCTGTCCGATGCCTTCGTCATCCTCGACGAGGCCCAGAACTCCACCAAGGAGCAGATGAAGATGTTCCTGACCCGGCTCGGCACGGGCTCCCAGGCCGTCATCACCGGCGACCCCAGCCAGGTGGACCTGCCCCGGGGAGTCCGCTCGGGGCTGGCCCACGCCTCATGGGTGCTGCGCGACGTGCCGGGCATCGGCTTCACCCGCTTCAATTCGGGCGACGTCGTGCGCCACGGACTGGTCTCCCGGATCATCGAGGCGTATGATCGGGCCGACCGTCGCGACATCACACGCTCGGCCCATCCTGTGGCAGGAGGTGAGGAATAGGGAGACGGTTGCCGCTCTTGCGACTCCCCGTCGAGGTCGAGACCCTCCAGCGGCTCGGGCTGCTCGTCGCCCTGTGCGCGGTCTGCTCGCTGCTGTTGTCGGACTTCGTGCGCATTCCCGACATGAGCCTCGTGCCGGGACAGATCGCCACCCGCACCATCCGAGCCCCCGTCGGCTACAGCTTCGAAGACGGGGAGGCCACCGACGCCGCCCGCGAGGAGGCCGCGGACAACGCGCCCCTGGTGTTCGACTTCGACGCCACCCGGGGCGCCAGCCTCCAGGCCCGGGTCACCAGTGCCTTCGAAGACGCCCGGCGGCTCTACGGCGAGGCCCGCCTCGACGCCCTCGCCCATGGTGAGCAGACCGTCGACCCGGCTGTGTTGGCGCAGATCGGACGGGACTTCCTGCGGTCGCTGAGCATGGACCTCGAGCCGGCCGAGGTGCAGATCATCGCCGAGAGCGGCTTCCCACGGCACCTCGAGACCATCGCCACCGACCTGCTCGGCCAGGCCATGCGGCGCTACATCGTCAGTGACCGGGCCGAGCTTCCGTCCGCCCGGGGCGTGATCACCGTGATCGAGCTGCTGCCGACGGGCCAGGCGGAGACCACGCTGACCGACTTCGAGCGCATCCACACCCTGGCCGAGGTGCGCCAGGGCATCACCCTGTCGGCGCTGGAGCGCTACGAGGACGAGGAGAACGCCGTGGGCGTGCGGGCGGCCGCACACATCGCCCGCTCCGGTGTGCGGTCGAACTTCTCGATCAACCAGCTCTTGAGCCGCGAGCGCCGGGCCGAGGCCCGCGCCCGGGTGGCCCCGGTCGTGATCAGCGTGAACCGGGGCTCCCCGATCGTGCAGAAGGGGGACCAGGTCACCAGCGACCAGGTCCGCAAGCTCGACGCACTCAAGGACCGCCACGCCCAGCGTGGTTTCTGGAGCGTCTACGGCAGCCTCTTCCTGTTCGCGATGCTGCTCTTCGGCACGGTCTACCGCTTCGCCCAGAGCACGATCCGGAAGTTCGCCGACAATGCCCGGGAGCTCACCGCCCTGGCCGTGCTGGTGGCGCTGGCCCTGGGACTGTCGCGCCTCGTGGTGGAGATCTCCGGCGCCATGCCGGGGTTCGGGGCCGGTCGGGTGCCCCAGGAGTCCCTCTGGTACCTGGTGCCGGTCGCCGGCCTGGCCCTGACGGTGCGCATCCTGATGAACAGCGAGACCTCGCTGATCTTCGCGGTGGTCACGGCGGTGCTCTGCGGCCTGATGATGGACCAGCAGGCGCTCTACACGGTCTTCTTCGTGGTCAGCGCCATCACGGCGGCCGGGGCCATCGGCAGGCAGCGGGAGCGCAGGTCGATCCTGCGGGCGGGGGTCTACACGGGTCTGATCAACGCCGCCTTCGTGCTCCTGGTGGGCCTGGTCCAGATGCACCTCGCGGACCCGTCCATGGGGGGGGCGCGCCCGCTGTGGGACGCCGGCTTCGCCTTCACCTCGGGGCTCTTGTCCGCCTTCCTGGTGCTCTTCCTGGTCCCGATCTTCGAGAATTTCGGCTTCGTCACGGACCTGCAGCTCTTGGAGCTGGCCAACCTCAACCACCCGCTGCTGCGCAACCTGATGCTGCGGGCGCCCGGGACCTACCACCACTCGGTCATGGTCGGTACCCTGGCGGAGGCCGCCGCCGAGGCGGTGGGCTGCAACGCCCTGCACGCCCGGGTCGCGGCCTACTTCCACGACATCGGCAAGGCGGTCACGCCCCAGTACTTCGTGGAGAACCAGATCCCGGGCCAGAACCGCCACGACCGGCTCAGCCCCCACATGTCGGCTCGCATCATCCTGGACCACGTGCGCAACGGGGCCGCGATCGCCCGGCGTCACAAGCTGCCCAAGCCGATCATCGACAACATCTGGATGCACCACGGCACGGGGCTGTTGCACTACTTCCTGCACAAGGCCCGCGAGCTGGACCCCGAGGTCAACCCCGACGACTTCCGCTACCCGGGCCCCCGTCCCGACACCCGCGAGGCGGGCATCGTCCACCTCGCGGACAAGGTCGAAGCGGCCTGTCGCAGCATCCAGCACCCGACCCCGGAGCGGGTGCGGAAGATGATCCAGCGGATCGTGAACTCGACACTGGCCGATGGTCAGCTCGAGCAGTGCCCGCTGACGGTGAAGGAGATCTACACCATCACCGGTGTCTTCCAGGACGTCATCCTGGCCATCCACCACCAGCGCATCGAGTACCCGGAGACCCGCGGGATCTCGTCGGGCGCCGAGGCCCGGGCCATCGCCAAGGCCGCCGTGGCCAACGGGGCCGACGCACCCAAGGAGGCGGTCATCACCCTGGAGATCGCGCCCGTGGAGGCCGCCCAGGTCAAGGAGCTCAAGGTCGAGGAAGAGGAGCCGGCGGAGGAGGTGGCCGCGGAGGAGGAGGACCTGCCGACCACGCGGGCGCCCTCCGACGAGACCTCGCGCATGGTGGACTACGAGTCCGCGGAGCTCTTGCCCGACAACCCCCTCGACGACGGCTGGTCGTCGAAGCCCTGAGCGTGGCGGTCGCCGTCGCCGTCGAGGGGCTCGAAGAGGCCCCGGTCGAGCAGGTGGCCGTCGATGCCGCGGCCCTGCTGACCGCCGCCCTGCCGGACGAGCCCGACGCCGATCTCTCCCTCGTGCTCTGCGACGACGCCCACGTCCGCGAGCTGAACCGCACCTGGCGGGGCATCGACAGCGCCACCGACGTGCTGAGCTTCCCCCAGGACGACCCGGTGGTGCTGGGCGACCTGGTGATCTCGCTGGAGACGGCGGCCCGGCAGGGCGCCGAGCGGGGCTGGGACCTCGGCACCGAGGTGCGCGTCCTGCTGGTCCACGGCCTGCTCCACCTGCTCGGCTACGACCACGCGACGGGGCCGGCCGACTTCGCCGAGATGGCGGCCGCGGAGCGCGAGCTGCTGGACCGGCTGGGGTGGACCGGAGAGGGGCTCGTCGAGCAGGCTGGCGGGTGAGGGGATAGCAGGGGCGCTGCACCGCAGGAGCCGTCATGACCGTCGAGGACACCCAGGCCCGTCTCACCGCCCTCGCCAAGCGTGTCCAGGCGCTTCGGGGGCATCTTTGACGTCGCTGGACGACGGGAGCGCCTCGCCGAGCTGGAGGCCCTGAGCGCCTCGCCGGACTTCTGGTCCGACCAGGCCCGGGCCCGCAGCGTGCTCAAGGAGGCGCGGCTGCACGAGCGCACGGTGGGTACCTGGGAGGGGCTCAGCGAGGCCTGCGAGGAGGTCGAGAGCGCCCTGGAGCTCAGCGACGGGGCCGGTCCCGAGGAGGCTGCCGAGATCTTCGAGGAGCTGGGCACCGGAGCCGCCCTGGAGGGGGCCGAGCAGGAGTGCGCCGAGCTGGAGACCCGCCGGCTCCTGGGGGAGGAGGGGGACGAGTCCTCGGCGATCCTGGAGATCAACAGCGGAGCCGGTGGCACCGACGCTTCGGACTGGGCCAGCATGCTCAAGCGCATGTACCTGCGCTGGGCCGAGCGCCGGGGCTTCGAGGTGAAGCTGGTCGACGAGCAGGGTCACGACGAGGCGGGCATCAAGTCCTGCACCCTCGAGATCGACGGCGAGTACGCCTATGGCTACCTCAAGGCGGAGATCGGCGTGCATCGCCTGGTGCGCATCTCTCCCTTCGACGCCGCGGCGCGACGCCACACGGCCTTCGCCTCGGTGATGGCCTACCCGGACATCGACGACGACATCGAGATCGACATCAACCCGTCGGACCTGCGCATCGACACCTACCGGGCCTCGGGGGCCGGCGGGCAGCACGTCAACACCACCGACTCCGCCGTGCGCATCACCCACCTGCCCACCGGCATCGTCGTGAGCTGCCAGAACGAGCGCTCCCAGCACAAGAACAAGTCCTCGGCGATGAAGGTGCTCAAGGCGCGCATGTACCAGCGGGAGCTGGAGAAGAAGCAGGAGATCTTCGACGCCTCTCGCGCCGAGCAGAAGAAGATCGAGTGGGGCAGCCAGATCCGCAGCTACGTGATGCAGCCCTACCGGCTGGCCAAGGACCTCCGCACGGGCCACGAGAGCGGCAACGTGGACCGGGTGCTGGACGGGGACCTGAATCCGTTCATGGAGGCCTGGCTGGCGCAGCGGGCGGAGGAGGCGGCGAAGGGGCCGTAGGGAGGGGGAGCGCACGGTCCGGGGGATCAGGGCGGGGTGCCGAGCTTCACCACGGTGTAGGTGATGGTGTCGGTGATCCTGAACTCCATGGCGATCTCGTCGACCTCGACCCAGGAGTTGGCGTAGCGGGCCTCGCGGATCTGTCCCCGCTGGTCGAAGGTGAAGCGGTAGTTGCCCCGGATGCGCCGGTAGGTGATGCCCTCCTCGTCGACGTAGCGGGACTTGCGCACCGTCCCGGTGACGGGTGTGAGCAGGCCCGACGCGGTGGCCTTGGGCCGGCCGACACGGAGGCGCACGAGGATCCGCACGTCGTCGGCGTTGCGGAAGACCACGCCGCGCAGGGTCTCGCCCTCCATCACCCACTCCTGCTCCACGTCCTCGTCGCCCTCGGGCCGCTCGCGCCATATGCGCTCCGCCAGGTAGACGCGGCCCAGCGCACAGGGACACACCAGCAGGGGCGCGACCGTGGTGCGCGGGCCGGACCAGGTGCCCTCCAGGGCCTGCTCGAAGCGGTCCTCCAGGGAGATCCCGTCGATCGGGTCCAGGTCCCAGCTCTTCGGGTCGAGACGAAAGCGCTCCGGGCCCCAGGTGAGGGCTTCGGCGAGGCGCTGCTCCCCCGGGCGCCGGGGCTTGACCGTGTCCAGGCCCGTGACGGCGTGAGGGTAGTCCGTGAAGTCCCCGGAGAAGGAGTGGATCCCGAGCTCCACCTCGTCCGGGGCAACGACGACGTCGGTCAGCTCCAGCACGGCGTCCCACTTGTACTGCACGACGGCGGCGCCGAGCAGCCTGCCCTCTGACACCCAGTGGATCTGTCGCTCCCGTCCCACCGGGAGGGCGACCGCGGGCTCGGCGCCGAGCGCGAGGCCCCCCAGCACAGCGACCCAGAATCCCATCTCCCACCTCCCGCAGCCCGCGTCGCAGTCTACCTCTCCGCCAGGTGGGCGTGACGGGCGGCCCGGGCGGCCCGCGGATAGGCTCGATGCTCCAGGAGTTCCCATGATCCCTGCTCTGTTCGCGCTCCTGATCGCCTGCGACGGCACCGACACCGACGCCACCGGCCTCTCCGGCAGCGTGGAGACCGCCGACTACGGCGCCGACGTCGACAACTCGGTGGCCTTCGGCTTCCACATCGACGACGTGGGCTACTTCTACGTGCCGTCCAACCCCGACGCGACCTGCGACGACGTGGTCGGCTACCTCACCCACTCCGGCTCCTCGGACCCCTTCGACCCCACGGTCGTCTGGCTCGAGGGCACCTGCGTGCTCAACGTGAAGCTCACCGGCTACGACGGCGGCGACTTCAGCTTCACCGGCGAGGAGAACTACCTCGAGGGCTTCTGGAACATGAACTGCGCCATGGGCGACGGCGAGTTCGTCTACGAGACCCGCAATGGCTACAAGGACTACTACTGGTCCAACAGCGTCTGGACGGGCACGCCGACCGTGCACGACACCTCGGTGTCGGAGACCGAGGAGGAGGTCTCCTACAGCCTGACCAGCGAGATGTCCTCGTGGCAGGGCAACTACAACGACCTGCTCGGTGACGTGCCGCTCGAAGGCGAGGTCTCGGGCACCGTCGACGTGGAGTGGTGCTCGGACCTGTACCAGACCGGACTGATGGGCCGCTGACGAGCCGCTGGCGGGTTACCCGCGCGGGCCATGTTCGAGTTCGATCCCCGTCGCCGCGAGAAGCTGGCTGTCCTCGCCGAGGAGGGCATCCGCCCCTGGCCCAACGGCCTCGACGTCCCCCACACGCTGGCCCAGGTCCTCGAAGCCGGCGGCGAGCGCCCCGACGAGGAGCTGCAGACCGACGAGCGGGTCTTCACGGTCGCCGGACGCCTCCGCTTCAAGAACGAGATGGGCAAGGCCGGCTTCGCCCGCATCTGGGACGAGGTGGACCGGCTGCAGATCTTCGTCAAGAAGAACGTCGTCGGTGAGCAGGTCTTCAAGGTCTTCAAGAGGCTCGACCTCGGCGACTGGGTCCGGGTCACCGGGCGGCTGATGCGCACCCGCACCGGAGAGCTGACCCTTCGCGCCGACAGCCTGGAGCTCTACGCCAAGTGCATGGCCTCGCTGCCGGACAAGCACAAGGGCTTCACCGACGGCGAGCAGCGGCAGCGCATGCGCTACCTCGACCTGCTGATCAACGCCGAGACCCGCCAGCGCTTCCGGGCCCGCTCGGACGTCATGCGCCACATCCGGCGCTTCTTCGACGACCGGGACTTCATGGAGGTCGAGACCCCGATCCTCCAGACCCTGGCCGGCGGTGCCGCGGCCAAGCCCTTCGTCACCCGGCACAACGCCCTGGGCCTGGACATGTACCTGCGGGTCGCTCCCGAGCTCTACCTGAAGCGGCTGGTGGTGGGCGGCTTCGAGCGGGTCTACGAGCTCAACCGCAGCTTCCGCAACGAGGGCATCTCGCTCCGGCACAACCCGGAGTTCACGATGCTCGAGTTCTACCAGGCCCACGCGACCTACACCGACCTCATCGAGCTCACCGAGGACCTGCTCGGCGGGCTGGCCCGGCAGCTCTGCGGCGGCTCGGAGGTGCCCTGGAAGGGCGGCACCCTGGACTTCTCGACGCCCTTCCGCAGGGCCCGGATGGACGCGCTGATCGCCGAGGCCGCCGGCCTGGACCTCGACGCTGTCTGGGACCCCGACGCCCTGCGGGCCTGGTGGCTGGAGCACCACCCGGAGGAGGTCGAGCGCTCGGACCTGCCCCAGACCGCCGGCAAGTGGTTCGAGCTGCTCTTCGACGACCTCGTCGAGCCTTCGCTCCAGGACCCGACCTTCGTGACCCACTTCCCCACGGAGATCAGCCCCCTGGCCCGCAAGAGCGACGACGAGCCGCGGGTCACCGACCGCTTCGAGCTCTTCTGTGCCGGCTGGGAGCTGGCCAATGGCTTCAGCGAGCTGAACGACCCGCTGGACCAGGCGGAGCGCTTCGCCGCCCAGGCTGCGGCCAAGGCCGCGGGCGACGACGAGGCGATGTTCTTCGACGCCGACTACGTGCGGGCCCTGACCTATGGCATGCCGCCCACGGCCGGTGAGGGCATCGGCGTCGACCGGCTGGTCATGCTCCTGACCGACCAGCAGAGCATCCGAGAGGTCATCCTCTTCCCGACTCTGCGACCGCAGGAAGGCTGAGACACCGGGTGCGATTCGCCCTCTACATCGCCCTGAGCCACCTCCGCTCCAAGCGGCAGGAGGCGGGCGTGTCGGCGATCACCGTGATCTCGATCCTCGGCGTGACCATCGGGGTGGGCGCCCTGATCATCGTGCTCAGCGTGATGGCGGGCTTCGAAGTGGACATGCGGGAGAAGATCCTGGGGTCCAACGCCCACATCGTGGTGATGCGCTACGGCGGCACGGTCGCCGACATCGAGGTCCTGGAGCACGGCGCGGACGGCAGCGGCGGCGTGCGCGGCGTGGAGGGCGTGGAGGGGGTGACCCCCTTCATCTACACCGAGGCCATGATCTACTCGGGCGGCCACTCCAAGGGCGTGGTGCTCAAGGGCATCGACACCGACCACGTGGGCGAGGTGCTGGACCTGGAGGACAACCTGGTGATGGGCCTGCACGGCCCCCCCGACAGCCAGGAGGAGCGCCGGGTCATCCTGGAGTCGATCAACGAGCTGGTCGGGCCGACCCGCCACCAGCTCGCCACGGCCGAGACCAGCAACCCGATGCCGGGCATCCTCATCGGCGAGGAGCTGGCCCAGACCCTGCGGGTGATGGTCGGGGACAAGCTCCACGTCATCAACCCGATCGGCGGCGGCATGGGGCCCTTCGGCACGCCGGTCCCGTCGGCCCGCTCCTTCCGCGTCGCCGGCATCTTCTACTCGGGCATGTTCGAGTACGACACGTCCTGGACCTACGTGAGCATCCCCGAGGCCCAGAAGTTCCTCGGCTGGGACGACGAGGTCAATGGCCTCGAGGTCACCGTCACCGACATCTTTCGGGCCGACAAGGTCGCCTACCGCATCGAGGAGACCATCGGCTACCCCTTCTACACGCGGCACTGGCAGAACCTGAACAAGTCACTCTTCGACGCCCTGAAGCTGGAGAAGGTGGTGATGGGGCTGATCCTCTTCCTCATCGTCACCGTGGCCTCGCTCAACGTCGTCAGCACCCTGATCCTGGTGGTGCTCAGCAAGGGCCGCGAGATCGCGATCATGAAGGCGATGGGGGCGACCAACCGCCAGATCCGGGCGGTGTTCATGCTCGAGGGCACCATCATCGGCATCGTGGGCACCATCCTGGGCACGATCCTGGGACTCGCCGGCAGCGTGGCGCTGCGGGAGTACGGCTTCCCGCTGAACACCGACGTCTACTACGTGGACTCGCTGCCAGTGGTCATCCAGGCCCACCTGGTGGCCACGGTCGCGATCGCCGCGGTGGGGGTCTGCTTCCTCGCCACGCTGTATCCGGCCACCCGGGCGGGGGATCTCGATCCGGTCGAGGGGCTCCGCTATGAGTGAGGTCCGCTCGGGCATCGAGGTCGAGGTCGCGGAGCTGACCCGGACCTACGTGAAGGGGGGCCGGGCCATCGAGGTGCTGAAGGGCATGGACCTCCACCTGGCCGCCGGGGAGACCGTGGCGATCGTCGGGCCGTCGGGGTCCGGCAAGTCGACGCTCCTGCACATCCTCGGCACCCTGGATCACCCCACGACCGGACGCGTGGCCTACGACGGCGACGATGTCTTCCGGAAGCCGAGGCGCGAGATCGACCGGCTGCGGAACACCCGCATCGGCTTCGTGTTCCAGTTCCATCACCTCCTTCCCGAACAGAGCGCCCAGGGGAACGTGGCCCTGCCGATGCTGATCGCCGGCACACCCAAGGCCCAGGCCTGGGAGCGCGCCGCCTTCGTGCTCGACGAGGTCGGCCTCGGAGCCCGGATCACGCACCTGCCCGGCGAGCTCTCCGGCGGCGAGCAGCAGCGCGTGGCCATCGCCCGGGGGCTGGTGATGGAGCCTGGGCTGCTGCTCGCGGACGAGCCCACGGGCAACCTGGATCCGCGCACGGCGGGCCGGGTGCTCGATCTCTTCGTCGAGCTCAACAGCGCCCACGGGTCCACTACCATCGTCGTGACCCACTCCCGAGAGCTGGCCCGTCGTTTCCCCCGGGTGCTCGCCGTGGTAGATGGCGGGCTGGAGGAGATCACGGGCTCGTGAGCGCTGCCGCACTGTGTCTGTGGTTCGTCCTCGGAGGCTCGTCCTTCGGGCAGGAGCCCGTCGATCCCCCACCGGCCGAGGAGCCGGCACCGGAGGAGACCCCCGCGCCGGCCGAGGAGGCTCCCGAGGCCGAGGAGCTCGTCCCGGGGCTGCCCGAGCCGGAGCCGGCCGCCGATGACCCCCAGGGACGCCCGCCGACGGTCCCCGTGGGCCTCGACCTCACGGCAGCGCCGCTGGACCCCGAGTACGAAGCCCCGCACTGGACCACCGGCAAGGTCAGCGCGGTGCGCATCAGCGGCAACCGTCGCATCGAGGAGGCGGCGATCCTGGCCGCCCTCCAGCTCCGGGTCGGCGACACGGTGACCCCGGAGAAGGTCCGCCGGGACATCGACTCCGTGCACCGGACCGGCTTCTTCCAGGACGTGAGGGTCTTCCGCGAGACCGACAGCGCCGGGGGGCTGATCCTGATCTTCCAGGTCGAGGAGAACCCGGCGGTCCGCGAGGTCCGCGTCGAGGGCAACAAGAAGGTCAACGAGGAGGACGTGCTGGAGGTCATCGACGTCGGTGGCTTCACGGTGCTCAACGACGCCGAGGTCGCGCTCAACGCCCGGCGCGTCCGCGACCTCTACCTGGAGAAGGGCTACTTCCTGGTGGAGGTGGAGCCCGAGACCCGGGAGGTCGGCACCGAGATCGTCGACCTGACCTTCCGCATCACCGAGAACCGCAAGGTGGTGGTGCAGACCATCGACGTCACCGGCAACGAGTACGTGGAGACCAACCGCTGGCTCCCCTGGCTGGAGCAGCCGGTGGTCAGCGACCGCAAGGCCCAGCGCTACATGGGCCAGAAGACCGGCGGCATCCTGCCGTGGTTCACCTCCCAGGGGAACTTCAGCCAGGTCGACCTCGACAACGACCTCTACGTGCTGCGCTCGGTGATGCTGGAGCACGGCTTCGTCGACGCCCAGGTCCACGAGCCCAAGGTCTACCTCTCCCCGGACAAGCGCTACATCAGCATCTCGATCCACGTCGACGAAGGCCCCCGCTACCGGGTCGGCAAGATCGACGTGCAGGGGGACTGGGTGCCCTCGGAGGGCCTGACCCGCGACGCCGCCATGCGGCTGATCGCTGGCGAGACGGTGGCCGAGGTCCAGGAGTTCCCCGACGGCCAGCCCACCAACGTCTGGCACGAGTTCGTCAGCATCACCGATGCCCTGATGGGGGCCCCGGAGCCGCTGATCAGCGGCGAGTGGTTCCAGCTCTCCCGGCTCCAGGTGGTGCTGGGCTCGATCGCCGACCTCTACGGGGACCAGGGCTATGCCTTCACCTCGGTCGTGCCGCTGACCGAGACCGACCCCGAGACCGGGGTGGTGGACATCACCTTCGACGTCCAGAAGGGCGAGAAGGTCTCGATCGGCCAGATCAACATCACCGGCAACGACCCGACCTTCGACAAGACGGTCCGCCGGGAGATCCCGATCAGCGAGGGCGAGATCTACCAGGGCTCGGCCCTGCGCGAGGCTCGCCAGCGCCTGGAGCGCACCGGCTTCTTCGAGACCGTGCGCATCTCCACGCCGCGGGGCTCGGCACCGGACGTGCTGGACATGAACGTGGAGGTGGTCGAGCAGCCCACGGGGTCCTTCTCCGTCGGGGCCGGCTTCTCCAGCGTCGACCAGTTCGTGTTCACGGGCAACATCTCCAAGAACAACTGGCTGGGCCTCGGCTACGTGATGAGCGCCGCGGTGAACTGGTCGGTCAACCGGCAGCAGGGCAACCTGAGCTTCGCCGACCCCCACCTGATGGACTCGCGCTGGACGCTGAACGTCGACGCCTACTCGATGAACACCCAGTACTACGAGGACACCTACCGCCGCGGTGCGGGCATCGGCATCGGCCGCTACCTCGACGAGCGCGAGGACCTGCGGCTCAACGTCTCCTACAACCTCGAAGACGTCGGGCTCACCTCGATCACGGCCTACCAGAAGCGCCTGCTCGGTGGCCAGATGTACCGCAACGGGCTGACCTCCATCGCCGGCATCAGCCTGGTGGTCGACAAGCGCAACAACCGCATCCACCCGACCAAGGGCTTCTACGGCAGCCTCCAGGTGTCCCTGGCCGGGGGCTTCGTCGTGAACGAGAAGCTCGTGACGGTGCTCGGCGGTGAGTTCAACTTCGCCGAGACCAAGCTGAACATCCGCGGCTTCTACCCGATCCTCCCCAACACCGACCGGGTCGTCTTCAAGTTCAACTCGACCCTCGGCTGGATCAAGTCCACCGACGGCACCGTGGTGCCCTACATCCACCGCTACCGGGCGGGCGGCATCAACTCGGTGCGTGGCTACAACTGGTACAGCCTCGGTCCGACGATCCGGAACCTCGGCAGCGAGGACCCGACCCGCGCCGACGATCGGCTCATCGTGGGCGGCACCGAGATCTGGGTGAACAACTTCGAGATCGAGGTCCAGCTCATCCCCGACGCCGGCATCAGCGGTGTGGTCTTCTTCGACGCCGGCAACGCCTTCGGCGACCCCTACGGCGTGGGTCACATGTCGATCTCCGGGATGCGCTTCGGCTACGGCTTCGGCATCCGCTGGTTCAGCCCCATCGGTCCGCTGCGCTTCGAGCTGGGCTTCCCGGTGAACCCCTACCCGGACGAGCGCAAGTCGGTGTTCGACTTCTCGATCGGGTCGTTCTTCTGAGGCGTCTTCCCCGCCAACGCCTCAGACCTGGCCCTCCATGACCAGCAGCACCGTCGTGTAGGCCACCCAGAGCAGCACCAGCAGCAGGCCGGCGAAGCGGCTCAGGTGGCCGGTCTTGCCGGACTTCAGCGGCAGCAGCAGGACCACGGTGAGCAGGGCGATCCAGGCGTCGAAGGTGAGGAACTGCGGTGCCACGTCCATCGGGTGGATCAGGCTCGCCGCGCCCAGCACGCTCAGCAGGTTGAACAGGTTCGACCCGATGGCGTTGCCCAGCACGATGTCGCTCATGCCCTTCCGTGCGGCGGCCAGGCCTGCGGCGAGCTCGGGGGCGCTGGTGCCGATGGCGACGATGGTGAGCCCGATCGTGGCCTGGCTGATGCCCAGGCCCCCGGCGATCGCCGTCGCGCCGACCACGAGGATGTGGGAGCCCCCGACCAGCAGTCCGAGACCGATCGGGACCAGGACGGCGGGTCCGAGCAGGCCTCCCATGAGGCGGTGGAAGTGAAGCACCGTCATCGCGCACGCGCTGGCGCCGAGGAGCAGCCAGAGCTGGACCGGGTGGTCGGTGCCCAGCAGAGCCGCCCCGATGCCACAGATCAGGGCCACCCCCCCGAACACCAGCGCGGGGGAGTGCTCGTCGACGTCCTCCTCGATCTCCTCGGTCTCTCGGCCGGTGCGCACGACCCAGAACAGGAAGCCGCCCAGGCACGCCAGCAGCACCGCGCCCTCCCAGCGATCCAGGCGGTAGGCGGTGTAGCCGAGGCCGATGACGAGGACGTTGGCCAGCACGCAGAAGGGCAGCTCGCGCCGGAAGATCTGGCGGCGCACCACCAGGCCGGTCATCGCGGCCGGCACGCCGACCGCCACCAGCACGTTGAAGATGTTGCTGCCGAACACGTTGCCGACGGCGATGGCCGGCGTGCCTTCGAGGGCGGCGATGACCGAGACCGCCAGCTCTGGCGCCGAGGTGCCGAAGGCGACCACCGTGAGGCCGATGGCCAGCGGCGAGACGCCCCAGCTCCTCGCCAGCCGCGCGGCGCCCACGACGAGGCCTTCCCCGCCCAGAAGCAGCGCGCCGAGACCAGCGATCACCAACAAGAAAGCGAGGGCCACGGCGGTGGGTAACCGGTGACGGAGTGGGTTGGACCGCCCGTGTGTCCCCTTGGCGACCCGCTCGCGCCCGCGATAAGCCGGCCAGCTCTTCCCCCTTCCGGTGAGACGCCATGACCTTCCGACACCACCTCTCGACGTTGATGACCTGGATCCTGCTCTTGGGCGTGGTGTCCGTGGTCTCGCCGGCCCAGGCCCAGGCCCAGGCGATCAAGGTCGCGGTCGTCGACTTCCAGGTCGCGCTGGAGAACATCGAAGACGGCAAGAAGGCCCAGGCCCGCCTGGAGGCCATCTTCATGGGCAAGCAGGCCGAGATCGAGCAGATGGAGACCAACTTCATGGCCAGGCAGCGGGAGTACGAGGCCAAGGCCTCCGTGCTCACCGACGCGGCCCGGACCGACCTGGAGCGGGAGCTGGCCGAGCTCCAGATGCAGTACCAGCAATTCGTGATGCAGGCCCAGCAGGAGATGCAGGTGGCCGAGACCCAGGTCCTGAACCAGCTCGTGGAGGCGCTGCGGGAGACCGCGGAGGCCTACGGCCAGGACAAGGGCTACACGCTGATCCTCGCCAAGGAGGCGGTCGTGTTCTCGACGGGCGACGACATCACGGACCAGGTCGTCCAGCGCTACAACGCGACCCACAGCAGCGGTTGACCGTGCTCACCGTCGCAGCCCTCGCCGAGCGGTTGGGGGGGCGGGTCGAAGGCGACGGCGAGCGGGTCCTGGAGGGCATCCGGGACCTGCGAGAGGCCGGGTCCGAGCACCTGGCCTTCGTCTCCAATCCCCGGTACCGCAAGCACATGGCCGCCAGCCGCGCCGGTGCGTTGCTGCTCGACGCCACCACCCCTCGCGGCGAACACACGGTCATCCGCACCGACGATCCCTACCTGGCCTTCGCCCGGGCCCTGGACGTCTTCTGTCCGGTGACCTGGCCGGAGGGGGGCATCGACGCCTACGCCTGGGTCGCCCCCGACGCCCGGCTCGGCCCGGGCGTCCGGGTGGAGGCCTTCGCGACGGTCAGCGCCGACGCCCAGGTGGGAGCGGGGTGCTGGATCCAGTCCGGGGCCTATGTCGGCAAGGGGGTCCGCCTGGGCGAGCACTGTCGCCTGATGCCCCACGCCGTGGTCATGGACGGGAGTGTGCTCGGGGACCGGGTCTGGCTCAATCCCGGAGCCGTCGTCGGCTCGGAGGGCTTCGGCTTCGCCTGGAGTCCCGAGGGCTGGGTCAAGATCCCCCAGCCGGGTCGGGCGGTCGTGGGCGACGACGTCGAGGTCGGTGCCAACTCCTGCGTGGACCGCGCGGCCCTCGGTGACACCACCGTCGGCGCCGGCAGCAAGCTCGACAACCTCTGCCAGGTCGGACACGGCGCCACCCTGGGGCGCCACGACCTCTTGGTGGCCTACGCCGGTGTCGCCGGGTCGAGTCGGCTCGGCGAGCGGGTGACCCTGGCCGCCCGGGCGGCGGTCATGGGGCACCTGGAGGTCGCCGACGGGACCACGGTGGCGGCCTATGGCTGCCTGACCAAGAACGTGCGGGAGGCGGGACCCGTGGCCGGCATCCCAGCTCGCGATCACCGGCTCTGGCGGCGCGAGACCGCGGCTCTGCGGGACCTCCCCGAGCTGCTCAAGGAGGTCCGGCGCCTGCGGAACCGCGTCGCCCTGCTCGAAGACCGCCTCGAGGACGCGGAATGAGTGACGTCGACGAGATCCTGAGGCTGCTGCCCCACCGCTACCCCTTCCTGATGGTCGATCGGGTGATCGCCGTCGACGAAGGACGGAGCGTCACGGCGGTGAAGTGCGTGACGGTCAACGAGCCCCAGTTCCAGGGGCACTTTCCCGACAAGCCGATCTTCCCCGGCGTGCTCCTGACCGAGGCCTTCGCCCAGGTGGCGGGGCTGGTGGCGCTGTCGTCCAACCCGGACCGGGCGGGGGACCGCTTCTACCTGCTCGGCCTGGACCGGGTCCGCTTCCGACGGCCGGTGCGACCGGGGGATCGGATCGAGATCACGGCCACCAAGACCGACGCCCGCAAGGACGTCTGGACCTTCCGCTGCGTGGCGCGGGTCGACGGCGACAAGGTCGCCGACGGCCAGGTGATGGCGGCCCTGGCGCCCGAGGGCGAGGACTGAGCGAGCGCCGGTCCAGCTCGACGGACGCGGCGGCGCGCCGCGTGGCGCCCGACATGGACACAGCTCTCGAGATCGGCCGGCTCCCGCCTCGGGACGGCGATCGGACGAATGTCGGCCTGGATGGGCCATCCCCCCCGACCTTCGTCCGTTTTCGGCCATCGGAGCGACAAATATCGGCCTGGATGGGCCATCCCCCCCGACCTTCGTCCGTTTTCGGCCATCGAAGCGACAAATGTCGGCCTGGATGGGCCATCCCCCCCGACCTTCGTCCGTTTTCGGCCATCGG
>CAZCVP010000010.1:37513-37662 GCA_964501915.1 uncultured Enterobacterales bacterium
CATCGAAGCGACAAATGTCGGCCTGGATGGGCCATCCCCCCCGACCTTCGTCCGTCTTCGGCTTCCGCCCCCGGGCAGGTCCCGCCGCGGTCTCCGCCCTGCGGGCGACCTGAGGGCCGCCTCCTAGCGGACGCACCTCGCTCCGCGAG
>CAZCVP010000010.1:37762-45149 GCA_964501915.1 uncultured Enterobacterales bacterium
CTCCGCGAGGCCGGTCGCCCTGCGGGCGACCTGAGGGCCGCCTCCTAGCGGACGCGGCCTTCCAGGAACGGCACCTCCAGCACCTTCTCGTGCATGATCGGCCCGTGGCCGAAGTAGCCGGCCTCGCCGAAGAGCTCGCCGTGGTCGGAGGTCACCGTGATGTAGGTGCCCTCGGGCACGATGTCGAAGAGCTGCTCGAAGACGCCGTCGAGGTACTTCACGACGTCGACCTGGCGCTGCTCGAGCTCCTTCATCTTGGCGTCGTCGAAGAACCTGGGCGCCTCGGAGCCGTGCACGAGCTGGCCGTCCTTGAGCTTGGCGTCGAGGTTCTTGAAGACGCCATTCACGCCGCTGATGCGGGGCAGGTCGTTCTCGTCTTCGAAGGGATCGGCGTAGGGGTAGTGGGTCTCGCCGACGTTCAGCATGAAGAAGCTCGGCCGGTCGACGTAGAAGCGCATCTCGTCCACCATGGCGCGCATGTCGTTGTGCTTCGGCATGAGCTCGTAGGTGTCGAAGTCCTGGTTGATCGGCGTCTGGGGGTTCAGCACGGGCATGCTGACGAAGGCGTTGGTGCGGTAGCCGACCACGTTGCGCAGGTACGACGGCAAGAACAGCCGCGGCACCATGCGGGCGAACTCCAGGCCAGCGAAGCCCAGGCGGTCCTGGAAGCGGACGAAGTCCTCCTTGTAGTACTCGCTGGCGTAGACGTGGGTCGGGCTGGTGTGGGGCACCAGGCCCATCAGCAGGTTGTAGTGGGAGGGGGCCGTCCAGGTGGCGTAGGTGTAGCGCTTCTCGACGGGCCCGAGCTTCGTGATGACCTCGGACTTCGCCTTCATGAAGGTGTCGTAGCGGAGGCTGTCGAGGATGATCAGGACGTAGTCGTTGGCCTCCTCCGGGGGCGTGGGTCGGGCCGAGTGGGGCCCGGGGGCGGCGATCTCGATGTCGCCACCAGGCGCGGCGGGGGGCGTGGCGCTGCGAGCCTGGATGCGGTCCAGCACGCGGCGGAGTCCGAGTCCCATGGGGGCTCCAGGTTGTCGACGGGGGGGCGGAGCGCTCGGTTATGTGTCGGGCCGCTCGGTTTCCATCTACGCTGCCGTGTCCACCCACGCCAGGATGCCCCCGATGAGCCCAGAGTCCGCCCACTCGCGCCGCATCCACCGGACGGCAGTCGTCGACCCCCGCGCCGAGCTGGGCGCCGTCGAGGTGGGCCCCTTCGCCGTGATCGGCGCCGGCGTGCAGCTCGCCGACGGGGTCGAGATCGGCCCCCACGCGGTGATCTACGGCCCGACCACCCTCGGTGCCGGCTCCAAGGTGCACGCGTTCGCCTGCATCGGTGGCGACCCCCAGGACCTCAAGTACGACGGCGAGCCCACGTCGCTGCGCATCGGCGAGGACAACACCTTCCGGGAGTACGTGACCATCAACCGGGGCACCGTCCAGGGGGGAGGGGTCACCGAGATCGGCGACGGCAACCTGTTCATGGCCTGTTCGCACCTGGCCCACGACTGCAAGGTCGGCTCCGGCTGCATCATCGCCAACTCGGTGGGCATCGCCGGCCACGTGGAGCTCCAGGACGGGGCGGTGCTCGGAGGTCTCGCCGCCATCCACCAGTTCGCTCGCGTGGGTCGCTGCGCGATGGTCGGCGGCGGGGCGATGGTGGCCCAGGACGTGCCGCCCTTCATGGTCGCCCAGGGCGACCGGGCGCGCCTGTACGGCCTGAACATCATCGGCCTGCGGCGAGCCGGCTTCGGCAGCGAGGCGACGGCGAAGCTGCGCCACGCCTACCGTGAGCTCTTCAGCAAGGGCACGCCGCTGCGCATCGCCATCGAGCGGGTGCGGGAGAGCGACGGGGACGTGCCCGAAGTGGTCGAGCTGCTCGACTTCCTGGCCGGGAGCTCGCGGGGCATCTGCAGGGCGGCCCGGCCCAACCCGGCGTCGGATTGAGCGTGCGCGGCGTGGTGGTCGGGGGCGGCCACATGGGCGCGCTCCACGCCCGCAAGCTCCGGGCGCGAGCCGACGTCGAGCTGGTCGGTGTCGTGGACCCGCGCGACCTGGGCCCCGGGGTGCCACAGCTCGAGGCGGTCCCGGACCGGGTCGACTTCGCCGTGATCGCCGTGCCCACCGCCCAGCACGTCGCGGTGGCCCTGCCCCTGGCCGAGCGCGGCGTGGCCCTGTTGATCGAGAAGCCGGTGGCCCCCTCCGTGGAAGAGGTCGACCGGCTGGAGGGCTTCGACCGGCTCAGCGTGAACCACATCGAGCGCTACAACCCGGCGCTGTCGGCTCTGCCCGAGGGCTTCCGGCCCCGCTACGTGCGGGCCGAGCGACTGGCTCCCTGGGGACCGCGCGGCACCGACGTCGACGTGGTGCTCGACCTGATGGTGCACGACCTGGACCTCGTGCTGGCGCTGGACGGGGGCGAGGTGGTGGAGCTGAGGGCGGTGGGGGTGCCCGTGCGCAGCCCGGGCGTGGACATCGCCGAGGTGTGGCTGGAGACCTCCACCGGGCTCGTCGCCACCCTGACGGCTTCGAGGGTCAGCCGGAGCCCCACCCGCACCCTGCGCCTGGTGGGCCCCGAGGGCTACTACAGCCTCGACCTCGGCCGCCGGACCGCGGCGAGGGTGCGCTACCAGGAGGGTGAGCTCGACGCCGAGGCGGTGCCGGTGGACCGGCGCGACGCCCTGGAGGCCATCCAGGGGGACTTCCTCGCCGCCGTGCGGGGAGAGGGCGCCTTCCCGGTGCCCCTGGCGGCGGGGCGGGCGGCGGTCGAGCTGGCCTCGCGGGTGACAGCGGCCACGACCGCCCGCCTCGGGTAGCGCGGTGCGCCTCTTCATCAGCGCCGCAGAGGCCTCCGGCGACCGGCTGGCGGCCGACCTGGTCCAGACCCTGCGCCAGCGCCACGAGGGCCTCGAGGTGCGAGGCCTGGCGGGGCCCGCCCTGCGGGCCCAGGGCGTGGAGGCCGTGGCCCTGGCCGAAGAGGTGTCGGTCATGGGCATCGCCGAGGTCCTCGCTCAGCTCCCGCGGCTCCTCGGCGTGCGCCGCCGGGTCCGCCGGGCCCTGGCGGAGGGCGCGGACCTGCTGGTGGTGGTCGACGCCCCGGACTTCAACCTGCCCCTGGCCCGGCTGGCGAGGTCTCTGGCCATTCCCGTCGTCTTCTACGTCTCGCCGCAGGTCTGGGCCTGGCGGCGCCGGCGGGCGGGCCGGATCGCCGCGCTGGCCGAGGACGTGCTCTGCCTGCTGCCCTTCGAGCCGCCGCACTACCACCGCCACGGGGGCACGGCGACCTTCGTCGGCCACCCGGTGGCCGGACGCCTGGCGCCCTCCGCGGAGCGGGGGAGCCACTGGGCCGTCCTGCCCGGCTCGCGTCGCTCGGAGCTCGCCCGACACCTGCCGGTCTTCCGGGCCGCGGTGGCGGCCCTGCGACGGCGGCTTCCCGACGCCGAGGTCCGGCTCCCGCTGGCACCCGGTCTGTCCCCCGCCGACCTCGGTGAGCTGGACGACATCGACGTGGTCCAGGACCTCCAGGAGGCGGTCACCGGAGCGCGGGCCTGCCTGGTGGCGTCGGGCACCGCGACCCTGGAGGTGGCCTGTCTCGGCGTGCCGATGATCGTGGCCTGGCGGGGCCACCCCCTGACGTACTGGATCGGCCGAGCCCTGGTGCGCCACATCTCCTGGATCGCGCTGCCCAACCTGGTGGCCGGCCGCGCCGTCGTGCCGGAGTTCATCCAGCACCTGGACCCCGAGGTCCTGGCCGAGGCCTGGATCGCGGCCGCGGACTCCGACCAGCGCCAGGCCCTCGCCGGGGTGCGGGGCGTGCTGGCGGGCGAGGACGCCGTGGCGAGGGCGGCGGATCGTGTGGGGGCGGTCCTGCGGCGATAGGGGGCCGTGCCATGCCACCGGACACCTGGGTCGTCACGCCCACCTACAACGAGTCGGAGAACCTGGAGCGCCTGGTCCGTGGGCTCCGCGAGGTGCTGCCGGACATCGGTGTGCTGGTCGTGGACGACGGCTCGCCCGATGGCACCGGGGAGCTGGCCGAGCGCCTCGCCGGTGAGCTCGGGCGGATCGAGGTGCTGCACCGGGAGGGCAAGCAGGGCCTCGCCTCGGCCTACGTGGTGGGCTTCGAGAGGCTCCTGGCCGCGGGGGCCGGCCGGGTGGTCCAGATGGACGCCGACCTGTCCCACGACCCGGCCGACGTGCCGCGGCTGCTCGCCGGCCTGGACGGGGGCGCCGACCTGGTGCTCGGGAGCCGCTACGTGCCGGGCGGCGGCACCCGCAACTGGCCCCTGGACCGCCGACTGCTCTCCCGCTTCGGCTCGATCTACAGCCGGACCTGGCTGGGCCTGCCCTACCGGGACCTCACCGGGGGCTTCAAGGCCTGGTCGCGCGCCGCGCTGACCAACGCCGTCAGCCGACCGGTCGCCTCCGATGGCTACGCCTTCCAGGTCGAGATGACCTGGCGCACGGTCGGTGCGGGTCTACGCATCGAGGAGGTCCCGATCGTCTTCACCGAGCGCGAGGACGGCGTCTCCAAGATGAGCCGCGCCATCGCCCTCGAGGCCGCCTGGCTCGTGCCCCGGCTGCGGTTCCGCCGGTGAGGGTCGCCGCGGGCGCGGTGATCGCGCTGCTGGTCGTGCGGGCGATCCTGGGTGGCGCCCTGGGGCTGTCGGGCGACGAGGCCTACTACTGGACCTGGAGCGAGGCGCTGGCCTGGGGCTACTTCGACCACCCCCCGGGTGTCGCCGCCACGATCCGACTCGGCACGACGCTCTTCGGCGACACGGAATTCGGTGTGCGCATCGGCGGTCTCGTGCTCCAGAGCGCGGCCTGGATCGGCCTGCTCTGGGCGGCTCGGACCCGTGAGGAGCGGTGGCTGCTCGCCCTGCTGCTGCTGGGGCTGCCCGTGCTGGCCTTCGGGGGGTTGCTCGCCACCCCCGACGCGCTGCTGCTCGCGGCCTGGGGCGGTGCCCTGATCGCCTTCGAGCGCGACCACGCGGTCCTCGCCGGGGCCCTGGTGGGGGTCGCGATCCTCGCCAAGCTGACCGGTGTGCTGCTCGTTCCCGCGCTGCTGCTGGCGGGCTGGGGCCAGCCGCGGCGGCTCCAGGTGACCCTCGCCATGGCCGCCGTGGTCGCGGCGCCCTGGGCCTGGTGGAACCTCTCCGGCGGGGGGGGCGACGTGCTCTTCCAGCTCCAGCATGGCCTCGGCACCGGCGATGGCGCCGGGCTGTGGGGCTCGCTGGAGTTCCTGGGCGGCCAGGCGGCGGCCGCGGGTCCGGTGATCTTCCTCGCCGGACTGGCCTGGCTGCTGACCGGTCGGCGAGACCTCTGGTGGTGGTCGGCGGCGATCCCGTTGGCGCTCTTCGGGCTCGCGGCGGCCCGGGGCCCCTCGGAGATCAACTGGGCCGCGACCGCCTGGATCGGCGCGTCCGTGGCCCTGTCCCGCAGCACCGGGACCCTGCGCAGGGCGGCCTGGGCCGGGGGCTGGATCTCGGCCGGCATCACCGGCCTGGTGATGCTCCACGCCGCGTACCCCATCTGGCAGACCCCTGGTCCGGACCCGGTGGACCGCCTGCGGCAGGGCGAGGTGCTGGGACCGGCGGTCGAGGCCTGGGGGCAGCCCGTGCTCACCGCCCGCTACCAGGAGGCGGCCTGGGTGCGCTTCTACGGTGGCGTGGACGCCACGACCTGCCCCGGCGTGCACCGGGAGGACCAGTTCGATCGCTGGCCCCGGGAGCTCCCGGAGGCCGGCGTCTACGTGCGACCCGCGGGCTGGCCGGGGCCGGCGGAGGCCGGCCTCTTCTACCGGGACGTGAGCGGGCCGGCGCGGGTGGTGGCACGGCGCGGCGACCGGGTGATCGGGGCCTGGGAGGTCTGGCAGGTGGCGGAGCTGCGGGATCGGGTACCTTGACCGCCGTGTCCGATGGCTCGAGAAGCGCCCTGAGGCGCCTGGCGGCCGCCTACCGGCCGCACACGACCAGGGTGGTCCTGGCGACCGCGCTGCTGGCGGCGGGATCGGCCGTGCCGGGCGGCGTGGTGGTGGTGATCGAGCAGGTGCTGGACCGCATCCTGGTGGCCCGGGACGCGGCGGCCCTGGCCACGCTCCCCTGGGTGCTGGTCGGGCTCTACCTGCTCAAGGGCAGCGCCATGGTCGGCTCGATCCTGCTCACCCGCACCGTCGGCTTCACCGTCGCCCGGGACCTGCGCCAGCGGGTCGTGCAGCACTGCCTCGCCTTGGACGTGGGCTGGCACCAGCGCCAGCGCACCGGCGACACCCTGGCCCGCGTGGTCCACGACGCTGGCGAGGTGGAGCTGCTGGCCGAGGCCTACGCGGGCGCCGTCGAGAAGCCCCTGAGCCTGCTCTTTCTGCTCGGAGCCGCGCTCTGGATGGACTGGCAGCTCACCTGTGCGGCGCTGGTGGTCCTGCCCTTCGTCGCCTGGGCCATCGATCACTTCGCGCGGCGACTGCGCCAGACGGTGCGCGACACCCTGAAGAACCTGGGCCAGCTCTCGGCTGGGCTCCAGGAGGTCTTCAGCGGGATCCGCGTCATCCAGGCCTTCGGCGCCGAGCAGAGCCAGGCCCGGGCCTTCCAGACGGTGAACGACGAGCAGGTCCGCCTCCAGCTCCGGGCGGCCATCGCCCAGGCCGTGCCGGGACCGGTGGTCGAGGGCATCGCCGCCGCCGGCATCGGCATCGTGATCTGGTTTGGGGGACAGCGGGTCTTCGCCGGTGAGCTGCTGCCCGGCGAGCTGATCGGCTTCCTGGTGGCCATCGGGCTGATGAACATGCCGCTGAAGGGACTCTCGGAGGTGGTGTCCAAGGCCCAGCGGGCGGCGGCGGGTGCCGAGCGGGCCTACGAGGTCCTCGACGTGGCGCCGACGATCCAGGGCGGCGAGGTGGTCCTGGCGGCCGACACCTGCGAGCTGGTCTTCGAGGGGGTGGACTTCTCCTACGGTGACGGACCGGTCCTCCAGGGCCTGGGCTTCCGGGTGGCGCCCGGTGAGCGGGTGGGCATCGTCGGGGCTTCGGGCTCCGGCAAGACGACCCTGGCCTCCCTGGTGCCCCGCTTCCGCGACCCGTCAGCGGGGAGGGTCCTGCTCAACGGACGGGACCTGAGGGACTACACCCTGGAGAGCCTGCGGGCCCACGTGGCCGTCGTGGCCCAGGAACCCTTCCTCTTCCACGGCACGGTGATCGACAACGTGCGGCTCGCTCGCCCGGACGCGGGCATCGACGAGGTCGAAGCCGCCTGCCGCGTCGCCAACGCCCACGACTTCGTGGTCGACCTGCCCAAGGGCTACGAGACGATGCTCGACGAGACGGGCCTGAGGCTCAGCGGCGGCGAGCGCCAGCGTCTCTGCATCGCCCGCGCGGTGCTCGCCGACGCACCGC
>CAZCVP010000010.1:45159-65807 GCA_964501915.1 uncultured Enterobacterales bacterium
CGTGTTGGCGCCTGTTGCGGGGCGTGTGGCGCTGGGGGGGCGCGGGCCTGGGTCTTTGCTGCGCCGGGGGGGGGCCCAACAGCCCACCGATCCTGCTGCTCGACGAGGCGACCTCCAACCTGGACACCCAGAGCCAGGGTGCTGTCGCCGAGGCGCTGGAGAGGCTCGCCGCCGACCGCACGACCCTGGCCATCGCCCACCGGATGAGCACGCTGGTCGACGCCGACCGCATCCTCGTGCTCCGGGAGGGGCTGCTCGTCGAGGAGGGCCACCACCAGGAGCTCGTGGGTGCCAGCGGCGAGTACGCCCGGCTCTGGGGGAGCGCCCGGTGAGGGGCTTCCGGGCACGGGTCTACGCCGCGGTGCGGGCCATCCCGCCGGGACGGGTGGCGGGCTACGGCGACGTGGCGGCAGCGATCGGCTCGCCGCGGGCGGCGCGACAGGTGGGCTGGGCCCTGGCGGCCCTGAGCGAGGGCGGCCTGGACGCCGAGGGAGACCCGGTGCCCTGGCAGCGGGTGATCCTCAAGAGTGGGGGGCTCGCCCTGCGGGGGGACCCGGTGCGGGCCCTGATCCAGCGCCAGCTCCTGGAGGAGGAGGGCGTGGTGTTCCGGGGTGACCGGGTGCCGATGGACCGGTACCGCTGGCAGCCCGAGGTCGGGGACGTCTTGGGTGACGTCGTCCTGGACGCCCTGTGACCTGGCGCATCGCCCTCGGGGTGCTCCAGAGCCTGCTGGCGCCGGCGTGGGCCCTGGTCACGGCCCTGCACCCGCGTACCCGGGGGGCCTGGCCCGGTCGCTGGGCCCTGCGCCTGCCCGCGGTGGCTCCCGGCGCGGTCTGGGTCCACGGGGCGTCGGTGGGAGAGGGACGCGCGGCGGAGGCCCTGTTCGGGGCCCTGGGGGGCTCGTCCAGGGTGCTGCTGCGCACGGCGAGCACCGACACCGGGCTCCAGGCCGCTCGTGGGCACCACGTGCTCGCCCCGAGACCCGTGGACGTGCCCTGGGTCGTCGGCCGCTGGCTGGACCGCGTGCGGCCCCGGGTGCTGGTGCTCGTGGAGAGCGAGCTGTGGCCGGCCCTGCTCTTCGGTTGTCGCGCGCGGGGCATCCCCGTGGTGGTGGGGGGGGCCCCCCACGGGCGGGGGGCGCGGGGCCGGAGGCGGGGGCTGGCCGGGGGCGTGGACGCCGGGGGGGGGGGGCTCGGGGAGCGCGCGGGGGGGCGGCCCGGGCGCGGGGGGGGGCGCGGGGGGGGCACCCGGGGGGGGGGGGGGGGCGCCCGCCAGGGACGGGGGACGCGTCGCCTGAGACGCTGGCTGCCGGGGCTCTTCGAGGACCTGGCGGACTGCGTGGCGCTGTGGCTGGCCCGGGCGCCGGGGCTCGACGTGCCGGGGCCGGTGCAGGTGGTGGGCGACCCGAAGCTGGGGCCCGTGGCGACCGAGCCGGTGGAGCTGGCGCGACCGGCGCTGGTCGCCGGCTCCACGCGGGAGGGAGAGGAGGAGGTGCTCCTCGACGCCTGGGCAGCGCTCGATCCACGGCCCCTGCTGGTGCTCGCGCCGCGCCACCCGGAGCGCTTCGAGGAGGTGGCGAGCCTGCTCGGTGACCGGGGGCTGGCGTTCCACCGGTGGAGCCAGGGCTCCGCGGACCTCGAGACCCCCGAGGTCCTGCTCGTGGACACCGTCGGGGACCTGGTGCGCTTCTATCCCCGGGCTCGGGCAGCCTTCGTGGGCGGGACCCTGTCCGCCGCGGTCGGCGGCCACTCACCGGCAGAGGCGGTCTCCTGTGGCCTGCCGGTGGTGCGGGGACCCCACGGGTCGAGCAACGTCGAGGCCTACGAGGGGGCCCGGGTCTTCGAGGCCACGGGCGCCGAGGCCCTGGCCGGTGCCCTCGCCCGGGCGCTCGAAGCCGGCCCCGGCGAGCCGGTGGCCGCCGACGCACCGGCCCGCATCGCCGCCGCCCTGGGTCCCTACCTGGACGGCCCGATCCCCCCCGAGCGTCCCCACCGTCCCCTCCTGGCGCCCTTCGCGCTGCTCTGGTCGGCGGTCGTGCGCGTCCGGTCCGCCTGGTGGACCCTGCGACGGCCGGCCCGGGTGGGGGTCCCGGTGATCTCCGTCGGTGGCCTCGGCAGCGGTGGGGTGGGCAAGACCCCGGTGGTCGCCGCCCTCGTGGAGCGCCTGGTCGCCCTGGGACGCACCCCGGCGGTCGTGGCGCGGGGCTACCGCCGCCGGGGACCGGGCGGGGTCCGCACCGGTCACCGGAGCCCCGACGCAGCCTGGCTCGGTGACGAGCTGGCGATGCTCGCCCAGCGGGGCGTCCCGGTGGTGAGCGCCCCGGATCGGGTCGCGGGGGCCCGGGCGGCGGTGGCCGAGGGCGCCGACGTGCTGGTGCTGGACGACGGCTTCCAGCACCGGGCCCTGCACCGGGACCTCGACGTGGTGGTGGTCGACGGGCGCCACCCGACCGAAGGCGGTCCGCTGCCGATGGGGGAGGGGAGGGAGGGCCTCGCCGCCCTGGCGCGGGCGGACCTGGTCTGGTGCATGACGCCGGGCGCGGGACCCGAGACCCCGGCGGGCCTGGCGCGGGTGCGGGCGGCCCGAGCGCCCACGGGCTGGCTGCGCAACGGAGAGGAGCTCCCTCTCGGCGCGCTGGCGGGGCAGGAGGTGGTGGCCTTCGCCGCGGTCGCCCGTCCGGGGCGCTTCCTGGAGGACCTCGTCGCCGCCGGGTGCCGGGTCCGTGGCTGGCACACGGCACGAGACCACCACCCCTGGACGCCGGAGGAGCTGGCTGCCCTGGCCCGCGCCGCCGGAGCCCGCCCCCTGGTCTGCACCGAGAAGGACCTCGCTCGGCTGCCACCCGACTTCGAGGTCAACGCCCTGCGGTTCGAGGTGAGGGTCCTCGAGGGCGAGGCGACCCTGGACGCCCTGCTCGAGGGGGTGCTGGCGTGACCCGGCTCCTGGCCTGGCTGCTGGCCCGGGTGCCCCTGTGGGCGCTCGCCGCGCTGTCCCGGGCGCTGGCCTGGGCCTGGTGGACGGTGCTGCCCGTGCGCCGGTCCCTCGCCGTGCACAACCTCGCCGAGGCCTTCCCCGACCTGCCCCCGGGCCCCACCCTGCGGCGGTCCTTCGGCGACATCGTGCTCGGCTACGGCGAGCTGCTGCACCTGGACCGCCGCGGGCTGCCGGGCCTGCGCTTCGAGGGCCACACCGACCTGATGGACCACGTGGGGACCGGGCAGGGGGCGCTGCTGTTGGCCGGCCACGGTGGATCGTGGGACCTCGCTCTCGCCGGTGCGGCCCGCTGCCTGGACATGCCCCTGAGCATCATGGTCCTGCCCCCGGCCCACGCGGGGGCCGCGGAGGTGGTCGAAGGCCTGCGGGCCCGCGCGGGTGCGGAGCTGATCCACCCCCGCGGCGGCATCAAGGCGCTGATGGCGAGCGTGCGCGCGGGCCGGATCGGGGTGGTGACCCTCGACCAGCGGCAGAACACGGGCACGGCGATCCAGTTCTTCGGCCGCCCGGCGTGGACCTCGCGAGGGGTCGGCGTGATGGCGCGGCGGCTCGGCGTGCCGGTCTACGCCGTGTGGCAGTGGCGGGAGGGGACCGGCCGACACGTCGTGCGCTTCGAGGGACCACTGCCGCTGCCCGAGGACAGCGACGACGCCACCCGCTACTGCCTCTGGTGGTACGAGCAGCGCATCGCCGAGCACCCCCACGGCTGGCTGTGGCTGCACGATCGCTGGAAGCGTCCGCGGTAGCATGCGACCGTGGCCGACCCCCAGGACCGCCCCCTCGATCCGCGCCTGCGCACACTCCTCGTGTGCCCTGTCTGCCGGGGTGAGCTCGGCGACCACGCGGAGGGCCTCTCGTGTGCGGCCTGCGCGCTGATCTACCCCGTGGTCGACGGCCGGCCGTGGATGCTGCCCGAGCGGGCGCGGAAGCTGCGGGACACCTCGACGTCGGACTGACACCTTGACAGTGCGTGGGTCCTGGGGCTCCTTACTGTCTGTCGAGGTTGTTCCGTGTCCGAAGCGAGTGGCCGCAGAAGCTCCCGTAGCGATGGCCGCCGAGGTCGCCGCGGTGGGGCGGGGCGCCCACCCGACATCCTCTTCCACGGCTGCACCGTGCTCCAGGCCGAGCGGGCCGGTGAGGCGCGCAGGCTCCGCGTGGCCGGTGACCGGCCGGTCTACCTCTCGGCCACCGAGGCCCACGCCTGGCGGGTGGCCCATCGCTTCGACCACCAGCCCGTCGTGCTCTACGTCGACGCCGGCCGGGCGCGACGTGCGGGCATCCGCTTCCGCCGCGGCCGCAACGGACTCTGGCTGGCGGACGAGGTGCCGGCCCGCTTCATCCTCAACCTCCAGGACGGCTTCCGGGAGCAGTTCTCAGCCGGCGGCATCATCGTGCGGGACACCGAGCAGGGTCCCGAGCTGCTGCTCGTGAGCTGCCGCAGGGCCTCCGGCGCCACCTGGGAGATCGCCAAGGGCAAGCTCGAGCCGGGAGAGCCGCCCCGCGAGACGGCCGTGCGCGAGGTCCTCGAGGAGATGGGCATCGACTCGGGACTGCGCATCACCCACACCCTGGGTGTGGCCCGCTACGGCTTCCGGACCCCGGACGGAGAGCCCAGACTGAAGACGCTGTTCGTCTACCTGATGCGGGCCGACCCGTGCCCCGAGTGCTTCGACCCGGCCTCGCTGGAGGGGATCGAGGAGGTCCGGTGGTTCCCCCTCGATGAGGCCTGTCGCCGGGTGACCCACGGTTCCCTGAGGCCGCTCATGGCCCGCCTGCGTGGGGGCCTGCCCGCGGGCTCCTGAGGACCGCCGAGCGGTTACGCACCGCATCCATCCTGTCGAGGGAGGACGCTCGAATGGCCGGTGAGTACCTGGAGTGGCTGTCGGACATCTTCGATGAGGCGCAGGTCCCCGTGAGCCCCGAGCACGAGGACTTCCTCGACCAGGCCCTGCACCGCATCGCCGGCGTGGACTACCCGGAGGGCGAGCCGGGCACGGTCTATCGCTCGCTGCAGCAGACCTTCCTCAAGGCCGGCCCCTCCGGGCGCCAGCTCCTGGCGGCGTACCTGCGCGACGAGGCCTTCGCCCGGCGCGACAGCCCGATGCGCCCGCGGGAGGGGGTGGGGTTCTTCACCAACGCGGAGTACGACGGGTAGGGCTGCACCTACTTCGAGTACTTCTTCGGCTTGTGCTCCCGGGCGTCCATCACGCGCCCGAAGCGGTCGTAGATCACAGCCCGGTCGTACTTGTTGTTCCAGATCGGCATGTCGTTGCCGAGGAAGATGGCGAGCTGGCTGCGGGGGTCGAGCTGGGCCTCGCCGACGCCGGAGTGGATCTTGAAGGTGTGGCCCGGCGGGACGACCATCGACGGGAACACCCAGGAGCTGCCGGAGGCGTCGGCGATGCGGTAGCCGTCGACGTTGACCGGGCGGGCGCTGACGTTGCAGACCCGCAGGTACTCGCCGTTGATGTTCTCCCGGTCGTCGCCGCTGGCGTTGGCGTGAAACGAGGTGATGTGGAGGGTGCCCTGGTAGCGGTCGGTGCTCCAGATGCCCCGGTGGGCCTCCTGGGCCTTGGTCTGGGCCGCGAGCAGGGCGTCGATGTCCACGCCGTCGACCGGCGGGATCAGGAACAGGTGCCCCAGTCCCTGCTCCAGCAGGTGCTCGGCGAGCCAGCGGTCGTCGACGGCCGCCGCCGCGAGCAGGCGTCCGTAGCCGTCCCGCTCGACGCTCCCATAGGTCAGGGTGACCTTGCCGCTGGCGAGGAAGGACTCCGCCGCGTCGCGGGCCTCGATGCCGTAGGCCTCGGCCGGACGCAGCTCCGGGGTGTTGATCCACTGGAGGCGGACCTTGTCGCCGGTGGCCAGGGTGAAGGTGTCGCCGTCGTAGACGCTCACCACGGTCGCCACCTCCGGCGCGGCGGCCAGCAGCAGCGGGAAGAGGAGTAGCAGGAGCGTGCGCATCGGCCCTCCGGGCGGCTGCTAGTAGCCTCGGCCGCCCTCTTCCCGTCCTATCCTGTCCGCCTGCCAGAGGTGGTAGATGTCGTCGGGGCGCAGCCAGGCCGCCGTGCTGGCCGGCAGCCGGGCCTGCTCGGGCTCGCCCCGGGCCAGGTGGACGACGGCGAGGGTGTCCTGGAACTCCGCGCGGGCCGGCTCCGCCTCGACCGCCGCCTGGCTCCGGGCCAGTGCGGTGGTGAGCTCCGCGCCGGCCATCGCCTGGTACCAGGCGATGCAGTTGTCGGCGCTGGGGCCCTCCAGGTCCTTGCAGTCCCGGTCCATGCCCCGCTCCATGAGCTCGCGGGCCCGGTCCGCCTCGCCGAGCAGGGCGTAGGCGGCGGCGGCGAAGTCCAGGGGCTGGACGTCGGGGTGCAGGCGCTCCAGGGCATGCTCCAGGTCGACGCGGAAGGTGTCCAGCGCCAGGGGTTCCTGGAGCTGGGAGGCGGCCAGCCCGTAGAACCAGAAGGTGTCCCCTTCGGACGGGTAGAGCCGGACCCGCGTGCGCAACAGCGCCAGCGCAGCGACGGGGTCGCCCTCGGCCAGGGCGACTCGGGCCCGTCGCAGGAGCTGGGAGTCGGGGTTGCCCTGGAGCTCCACGGCGGTTCCGAGGGCCCGGCGGGCGGCACCGAGGTCTCCTTCGTGGAGGAGGACGTCGGCGAGGGCGATCTGGGCGTCGTCGGCCTCGGGCGCCGCGGCGACGGCGCCCTCGGCGAAGGCGCGGGCAGCCCCCGGGTTCCCATGCCGCAGCTCCAGGTTCACCGCGCCGACGATCTCGCCCAGCTCCACCAGGGCCGCGGGCCCCAGCTCGACGATGCGCTGCCGGTACGCCTCCAGGTCTCCCGTCGAGCGCAAGAGCCGGGCCTCGAGGACGCGGGCCTCCCGGTCTTCGGGGTGGCGCCGGAGGTAGCGGGACAGCTCGGCCGAGGCCTGCTGGTTCTCCCCGAGCCCGATCAGCAGCCGGGCGCGGAGGTAGCCACGGTCCCGGCTGCGGCCGAAGGCGGCGCGGTCCTGGGCCAGCAGCACCTCGTGGCCGTTGAGCATGCGCGGCGGGCGCTCGCTCTCCGTCATCGCGAAGCGGTCCCCGGGGTAGTCGAAGACCACCCGGTGCTCGCCCAGCACGTCGTGGCCCAACAGGCCCGCCAGGCCATCGGGGCCGATGCGGGCCCCGCCGCCGTAGTTGATCCAGGTCGCCGGCCCCGCCGAGGTGATCTCGACCTCCCCGATGCGGACGCTGTCCAGCGGGATGCGACGGGTGGTCCGGTAGAAGTGCGACGCCGGCACGTGGGGTCCGGCCCCGACGCCGTAGATGATCTCCACCCCCTCGGAGGCGACGGCTTCGAAGCCCAGCCCGGTGGGCCCCGACAGCAGCACGCCGTGGGCGCCGGTGTCGACCTCGAGCCAGATCTTGCGGACGATGGGCTCGCCGTCGGTGGGCGCGGTCAGGGTCGTCTGGACGCGGGGGAACGCGCCCTCGGTGGACATCGCGATCGAGGTGTCGGGCATCGCATAGGTGCCGGGGGCGTGGAGCTCGAGCACGCTGGCCGGGTAGTCGACCACCAGGACGAAGTCCTCCCAGATGTCGTTGCCCAGGATGCCGTCGAGGGGCATCAGGCCGGCGTGGCTGGGCATGCCCGCCACGCCCACCGCCACCGTGAGGTCCTCGACCCTCTGCCCACCGAGCTCCAGGTAGGGGAGCACGGTGCGGGTGAGGGGCGACTCGCCGCCGAGGCCGGTGATGAAGCCGCGCGGCGTCTCCAGGGTCAGGTCCAGCCGAGTGGCCAGCCCCTTGCTGAGGATCGAGACCCCGGCGCCGGTGTCGACCATGAACAGGGCCGGCTCGCCGTCGGGCATGGTGGCCTGGACGTAGACCTTGGCCGAGCCCTCGTGGGGTCGCAGCAGGTCCAGCTCGGCGTGCTGGGCGTGCTCGGGGGCTCGAGCCAGCAGGGCCGGCAGCAGCGCGAACAGGATCCCCAAGCTCTCTCCCGGTGCCCCCACGTGGAAAACCGGGGACCGTCTCCTTCATCCATTCCCCGAGACGGGGTGGGCCGTCAAGCCCCGGATGGTCAGCCGAGGTCTCGGGAGAGCTCGGCGCCCAGGGTGTCGAGCAGCGCCTGGTAGTGGCTCTCCAGGGCCTGGCGCAGCCCGCTGGTGTCCAGCAGCTTGCCCACCAGCCGGCCCGGATCGTAGTCGGCGTGCAGGGTGACCAGGGTGTTGTTGCTGCCGCGGGGCGTGCGCAGCGAGTAGTTGAGCTTGCCCTCGGTGCGGCGGCCGGTCGTGCGGCAGAGGATGCGCCGGCCCCGGTGGGAGGAGTCCGCGGACTCGAAGACATAGCCCAGCGGCCTGGCGACCGGCCGGGCGTCGACCATGACGTCCCAGGTACGAGCCCCCGAGGCCTTCACCTCTCCGAAGGCGCCGGCGAGCATGCGCTCGTGGTTGGCGGGCTGCGACATCCACTCGAAGACGTCCTTGCGACGGAAGCCCTCCAGCAGGATGTCCCTCGTGATGACCGACATCGACGCACCTCGGCGAAGCGTTAGCAGTCTATTCCACCGCGCGGGTGATGAGGGACGATGTCGGGTGCGCTGCCACTGCTGATCCCCTACTGGCAGGCGAAGGTCATCTACCTCTGGAAGATCCCGATCGATCCCTGGGCCACCCTGGTGTGCCTGGGCTTCATCGCCGGGCTGGAGCTGAGTCGGGCGCGGGGCATCAGCCAGGGGCTCGACACCCGGGACGTGGTCGACGGCGGCGTGTTCACCGTGGCCATGGGTTTCGTGGTCGGCCACCTCGTCCACGTGCTCGCCTACAACCCCCACCTGCTGGAGGAGGACCCCTACATCCTGCTCGAGGTCTGGGCCGGCTTCTCGTCCAACGGTGGCTTCCTCGGCGCCGTCATCGGGATCATCCTGTTCTACAGGGTGGTGCGCAAGCGCCCCTTCTGGCGCCACGCCGACACCCTCATGTTCGGGTTTCCCGCGGGCTGGTTCTTCGGACGCCTGGGCTGCTTCGCCGTCCACGACCACATCGGCAGGCCCTCGGAGTGGCTGCTGGCCATCGACTACCCGGTCCGCGGCCCCCGCCACGCCGTGGCGCTCTACGAGGCGCTCGCCGTGCTCGGCATCTGCCTGCTCTTCGTCTGGCTCTGGAAGAAGGGGCCCCAGCTTCGGGCGGGCTCGTTCACGGTGCTCTGGTGCCTGCTCTACGCACCCACGCGCTTCGGGCTGGACTTCTTGCGCAACACGGACCTGCCCAACGCCGACGTGCGCTGGGGGGGGCTGACCCCGGCCCAGTACGGATCCCTGGTGATGTTCACCGCCGGGATCGGGCTCTTGATGTGGTTTCGGCACCGTCCCGACACAGACGAAGTTGGCGAAGTCGCCGAGTCCGGCTAGTGTGGCCGCCATGCTGACCGGCCTGCTCCTTCTCGCCTGCACGGGCGACGACTCCGCGGACGACTCCGCGGCCCCTCCACTAGACGGCTGCGTCGCCTCCGAGGACCGCTCGGTCGAGCTCGGTGTGCTCGGTGGGCAGCTCTTCACGCCGCTCACCCCTGGCCAGGAGGTCCGCCTGGTGGCGGCCCCCCAGGGTGGCCAGGGCGTCGAGGTCGCGGCCCAGACCCTGGGGCTGTACGCCGGCAGCGACAGCGTGGTCGACGTGCTGCTCGAGCCCTGGTGGAACGGGGTGGTCCAGGGCTCCTTCGTCAGCGAGGGCCTCACCCTCTACTGCACCGAGAACGACGACGGCTCGACCCAGGGACGGGTCTGGGGCACCGTCGTCGGCTTCGACCCCGACATCTACCAGACCGACAACGACCTGGCCGTGCTCGATGGGGAGACCATCGACATGCTGGTCGGCGTGACGGACGCCGGCGGCAACTACGCCGAGGGCCACGTCGAAGTCGTCATCGAATTCTGAGGATCGGACATGATGTCTCTCTTCGCGCTCAGCCTGGTCTTCTTCGCCTGCCCGGGTGACCCGGACGACTCCAGCGATCCCTGCGGCACCTGGACCGGTGACGGGGACGGCTGTGTGGGCTGCCACGTCGGCATCGAGCAGGCCCACGGTCCGGTCCAGGCCGACGAGTGCGTGATCTGTCACGGCGGCGACGGCGAGGCCACGACCGAGGAGTGCGCCCACGTGGCGGTGCCCGGAGACTGGGCCGAGGTCCGGGGCGACGGCCTGCCGCCGGCCCAGGAGGGCTACATCAAGGACTTCGCCCCCGATCAGCTCGCGGCGCTGGATCCCGCCTACGTGCGCTTCATCAACCCGGGGGACATCCGGGTCAACGACGAGAGCTGCGGGCTCTGCCACGCCGAGCACGTCGAGCGCCTGCGCACGTCGATCATGACGACCAACGCCGGCCACTACATGCCGACGCTCTTCCTCGGCGGCTACCAGGACCGCGACGCGATCTACGGCTCCCACCCGGCTGTCGACCCGGACTGCGATCCCGAAGCCCTGCCCGGCACCGTCTGCGAGCTGGAGACCCTGCCGCCGCCCTCGGACGAGGCGATGCAGGCCGCCATCGCCGACGGCGATCTCGCCCTCGTGGAGGAGTACGGCTACGCCCACTACCTCTCCAAGAGCTGCAACACCTGCCACGCCGCCGGCTACCCGCCCCAGACCTCGCTCTACCAGTACCGGTCCTCGGGTTGCTCCGCCTGCCACGTGCTCTACGGCAAGGACGGGGTCTACGAGGGAGGCGACGTCACCATCCCCCAGGGCGTGCCGACCTACCCCAAGAAGCACGAGATCACCACGGCGATCCCCACGGTGCAGTGCGCGACCTGCCACTTCCAGGGGGGCCGCATCGGCCTGCTCTTCCAGGGCATCCGCGAGGGCGGCTTCGGCGCCGACAAGAACCCGCCCAACGCCGAGCTGTGGAACGTCAACGCCTACGGCCACGAGAGCGGCTACTACGTGCTCGACGAGGACACGACCAACGACTACGACGAGACCCCGCCGGACGTGCACTTCGCCGCCGGCATGCACTGCGCCGACTGCCACGTGGGCACCGACGTGCACGGCACCGGGCGGCTCTACAGCACCAGCAAGCTGCAGGTCGACCTGCGCTGCGAGGACTGCCACGGCACCGTGCGCAGCGCCGCGCTGCCCGACGCCTCCGGCCTCTACCGCACCCTGAACGGGCGGGTCCTGCCCCAGCTCTCCACGGGCAGCAGCGGGGAGGTCGTGCTCACGGGCATCGTGGACGGCGCGGAGCACGTGGTGCCGCAGCCGGCCCGGATGCTCGCCGACGGCACGGCCTCGGACCGCATGGCTGAGGCCATGGCGCCCGACGAGCACGACTGGACCCACGCCGAGGCGCTGACCTGCGACACCTGCCACACCAGCTACAACCAGTACTGCATCGGCTGCCACGTCAACGTGAACATGGAGCGGGACCAGGTCGACAAGCAGACCGGTCACGCCAGCCAGGGCCAGGTCAGCGGCAAGCGCGAGGACTACAGCATCGACCACACGATGCTCGGCGTGCGCTCCGACGGCCGCATCCAGCGGGTGGTGCCCTCCCAGCAGGTCCAGATGACCGTCGAGGACTACGAGAGCGACAAGCTGGTGGGCGAGGGGGACAAGCGCGGCAAGCACCGGCAGACGGCGCTCAGCGACGCCAACTCCGGCTTCAACCCCTTCTTCCAGCACACCGTCACGGCGTCACCTCCCGCCTGCAGCACCTGTCACCGCACCGCCGACACCCCCGAGGAGTGGGCCCGGGTGAAGGGGGTCTACGGGTACGGGACCGGGGAGTGGTGGCTGGAGAACCCTGATGGAGATCCCGTGGATCCCCTGCAGGCGCTCGATGAGGACGGCAACCCGCTGACCGAGTGGGTACACCACGGGACCGGGCCGGTGCCGGCCGAGCGTCGAGATCGAGCCCTCGAAGTGGAGGTGGACGAGTGAACCCGACGATGACGGCCCTGCTCCTGCTGGCCTGTGCCGGCCCCTCCTGCAACGGCACGGGCGACGACTCGGGGCTGGACTCCGACAGCGGCACCACCGCGACCGGTCCCGGCTTCAGCCTGATGGCCGACGAGCTCAGCTCGGGCATGCTCCTGAGCGCCTGGACCGACGGCGAGCAGATGCTGGCTGTCGGGGGCAGCCTGGGCAGCGGCCCGGGCACGGTGACCCACTGGCGGGACGGCGAGCTCTGCGTGGAGACCGAGGCCCACGACCGGGGCCTGTGGTGGATCCACGGACCCCGGGTGGGGGAGTGGTACGCGGTGGGCTTCGCCGGGCGCATCCTCCACGACGTGGACGGCGTGCGCACGGTGGAGGACGTCGAGACCGACGCGACGCTCTTCGGGGTGTGGGCGGCCGACGACGGCACCGTCTGGGCCGTCGGCGGCGAGGCCGGCTCTGGAGAGCCCTATGGCGAGGTCTGGAGGCGCACCGACGGCACCTGGGAGCTCCACTCCGAGCTGTCGCTGATGCTCTTCAAGGTCTGGGACGGCTGGATGGTCGGCGAGCAGCAGATCTACCAGCTCGTCGGCGACGAGCTGGTCGCCCACGACACCGTGTGGCTGCTGGACGACGACGGGCAGCTCTACGAGGAGACCGTGGCCGCGGACGCGGAGCGCGGCTGGAGCGGGATCCGGCTGTTGACCGTGCGCGGTCGCAACGACACCGACGACGTCTGGGCCGTCGGCGGCATGACGTCCTCGATGATGCTCCACTACGACGGGGATCGCTGGGAGGAGGTCACGACCGCCGGGGTGGGACAGCCGCTCAACGGGGTCTGGACCGCCGAGGGTGAGGACGTGCACGTGGCCGGGCACTTCGGCACCACCGCGACCTGGTCTTCGGAGACCGAGTCCTGGACCCAGCCACTGTTGCCGGTCACCAACCAGCACTTCCACGGCGTGTGGAAGCACGCCGACGAGGTCTACTGGGTCGGGGGCGATCTCTTCGGTGCCGGAGACCGGGGCACCATCGCCCGCTACGGCGAGGACCCCTCGGCCGTGATCGAGGGCGCCTGCGAGTAGGGGTCGGCCCTGGCACGGCGTCGGGATCTACCTCCTTACCCCGACGCCTTACATTGTCTCCATGAAGGCGACCCTTACCAGCAAGGGGCAGATCACCATCCCCGCGCGGATCCGCGAGAGGCTGGGGCTGCGGCCCGGGCAGGTCCTCGACTTCGACGAGGAGGCGCCCTTCCTGAAGGCGGTCCTGGTGTTCGACGAGGACGAGATGCGCTCGGTCCTCGGCTGTACCAAGGGCGCCCTGGGGCGCAGCTCCGGCGAGTGGGTCGACGAGACGCGCGGCCCCGTGGAGCTGCCGCCTGGGGTCGAGTGAAGACGGCGATCGACACTTCGGTCCTGGTCGCGGTCTTCAACGAGGAGCCCGACGGGAGGTCCTGGCTGGACCGCTTGATCCAGGCGCGCCGCGAGGGCCTGCTGGTCATCTGCGACGTGGTCTACGCCGAGCTCGCCCCGGCCTTCGAGGCCGAGGCCCACCTCCAGGAGGCGCTGCGGAAGCTCGGAGTGTCCTTCGAGTCGATCTCGCCCTCCTCCGCGTGGCAGGCCGGGCAGTCCTTCCGCCGGTACCGGGACGCTGGCGGACCCCATGAGCACCTGGTCTCGGACTTCCTGGTCGCTGCCCACGCGCAGATCCAGGCCGATCGGCTCGCCACGGTCGACCGGGGCTACCTTCGCGGGTACTTCGCCGGCCTTCCGTTGCTGCAGGTCTGAACCTCGGGGGGGGGGCACCGCACCTCGTCTCAAGCGGGCAAAGACGGGCGCCGGCCTACGGAATCGCCGGAGAACTCCGCAGTGCGGCGCCGCCCCTCCTAGCGCGCGACCTCGGTTCCTGGATACGAAGACGCACCAGCGCCTACCCGAGCAGACGACCGAGGTGAAGCGAATGCTGGCCTCCTTCCTCGGGAAGCTGCGTGCTGTTCGCTGACCGCTGTGGGCTGACCGCACACCGCGCTGCGATGCCCGCCGTCTTCGAGGGATCGCGCCCCCGGAGCACCCTCGCCCGCTACGGCGAGGACCGCTCGACCGTGACCGAGAGCGCCTGCGAGGAGTCCCCGGCCGCGATACCCGCCTCCTCCCACACGGAGGCACCGGATGTCCGCCACCCTGCCGGATCGCATCGTCGCCGACCTGAAGACGGCGATGAAGGCCAAAGACAAGCCGAGGGTGGGTGCCCTGCGCCTGATCCGCGCCTCGATGATCGAAGCCGAGAAGAGCGGCAAGGCGCTGACCGACGAGGTGGCGCTGGCGATCCTGCGCCGGACCCGCAAGCAGCGGCTCGACGCGGCGTCCTCCTACCGGGAGGCGGACCGGGTCGACCTCGCCGAGGCCGAGGAGTACGACGCCACCCTCATCGACACCTACCTGCCCCAGCTCGCCGACGAGGCCCAGACCCTGGCCTGGGTGAGAGAGGCGATCGCCACCACCGGCGCCACCGGCCCGCGCGAGCTGGGCAAGGCGATGGGGGCGCTGATGCGGGCCCACAAGGGCGAGGTCGACGGCGGCCTGGCCCGCAAGCTGCTCGCGGCCGAGCTGTCGACCTGATGTTCCGGCGCATCCTCGTCGCCAACCGGGGCGAGGTGGCGGCACGTGTGCTCCGGACCTGCCGCCGCCTGGGGATCGAAGTCGTCGCCGTGTGCTCCGAGGCCGACCGCGAGCTGGGCTGGCTCTCGGAGGCCGACGAGGTGGTCTGCATCGGCGCCGGCCCGGCGGCCCGCAGCTACCTGGACATGGACGCCATCCTGGAGGCGGCGGTGCGCACCCGCTCGGCGGCGGTGCACCCGGGGTGGGGGTTTCTGGCCGAGAACGCGGCCTTCGCCTCCCGCTGCGAGGCCGCCGGGCTGACCTTCATCGGTCCGCCGTCGAGCGTCACGCGCCGCATGGGCGACAAGATCGAAGCCCGCCGCAGCGCCGGTTCGCTGGGCCTGCCGGTCATCCCCGGCAGCGACGGGGCCCTGGACACCGTCCACGAGGCCCGGGCCCTGGCCGAGGACCTCGGCTACCCGGTGCTGCTCAAGGCGGCCTCGGGCGGCGGCGGACGGGGCATGCGCCGGGTGTTCGAGCCCGGGGTGCTGGACGAGGCGTGGGAGAGCTGCGTGGCCGAGGCCCGCGGCGCCTTCGGCGACCCGACGCTGTACATGGAGCGCCTGATCGAAGGCGGTCGCCACATCGAGTTCCAGGTCGTCGCCGACGCCTGGGGGCACGCCGCCCACCTGGGCGAGCGGGAGTGCTCGATCCAGCGCCGCCACCAGAAGCTGCTCGAGGAGAGCCCCTCGCCGGCCGTCACCGTGGCCCAGCGGGCCGACCTCGGAGCCCGCGTGGCCCGCGCCGCGGTCGGGCTCGGCTACCGCGGCGCCGGCACCGTGGAGATGCTGCGGGCGCCCTCGGGCCAGCTCTACTTCATGGAGATGAACACCCGGCTCCAGGTCGAGCACCCCGTCACCGAGGAGGTCTGTGGCGTGGACCTGGTCGAGTGGCAGCTCCGGGTGGCCGCCAACCAACGGCTCCCGGAGGCGCCTGCGGGCCCCAACGGCCACGCCATCGAGGCCCGCATCAACGCCGAGGACCCGGACCGCGACTTCGCGCCCACTCCGGGACGCGTCGAGGTGCTGGAGCTGCCCACAGGGGAGGGGATCCGGGTCGACACCCACCTGCGGGCCGGCGACGCCATCCCGCCGCACTACGACTCGATGATCTGCAAGGTCATCGCCCACGGTGCGGACCGGGAGCAGGCGCGCCGGCGGCTCTCCGGCGCCCTGTCGGCGATGCGCATCACCGGGGTCCCGACCACCATCGGCGTGCACCTGCGCATCCTCGAGGAGCCCGCCTTCATCTCCGGGGACTACGACACCACCACCCTGGTCGGCCTGCTGGCGCGGGGGACCTGATGGCACGACTCTGGCTGGAGAGCATCGGCGACGACCTGAGCACCACCCTCGGCACCTCGGAGCAGGCCCGGAACCTCTCCCGGATGGCGGAGCTGGACGGCGCCCTGTCGGAGAAGCTGGCGGCCACCCGGGCCGGCTGGGGCCCCAAGTACGTGAAGCGGGTCCACGCCAAGGGCAAGCTCACGACCTGGGAGCGCATCGACACGCTGAAGGACCCGGGCACCCCGGTCCACGAGTTCGGCACCCTGGTGAACTGGGGCGTCGACTTCGAGGGCAGCCGGAAGCCGGCCCCCGGCGCGGGCGTGGTGACGGCCCTGGTGCGGATCTGCGAGCGCTGGTGCGTGGTCATCGCCAACGAGAACACCGTGGCGTCGGGGGCCTGGTGGCCCAAGACCCCGGAGAAGATCCAGCGGGCCCAGAAGCTGGCCCTGAGGCTGCGCCTGCCGGTGGTCTACCTGGTGGACTGCTCGGGGCTCTTCCTGCCGGAGCAGGCGAAGTCCTTCAGCGGGGCCCGCGGGGCCGGCCACATCTTCAAGTGCAACTCGCTGCTCAGCGACGCCGGGGTGCCCCAGATCGCCGGGGTGTTCGGCGACTGCATCGCCGGTGGCGGCTACATGCCGATCATCAGCGACCGGGTCTACATGACCGAGGGCGCCTACATGGTCATCGCCGGTGCGGCGCTGATCAAGGGCGCCAAGTCGCTGCACCTGACCTCGCTGGACATCGGCGGACCCGAGGTCCACGTCCACCAGTCGGGCTGCGCCGACGTGCGGGTGCCCGACGACCCGACCTGCCTGGCCCGCCTCCGCGAGGAGGTCGCCCGCCTGCCCGACAGCGGCGCCGCCTTCCACCGCCACGGGGTGGCGGCCGAGGCGCCGCGCTTCGCCGCCGAGGAGCTCTCGGCGCTCTTCCCCGCCGACCACCGCCAGACCTACGACATCCGCCAGGTCCTGGCGCGCCTGGTCGACGGCTCGCTCTTCCACGAGGTACTGCCAGGCATCGGCCAGGAGGTGGTGGTGGGCGTGGGCCGGGTCGGCGGGCTCTGGACCGCCTTCGCCGCCAACCAGCTCGCGCCCGCCGAGGACCCCGACCAGCCGGGTCAGTACCGTCCCGGAGGCATCCTGTATCGGCCCGGCATCGCCAAGCTCGCCGCCTTCTCCCGGGCCTGCGACGCCGACGGCCTCCCGCTGATCTGGCTCCAGGACATCGCCGGCTTCGACATCGGGGTCCAGGCCGAGGCCCAGGGGCTGCTCGGCTACGGATCCTCGCTGATCTACACCAACAGCACCACCAGGGCCCCGGTGTTCACGGTGCTGCTCCGGCGCGCCTCCGGTGCTGGCTACTACGCGATGAGCGGCCTGCCCTACGACCCCGCCCTACAGCTCTCGACGCCCCTGACGCGCCAGGCGGTGATGGAGGGCCGCACCCTGGCGATCGCGGCCTACAACAGCAAGCTGGACGACGACTTCAACATCTCCACCGAGGACCCCGAGGAGCGGGCGGCGATCGAGGCGGGCATGGCGGCCACCGCCGCCCGCATCGAGGCCGACATGGACCCGGTCGCGGCGGCGAGCCGCATGGACACCGACGAGGTGGTGCCCGTCGCCGAGCTGCGGTCCTGGCTCGAGGCCCTGGTGGAGAGCAGCTACCAGGCCACCGGCTATCGCCGCGTGAAGAACCCCCGCATCTGGTCCCTGCACGACCTGGAGGTCCTGTGCCCCGGCCTCCCCTGACCGCCTCCTTCCGCGAGGCCACCGTGATCAGCCCCACGGTGGGCACCTGGGTCTGCGAGGTCGCTCCCGGCACCGTGCTCCGGGCCGGCCTTCGCATCGGTCGGCTGCGCCGGGCGGATCGCTGGCAGGCGGTGCTCGCGCCGGTGTCCTGTGTGGGCCACGCCGTCGCGGCCGTCGCGGCGGATCGGGTCCCCGTGGAGCATGGCAGCGTGCTCCTGGAGCTGGGCGACCCGCCGGAGCACGCCGTCGGCGCGGACCAGGACGTCGAGGAGGGGCTGGTGCCGCTGTCCGTGGGCATGACCGGCGCGGTCTACCTGCGTCCCTCGCCGGATCGCCCGCTCTTCGCCCCGACCGGTGCCGAGGTGGAGGCCCGCGACGTCGTCGCGCTCATCGAGGTCATGAAGACCTACAACCCCGTCAAGGCGCCACGAGCGGGCACGATCGCCCGCTGGCTGGTGGAGGACGGAGCCACGGTGGAGCCCGGGGACGTCATCGTCCTGATCCGTCCGGTATAGAGTGTGCGTCTCGTCCCGGAGAGGATCGTGACCCTTCGCACCCTGCTCGCGGCCTTCGTGGTCTGGTGCCTGCCGCTGACGGCCTGGGGCCAGTGCACCCAGTCCTACCCCGCCCAGGACCTGATGGGGGACCTGCAGTCCTCCCAGGTGGCGCTGAGCATCGACGATCCAGCGGGCTTCATCGCCGCCGCCGAGCAGCTCGAGCGCGGGCTCCAGTGCCTGGGCGAGAAGCTGCCCCTCCTGGGGCTCGCCTCGACCTACCGCATCGTGTCGCTGCTCGCCTACCGCAGCGGCGACGAGCCCAAGGCCCGCCGCTGGGCCCGCACCGCCCGGGAGCTGGACCCGGACTTCGAGTGGGGTGCGGTCGAGATGGAGGGGAGCGACCCCTATCGGATGGTCTACGAGAGCGAGCGGACCAAGGCCGACGCGCCGGACTCCCTGGTCGAGGGCATGACCCTGGTGGTGCCCGAAGGCAGCGTGCTCTTCCTGGACGGGGAGTTCATCACCCAGCCCCGGGCCACCCTGGAGCGCTACCACGTGCTCCAGCACATCAGCGACGCCGAAGGGCACCTCGGGACCTGGATCATCACCGGCAACGCCTTCCCGGAGCAGTTCCTGGAGGAGGGTGAGATCGAGCAGGAGGAGGGTGAGGACAGCGGCAAGAAGAAGGGCCGGGGCAAGGTCGCCGAGGACGCCCCCTACGCCGCCGAGGACATCACGGTCGTGGACCGGGTCGCGCCGAGGGGCAAGAAGCCGGCGATCGCGGTGGGCATCGTGGGGTTCCTGGCCGCGGGCGGCGCCTATGCCGGCAGCTACTTCACCCGGCAGTCCTTCAACACCGCCAACTCCGAGGACGACCTGACCAAGTACCGCCGGTTCACCAACGGCCTCGTCGTGGCGTCGGGGGGCCTGGTGGTCGTCGGGCTCGGCGTGGGCTGGTGGGGCATCGCCCTGGACGGTGGCGCGGTGGTCGGTCGTACCTGGGAGTTCTGAGCGCTCCTCAGCGGCCCCGCTTCCAGGAGAACTCCGGCTCCCCGAGGGCACGGGCCGCCCAGCGCCCGAGCACGAAGAGCAGGTCCGAGAGGCGGTTGAGGTAGCGCAGGGGACCGGCGTCCACCTCGGGGTCGGCGTCCATCAGGGTGAGGAGCTCCCGCTCGGCTCGGCGGCAGACCGTGCGGGCCTGGTGCAGCAGGGCGCCCACGGAGCCTCCACCCGGGAGGATGAACTCCTCCAGCGGGGGCAGGGCCGCGTTCAGCTCGTCGATCCGATCCTCGAGGGCTCGCGTGGCGTCGTCGGAGATCCGCAGCGCGCCTTCGACGCCCGACGGCGTGGCGAGGTCGGCCCCGAGGTCGAAGAGGTCGTGCTGCAGGGTCTCGAGCAGGTCGTCGATGCGCTGCCGGGCCTCGTCGGGGCCGGAGCGGTTCCAGGTCCGCACCAGGCCCAGGACGGCGTTGAGCTCGTCGACGGTGCCATATGCGGCGATGCGGGGGTGGTTCTTGGGGACGCGGGTGCCGTCCACGAGGCCCGTGCTGCCCTTGTCGCCGCTGCGGGTGTAGACCCTCGTGATGCGCATCCAGGCCTCCTCGGTGACCAGCCGTAACCCAGGTGTCGCGGAACCCGCGTTAGGGTGCGCAGCAGTCCAGGAGGATGCATGGCGCGAGCCCACGTGGAGGGCCTGAGGGACGCCGATCCCGTCACTCTGTCCGTGTTGGCACAGGACCTCATCCGGAAGCCGCTGGTCAAGCTCGATCCCCGGTCCGTGTGCGACCTGCTCGCGCTGTCCGAGAGCGAGAAGATCACCGGCGCCCTGTCGCGCGACCTGCGCAAGTTCAGGGACCAGATGGTCCGCGAGGTCAGCGACCTGCCCGACGGCACCCGCCTGGCCGCTTTCGTGGCCGACATGCTGGAGGTCGCCCCCGGGCGGGTCCCGGAGACCCTGCGCGGCGCGGTGCTCGAGCGTGCGCTCACCGACCAGACGCCCCTCGTCGTGCAGAGGCTGGAGCAGCTCGTCGCGCTCTTCGAGACCGAGGATCCGGCGGCGATCACGGTCCGGGAGAGGCCGGCTGCCCGCCGGACCACGGTGCCCGCCGTGAGGGCGCCGACCCGGCGTCGGAGCCGCGCCGGCGGCACACCGCGGCCACCGCCGAAGCCCAAGGACACGCGCAGAGCGGTCTGGGTTCGCGACGACGTGCTCGAGCGTCTCAGCCACTACGGCTCCCGCGGCATCAAGCAGAGCGTCCTGGTGGCGGGGGCCATCCACCGCTCGCCCTACGGGGATCTCGGCGAGTCGGAGGTGGTGACGGTCCTGAAGGCCCTGAAGGTCGAAGGTCGGGTCGAGTTCGGCGCCGGACGCTGGTCGACGAAGGTCCGCTGGTAGGAGCGTTAGGAAGGGGGGCCCCGACTCGGAGATGCCCATGGTCCGCACCCTCCTCGGAATGTCCGCCCTGACGCTGCTGATGGCCGCGGCCTGCAGCGGCGGTGACGACACGGCTGTCGACTCCGCCGACACCGACACCGCCACCGACACCCCCCCCC
>CAZCVP010000011.1:0-9681 GCA_964501915.1 uncultured Enterobacterales bacterium
GGGCACGGGCTGCACCAAGTCCCGCTCCAGCGAGCAGGTCACCGGCACCAGCAGCACGACCTGCTCCGTCGGCTCCTCCTGCACCCTCACCGCCTGATCCTGGTGGACGGCGACGACGGCTCGCTGACCTGGGAGCTCTACGGCGACAACGAGTTCACCTCGGACGGCGACTGGACCGAGTCGGGCTCGACCGTCTCGCCAGCCAGCTTCAACAACCAGCACCACGCCTGGTTCGAGCCCGGGGGCAACATCATGCTGTTCGACAACCACACCGACGGCGTCGACAACGACTGCGACGGCGACGTGGACGACAGGGACGACAGCCTCGATCCGGCGTCGGCCTCGACCTGGTACGAAGACACGGACACCGACGGCTACGGCGACCCGGCCACCGGGCAGGCCTCCTGCGAGCCTCCTCCGGGTTCCGTGTCCGACGGCACAGACTGCGACGACGAGGACCCGGCGGTATTCCCCGACGCGGAGGAGACCTGCGACGGGCGGGACGAGGACTGCGACGAGGAGGTAGACGAGACCTGTGCTGGGGCGCCGAGCGGGACGGTGGCCTTGGACGGGTCCGGAGACACGCTCGTGGGTGATGTCGCCCGGGGCGACCCCGGGGGGTCGATCGCGATCCTCCGTGACTGGAACGGTGACGGACTCCCTGACGTCGGCGCCGGTTGGCACGTGGTTCCCGGTCCCGTGAACGGCACCGTGGGCCTCTCCGCGGCGGTGCTGGAGTTCGAAGAAGGAGCGACCTCCACCGAGCGGGCTGGCGACACCGACGGCGACGGCCTGGACGGCGTGCTCTTCGGGGTCCACCAGGAGGACCACGCCTACCTCGTGGAGGGCGCCCTGTCCGGCACCCTCGCCACCGAGGACGCCACCGCCACCTTCTACGGTGACGGCACCGCCTGGCGCTCCGGCCGGTACTTCTCCACCGCCGGCGACATGAACGACGACGGTCTCGACGACATCCTCTTCGGCGCCCCGGGCGACGGCTGGGGCTACGGCTACGAGGGCTCCGTCTTCGGCTGGTTCGGGCCCGCCACCGGGGTCCTCGACCCCGCCCACGCCGACGTGACCCTCCCCGGCCCCTCGGGCTGGGGGGGGTTCGGCACAGCCATCGAAGGGCCCGGGGACCTGGACGGCGATGGCTACGACGACGTGGTCGTCGGCGGGGGCTACTGGGGATCCGGGGACATCTACGTCCTGCACGGACCGATCACCGGCGACGTGGTGCTGGGTCCCAAGGACGAGCCCCGGATCTACGACGACGGACCCTGCACTCCCCTGTCGAGCTCCTGGGCCGACCGCTCCCTCTCCGTCGGCCCCGACACCAACGGCGACGGCTACGCCGACCTCCTCGCGGGAGAGACCGACGACACCCCCGCCGGCCTCGCACGCCTCTTCCTCGGGCCGCTCACGGGCGCCATCCCCTGCTCCTCCGCGGACGCCGTCCTCGAAGGCGTGAACGAGCTCGACAGAGCCGGTGCGCATACGGCGCTCCCCGGCGACATGGACCTCGACGGCTACGCCGACCTCGCCGTGGGCGCCCTCAAGCACGACCCCTCGGGCATCGAGGACGCCGGCGCGGTCTACCTGGTCTACGGTCCGGTCACCGGCACCGTCGGCCTGGAGACCGCCGACGCCGTCTTCGAGGGCACCTCCGAGGCGGCCTGGGCCGGCTACGCCCTCGCCGGGGGCGACGCCGACGGGGACGCCTACGCCGACCTGCTCATCGGCGTGCCGGGCGAGACCCTCGGCGACACGGTCAAAGGCCTGGCGGTGCTCGTGCACGGCGGGCCGTGAGCCCGGTTGACTTCACCTGTCCCGCCCGCCCCGCTCCCGGTTGCAGGCCATGGCCCGGCCAGCCCCTGCTCGAAGTCGACCCGTGGGGCCCAGCTCAGACCGACACATGCGGGCCGGATGGCGGTCCATTCTCGACGTCTGTGTCAGCGACGACGGCCTCGCCGAGACCTTCCGCTCGACGCGGCAAGCCCCAGGAGAGCTCGGACCGGCCGACCGGAAAGGGAGGGCGGCTCGACGGACCGGAGCAACGCTCTCACAGCCCGTGGTTCAGGAAGGTGTACACCGCACCGACCGCCTCGTCGCCCTCCGCGTCGCCGTCCAGGTCGTAGGCCAGGTAGGCATCGCCGGTGAGCAGGTCGACGTCGCCGTCGCCGTCGAGATCCGCGGGCTGGGCCATCACCTGGGCCCCGAAGGAGTCGTCGCCGTCGTCGGGCTCGCCGTAGATGAGGGCCAGGGCGGCGGTCTCGCCGTCGTGCTCGCCGTCGAAGTCGTCGCCCCGGTAGACCAGGCCGAGCCCGCCGCTGTAGCTGGAGTCGCCGTCGATGGTGAGGATCCACTCGTCCACCCCGTCGCCGTCCCAGTCCCCGAGGGACCGGATCTGGGTCGCGGTGTAGTCCTCGTCGAAGGTGAGGGTGAGGAAGGCGTCGCTGGCGCTGGCCACGCCCTGGGCGGTGGTCTCGCCGTCCACGACGTAGGCCGTGGCCGTGCCCGAGGACCACCAGGCCAGCTCGTCGAAGCCGTCGCCGTCCATGTCCGGCAGGATGCTGGCGATGTAGCCCAGGCCGTCGCTGGAGCCCTCGCCCGCGGCGCCACGGGTGGTGCTGTTGCTGATGTCGTCGTCCTGGACGGAGTGGCGCTCGGCCTGGCCCCACAGGGTGAACACGGCGCCGTCGGTGGGACTCTCGGTGGGGTTGCCGTAGACCCAGTCCGTGTAGCCGTCGTTGTTGAGGTCGCCGCCGGCGCTGAGGGCGAACTTCGACGCCGTGGTGGAGTTGTTGGTGTGCCAGCGGGCCGCGGCGTCCTGCAGCGAGATGTGGAGCGTGCCTCCGTCGCCGGAGCCGATGTCGCCGTAGAACAGGCCGAGCCGGGCCGTGCCGGAGCTGGCGCTGGTGGAGCTGTTGTAGGCCGCGAGCAGCTCCGAGAGGCCGTCCCCGTCCAGGTCCTCGACGTCGGCGAAGCCGACGCCCATCATGTAGCCGGCGCTCGAGTACCCATCGATCTGGGTGTGGGCGTTGCCCGTGTCCCCGTAGGCCTCGACCTCGACCGCGTCGATGACGTAGACGGTGCCCACGCTGCCGGCGGCGCCGGGGGCTCCGATGGCGAGGTCCGACCCCTCGAGCTGGTCGAAGTCGTCCAGCACGAGCACGGCCTCACCGAGCAGCTCGGAGCTGCCTCCACGGATGTTGTTGTAGGCCTCGCCGACGTCGGAGCCGGTCTCGGGGATCCAATCGCCCGAGAGCCAGACATAGACCGCGCCGTTGCCCGTCGGCGTCGAGCCGCCGGTGTAGCCGTCGTACCAGGGCGCCCCGACCACCGTGTCGGCGATGCCGTCACCGTCCAGGTCGCCAGCAGCCACGGAGTAGCCCACCCCGTTGGGCGTGCGGTCGCCGATCCACATGTAGTCGGCGGAGCTCGGCGGGATTTCCCGGTCCTTGGTGCCGTCGCAGTCGTCCAGCTTGCCGTTCAGGCGCTCGACACTGCCCGGGTAGGCCTCGTCGTCGTCGTCGTCGCAGTCGTTGCCCTTGTCCAGCAGCTTGATGCCGTAGCCGTCGCCGTCGGCGTCCCAGTCGCTGTCACCGGCGCAGTCGGCGTCGACGCCGTCGTACCAGAGGTCTTCCGCGCCCGGGTGGACCCAGGCCACCACGTCGTTGCAGTCGCCGCCGCCGGAGGCCTCGTTGGGGTTGATGACGTCGGTCTCGTAGCCGTCGGCGTCCTGGTCGTAGTCGTTGGCGCCGTCGCAGTCCTCGTCGTAGCCGTCGTACCACTGCTCGGTGGCGCCGGGGTTGATGTCGGCGTCGGTGTCGTCGCAGTCGTCACCGCCGGCCTCCTCGCGATCGTAGCCGTCCCCGTCGACGTCCATGATCACGTGGCCCGCCAGCAGCACGGTGCTCAGCTCGGCGTCCGGGTCGTTGCTGGTGATGAGGAGCTCGGTCTCCGTGTCGCCGTAGTCGTTCGGCGTGAGGAAGACGCCGACCTGGGCGCTGGAGCCGGCGGCCACCGTGAGCGCCGTCAGCGCCACCGCGAAGGGCTGCTCCACCGCGATCTCGGTGATCTCCAGCAGCCCGTCCCCGGTGTTGTTGATGACGAGCTGGGCCGACAGCAGCTCGCCGACGTTGTCGGCGGAGCCCAGATCCAGCAGCTCGTCCGGCAGGACGATGTTGGGCACGCCGTCGTCGGTGTCGACGGGCGTGGTGTCACCGGAGATGTCGCCGTCGCAGCCGAGCAGGGTGGTGGCGATGAGCAGCGGGACAGAGCGGTAGAAGGGACGCACGGGCACTCCCGGACGGGGAAGAGGCGCAGTCTATCCGAGGGACCTCCGAAGAGGCCATCGGCAATCCTCAGAGATCGCCGGGATCGGAGGTCACCGCGGGTGTCTCCCCGACGGGGGCCGATCCGCCGCGGCCTGGCACCAGGGTCCAGCCGTCGGCCTCCCGCTCCCCCCGGGTGTAGACCAGGTAGGCCTCGGTGTGGGCCACCGCGGCCATGCCGGCGGCCGCGGCCCCGGTGAAGAGGACGCCGAGCACGCAGAAGATCACCCCCGTCAGGGCCAGCGCGACCTGGACCGCCGCGATGACGTAGAAGAAGAGCAGGATCCAGCCCCGGTTGCCCCGAGCGATGTCCCAGGACCGCCCCAGGGCGTCCATCACGCCCAGTCCGTCCAGCGCGATGGCCTCGCCCCCGTAGGCCAGGCCGGGCAGGACGTAGAGCGAGGCCACCACCATCAGCGCACAGGACATCAAGCCACCGATGATGGTGATCCAGATCATGCCCATGCCGAGCCCGAGCAGGGCCATCAGGCCCACCGGGATCAGGCAGACGACCAACATGCCGAGCTGTATCAGGCCCTTGAGCAGGAGCCAGAGGGCCATGTCGAGGAAGAGGTCCTTGCCGCTGAACAGCGTCCCGAAGCTGCTGGTGGAGGTCCGCAGAGTCTCCTCGTGGAGGCGGTACCAGCCCGGCAGCAGGAAGGCCCGCAGCGCGAAGAGCAGCACCGCGGCGACCACGGCGAAGCAGAGCAGGCCGACGATCATGCCCGCACCCGCGGCCAGCAGGTCGCCGAAGGGATCCGAGGACAGCAGCGACGCCTGCTGGAGGGCGTCGAGCCCCAGCGAGTAGTTGTAGTCGAAGCCCTCGTCGAAGCCTTCGAGGCCCTGGACCCCCTCCAGCAGCTCCTCGAGGTCCGTGCCGGAGCTGCACCCGCTGCCCGGGCTGAAGTTCAGCAGGAAGCCACCCACGATCAGCGGCAGGGGCACGCGCTTGAGCGCCTCCCACCCGTGGTACAGGCTGCGAAAGGGGTTGAAGGCGGCCTTGGCGGACACGGTGACTCCGGCCTGGGGAGGGGGAATCCTACTCTGGGGGCCCGAGCCTCACACCGCCGGGTGCCGGCTCACCGGCTCGACCCGGGGGCTCCCCTCGAGATCGAGCACGTACCGCACCATCTCCTTGCCGTAGAACTCGAAGCGGCCCCGGTCCTCGAAGCCCCAGGAGGTGAGCTGGCGGTTCGCCCCGACGTTGTCCACCTCGGTGGTGATCTTCACGTGGGTGTGGCCACGACAGAGCAGGTCGTCGAAGAGCACCTTGTTGATGTGACCGCTGATGCGGCGCCCCCGGAGCTGCGGCTCGAAGCTGCAGAAGAGCGACTCCGCCGGGATGTCGAGGTCGTCATCCCCGGAGACGCGGAAGTAGCGCGCGGTCTGGACGAGGTGCTGGAGCACGGAGGGACTCCGGAGCACGCCCGGCACCGCGGCGAGCCCCAGCACCACCGCGCGGCGGCGGAAGACCTCCTGGAACATCCGCGAGGCGTCGGTGGTCCCGGCGATGAAGCCGCCGATCCGGCCAGGGCTCCCCGGCTCCTCGGACGACTCCTCGAAGACGAAGCCCAGGAAGTGGGGGGACTCGACGAGGCCCCGGTAGAGCTGGGTCAGGAAGGCCGGTCCGAGGCGGGCCCAGAGCGAGTTGCCCATCGCCTGGGCGTGGAGCTGCGCCACCCGGGCGCAGTCGCGGTACTGGATCGGACGGATGCCGGCGAGGACCTCGGGGTCGACAGCGAAGGGCCGGACAGCGGCGCTGACAGGCGAGCTCAAGACCCGTCGCCGTCCCGCTGCCTCCGCAGGGTCTCGAGGAAGGCGGTCTGGAGGATGGCCCGGTGCTGCGCGGCCAGGAAGTGACCGATCGCGGTCTCGAAGCTCGACGCATAGGACTCGTTGAGCAGCCTCCGGGTGAGCTCGACCGCCACGGAGTGGTTGGGGCCGAAGGCCTCCACCGCCCAGGCCAGCCCGGCGTCGAGGTCGTCGACGACGCGGTCGATCATGCCGAGCTCGACTGCACGCGCACCGTCGAGGGTCTCCGCCGTGAGCATGAAGCGCTTGGCGTGCCCGAGGCCGATGTACTTGGCGAGCCGGAAGGTCGCCATGCCCGGCAGGAAGCCGAGGTGGGTCTCGGGGAGCTGGAAGGTCGCCTGGGGCGTGGCCACGCGCAGGTCACAGGCCAGGGCGATCTGGAGCCCGCCGCCGATGGCCGCGCCGTCCACGAGCGCCACGCTGGCCTTCGGCAGGCGCTCCAGCCGCACGCAGAGCTTCTCCCACTTGTTGAAGCCGTGGATGTCGAAGGGCCTCTCGGGGTGGAACTCCGAGAAGTCCATGCCCTCGGAGAAGCAGCCCGGCTGGCCGCGGAACACGACCACACCAGCGCTCGAGGCGTCCTCGAGGTGGTCGCAGACCGCCGTCAGCTCCTTGAGCTGCTGCACGTTGATCCGAGGCCGGACCAGGGTGACGACAGCGAGGTCATCGGCCTCTTCGAAGGTCAGGGTCTCGTAGGCGCTCATGGTTCTCACCACCTGGTCAGGCAGGTCTCGATGGTCGAGCCCGGCCCCATGGTCATCCAGACACAGGCGTCGCCACGCTGGACCACGCCCTCGTCGAGGAGGCGCTGGTAGCTGAAGAGCACCGACGCCGAGGAGATGTTGCCGTAGTCCCGCAGCACGCTCACGGTGTGGCGCACGTCGTGCTCGCGCAGGCCTACGTTGTACTGGATCGCGTCGATCACCTTCTTGCCGCCGGAGTGCACCAGCCAGTGGGCGATGTGACGACGCTCGAGGCCGTGGGCCCCCAGCAGCCGATCGACAGGACGCTCGGCATAGGCCCCGACCACGTAGGGGATGTCGCGGTCGAGGAAGAAGCTGAATTTCTTCGCCTCGTCGTCCCAGTCGTAGCGCATGGCCCCGATGGCCGGGGTGATGATCTGGGAGTTGAAGCCGAGGATGGAGGGCGCGAACCGGCCCTCGTCCCCCGCGTCGGCGCGCACCAGGACCGCCGCGGCACCGTCGCCGAAGAGGCTGTTCACGATCGCGGTGCGGATGGTGTAGTCGAAGACATAGGCTGCGGAGCAGACCTCGACGCAGACCATCAGGGCGTTGCGGCCCGGGTTGGCCGCCGCCCAGCCCGCGACCGGGTTCAGGCCGTTCATGGCCGCGTTGCAGCCCATGCCCACCACGTCCACCCGAGAGCAGTCCTCGCGGAAGCCCATCTCCTTCATCAGGTGCGCGGTCAGGCCCGGAGCGAGGAAGCCGGTGGTCGTGATGACGCAGAGGTAGTCGATGTCCTGCGGCGTCAGGCCCTCCGGCTCCAGGCAGCGGGTGACGGCCTGGGGACCGATCTCCATCGCCCCGCGCAGGTGCTTGGCGAGCAGCTCGCCCTGGCTCTCGCTGGGTACCCCGCCACCCGTGTTCTCCGGCAGGTAGAGGTGCCGGCTGCGGATGTGGGAGGAGTGGAACAGGCCCGCCAGGCGAGGGTCGTCCACGCTGAACAGCTCCGGCAGCTCGGCCTGGAGGTAGCGCCGCGGCGGATTGGCTGTGCCTACCGAGAGGATCCGGGGGCGTGCATCGATCATAGGCTCGGGTACTATAGCTCCCACGGGTCTGGGAGGCGGCGGCCGTGCAGGACTGGGACTCGACCGAGCACCAGGTCGGGCAGGAGCTCGGCGACACCGCCTCGGCTCGCGCCGCCAACAAGGCCATCCGGAGCCTGGTGAGGGCGGCCCGGGCCTTCCTGTTCTACGACGCCCACAACGACGCCGTCGAGACCTTCCTGGTGGAGATGCGCAGCGCCTTCGCCGACTACTGCCACCGCTTCGGAGACATGGACCTCGACGTCGGCGTGGACGAGCTCTGGCTCCGCTCGGTCGAGGAGATCATCTACCGGGACGTGGACCGCGAGCGCTCCCTGGCCTACCGCCTCTACCGGGACGGCGTGCGGCGGGTGACCATCCGCAGCCAGGTGCCCTGGGAGGAGCTCGTCGGGCTGCTGGAGGTGCTCTCGATCCGCTACACCGGGCTGCGGCAGCACGAGGACGACATCGTCACCCTGCTGCGCCGCGCCTCCTTCGAGGCGATCCAGATCGAAGCGATGCGGGGCTTCATCGCCTCCGAGGACGCCGGTGACGCCCACGCCATGGAGTCCCGGGTGATCGACCAGGCGAAGGCCCGGGTCGACCAGCCCCACGACACCGACCTGCCGCCGCCTCGTCTCGGCGAGCGCGTACGCCCCTCGTACGTGCCGCTGCCCGAGGACATCTGCCAGCGGACGGCGGCCGAGGCCTCCCCGAGACGGCTGCCCCTGGACTGCCTGGCCCTGGCGACCACGCTCCTTGCCCAGGCCTCCGACCCCACGGGTCCCCTGCCCGTGGCCCGGTTCAAGGACCTGCTCACCGAGATCCGTGACTACCTGCTGTCGGTGGGCGAGGTCCGCATCCTCCAGGAGCTGGCCGGGCGGGTCCAGGAGACGCCCGCGGACCTGCTCGACGCCCAGGTCCTCGACGACATCGTGAACAGCTTCGGAGACCGGGACGCCATCAGCCGTCTGATCCGATCGGTGAGCCCGGAGGTGCAGGTCCTCCCCGAGGCGATCCACACCTTCCTGGACACGCTGGAGGGCGACGTACCGGCCACCCTGATGGACCTGCTCCACGACGAGCACTCCGCCCACCTCCGCCGGGTCCTCCGACAGGCCCTGGAGCCCTTCGTGAAGAGCCGCCAGACCGAGGTCATGGCTCGCATCCGGTCCGATCCGGGCCGCGGTGGGCCCGACCTGCTGCGGGCGCTCTCGGCCGGGGCACCGGAGGCGGCCAGGCGCCTGGTCCTGGAGCAGGCCCGCACGGGCGCCGAGGACATCCAGGTGGAGTGCATCCACACCATCGCCCGCTCGAGCCACGGCCCGACGGCGCGCAGCCTGCTCCTGGAGCTGGCGGATGGTCCACGGGCGGCGGTCCGGGTGGCGGCCATCAAGGCCTTGGCCGGCTTCGAAGGCGCGGCCACCTTCGGCGAGCTGCGCAAGCTGGTGGAGCACAAGGTGGTCCAGGGTCTCGAGGATCGCGACGCCAGGGCCCTGGCGGAGTCGATGGCCGCGGTCGCCCCCGGGGCGGCGCTGGCCCTGTTCCGCGAGTGGATCGAGCCCCCCGCCCGCTTCCGTCGGGCCCGGCCGGGCCAGGACCGGCTGACCTGGATCGCCGTCGCGGGACTGACGGTGCTCGAGGGCCCCCGGATCGACGCCCAGCTCAAGGAGCTGGCCGAGCGGGACCCCGGCGAGCAGGGCCCCCCCCCCCCCCCCCCCCCCGGCCGGCGGGCCCGCCCCCCCCCGCCCCCCGGGGGCCCGAGAC
>CAZCVP010000011.1:9691-65541 GCA_964501915.1 uncultured Enterobacterales bacterium
GCCCTGCTCATGGCGGTGGCGGTGGGGTCCTGGGGGTCGCGGGCCCGCCACGCCCCCGGCGCCGGGGTCCTGTGGGCGGGGGCCCGCGCGCCCGAGGAGGACGGATGACGGCGCCACTGTCCAGCGTCCAGTTCCGCATCGGCCAGACCCTGCTCCAGGCCAGGGCCGGTGAGGACAGCGAGCTGGCCTCGGTGGTCCGCGAGCAGGGCGACGTCCTGGTCAACCAGCTCACCGGGCTGATGAAGCTGGTGCGGGTGCACGACGCCGCGAACCAGGCCTTCGAAGTGCCGGTGCGGGAATTCCAGCGCACCCTGGCCAACCTGATCGAGACCCTCGGGCCCTGCCAGGTCGTCTGCCTGGACCAGCAGGTCTACGTCAACGAGGTCCGGATCCGCCTGGAGCATCGGGGGGACGTGGCGGCCTGGCTCGACAGCACCCTGGAGCGCCAGGGCATCGGTGGCCTGACCCTGCACGCGCCCCTCGAGCCGTGGGCGATCCGGATCGTCGCCCAGGCGCTGTCGGCCCCGGGCGCCGAGGCCGCCAGGACCCGCCAGCAGATCCAGGCCGACTTCGACGCCGAGGGCGTGCTCGGGGTCGAGCTGGTGCCGCCGATGCAGTGGCGCACCGGCCTCGAGGGACCGACGGGGGGCCAGGCCGAGGGCTTCGAGGCCGTCTACCGCCTCTGTCTCAGTCGCGTGGCCCTGGCCTGGATGGCGCTGGCCGCCGGACGTCGCCCCCATCCCGCGCCGGTGCGGCGCGCCGTCCTCGACCTGGTCGACTTCTGCCGTGGCGGCCGAGAGATCATGAGCGTGCTCTCGGACCAGGCCATGAACCCGATCCTGGCCCACGCCGTCCACGTCGCTGCGATCTCGGTGCTCGTCGGTGTGGACCTGGGCCTGGACGACGGCGTCCTGGCCGACCTGGGGGTGGCCGCCGTCTTCCACGACGTCGGGGCCCTGACCACCCCGGGGCGCCCGGGAGCCGACCGGGCCCAGCACACCCTCGCGGGCGTGGAGACGCTGCTGGGCCAGCGAGGCTTCCACCCCGGCAAGATCCGTCGCCTGCTGGCCACGGTCCAGCACCACGACCGCCACGACGAGCGGGGCCGCTACGGCCAGCGGGCGAGCCTCTTTGCCCGCATCATCCGGATCGCCGACGACTACGACACCTTCACCCGGGTGCGGGGCTTCAAGCCCCTGGTCACGCCCCCGGCCGCCCTGGAGTACATGGTCGGCGCGTCCGGCACCCACTACGACCCGGTCCTGCTCCAGATCCTCGTGAACCGCCTGGGCCGCTTCCCACCGGGCACGCTGCTGGAGCTCGACGACGGGGCCTGGGGCCAGGTCGTCAGCGGCGTGAGGCTGCCCCGCTGGTTCGCCCGCCCCCTGGTGCGGATCATCCGGAACGGGGACGGCACCCGACCCGAAGAACACACCGTGCGAGACCTGGCCCTGACCGGGGCCATCCGTCGGGTGGTGCACCCGGACTAGGGAGTGGATAGGCCTTCGATCCCTGACGAGGAGGGTCCATGCAGCTCACCAGCACGTCCTTCGCCGACGGCTCCCCGATCCCCGAGGCCAACGCCTTCGCCAGGCAGGCCACGGAGGGGCACGTCGCCCTGTCCGGCAACCGGAGCCCCCAGCTCTGTTGGAGCGGGGCCCCGGAGGGCACGAAGTCCTTCGCCCTGCTCTGCCACGATCCCGACGTCCCGTCGGTCGGCGACGACGTCAACCAGGAGGGACGCACCGTCCCCCGCGACCTGCCGCGCGTGGACTTCTTCCACTGGGTCCTCACCGACCTCGCCGCCTCGGTGACCGGTCTGGACGAGGGCGCGGACAGCGACGGCGTCACCGCCGGTGGCAAGGCCACCGGTCCCACGGACCACGGCGTGCGCGGGGTGAACAACTACACGGACTGGTTCTCCGGCGACCCGGACATGGGCGGCGACTATGGCGGCTACGACGGCCCCGGGCCCCCCTGGAACGACGAGCGCCTCCACCACTACGTGTTCACCGTCTACGCCCTCGACGTCGCTTCACTCGGCCTGTCGGGCGTCTTCGGTGGCCCCGAGGTGCTCGCCGCCATCGAGGGCCATGTCCTGGCCAAGGCGTCGATCACGGGGACCTACACCCTGAACCCGGCGGTCGGGCCCAGCGCGACCTGACCGGCGCCTGAACCCGGCTCCCCCGGGGAGGAAAAGGACTCGCGTCCGGGCGGCTGCGATCCGACTCCGGAGGCAAGGGATCCACCTGGAGGGTGACGCTGTGCAGGACCCGGTTGTCCGCGTGCTCGATCGACCTCTCGCCATCCAGGGTCACCTGGCCGAGATCGCCGAGGCCAGCGTGGTCGTCGTGGTGCGCTCGGGGCCGACCGGGCTCTTCGGGACCCTCGGTCCTCCCGAGGCCTTGCATCGGATCCCGTTCTCCCCCCTGTTCCCCGTGACCACGCCCAGCGTGAGCTTCGTCGGCGGCGCCCTGGAGGTCACCTACCGGGCAGCGCCGGGGCTCTACCGCTTCCACAGCCAGGTGCTCCTGGCCGGGGACCACGAACCCTGGTGGCTCGCCACCCCGCTGCGCATCGACCTCGTCGAGACCCGCAACTCCCCTCGCACCCCGATCGCCGCCAACGGCAAGGTCCGCCTGACCCTGCTCCACGAGGGTCGGGCGATGCCGGTTCGGCTCGGTGACGCCAGCGACACGGGGATCTCCTTCCGCTTCGATCCGCGCTGCATGGGCCTCGCTCCGGGAGACGTGGTCCGGGGCTGGGTCCTCGTGCCGGGGCGCGGGGGCGCCGACGTCCACCTCAAGATCCTCCACGTGGGCCAGCCCTTCGGCGGCCACCACGAGGTCCTGGCCGGCGCCCGCTTCGTCCGCCTGGGCCGCACCAACCAGGACAAGCTCCGAGCGCTGATCGGTCTCTCGGCGCGCTCGTAGGAGCCGTCGGGACTACTCGACCGAGAACGAAGCCGACGCCGAGCAGGTGGACCCGCCGAGGTCCGCCGCTTCGTAGGACACGTTGTAGCTGCCCACCGGTGTGTCCTCGAGGTCGAACCGGGCCCTCCCCGTGTTGTCCGGGTGCTCGGGGAGCCCCTCCATGCCCTCGACGTAGCCACCCCAGACGACCGTGAGCAGGTCCAGGTTGTCGGTGTCCTCGTCGTCCTGGACGTAGGCCACCACCTCGATCACGTCGTCCACGGAGAAGACGGAGCCCGGCCTCGGCTTGGTGAAGCTGCACTCCGGCGTGGTGTTGGGGACCACCTCGAGCCCCACCTGGTCCTCCGAGGTCTCGCCGTCGCCATCCACGACGCTCAGGGTGACCGTGTGGAACCCGCTGCTCAGGCCGGCATCGACCGTCAGCGTCACGGTCTCCCCCTCCAGGACCTCCTCGCCCGGCAGGTAGCCGTCGAGATCGGAGGCCCAGGTCAGGGTCATGTCCTCGTTGGCGGTCAGGTCGTCGGTGATCGTGGCGACGAACTCGACGGTGACCCCGACATAGGCCCAGGAGCCCTCCACCGGCAGGATGAAGGCGACCTCGGGCGGCGAATTGTGGACCGCGACGCCGGTGTCCTGGGTGCAGGCCACGGTGGCGACGATCAGGGCGAGGGGGAGGAGACGAGACATCGCGAGCACTCCGGAATCACCTCCGGGTATTGCCGGATCGGGGGGCATCCGTCAAGGCCCACGTTCAGCATCCGCCCGCTCGGGCTGGCCCACGACACGCCCGCCGCGCCCCGGAGACCCGCTGCGCCGATCGCCCCCGAGGCCCACAGCGCCCGCCTCCGGGGCCACCAGGAGCCCGATGTGGGGCGCACCGCTTCGCCTGGAGCCCCAGAGGCGGCACAATGGCGGTTCGTGACACGCCCGTCTGGTACCCGAGCCTGGCTCGCTCTGCTCTTCCTGGTCCTGGTGGGGGCCTACGGGTCGAGCCCACTGGCTGGTGAGCGGGAGGACGCCGAGCTCCACCGCCTGCTCCAGGACATGGGCTCGATGGCCGAGCAGGGGCTGTGGCCCGGGGTGGAGCGGGCCTACGAGCGCATGCTGGCGCTGGACGACATCCAGATCCCCTACGACGCGCACTACACCGCCGCCCAGGCCGCGCGAGCCCGGGGAGACATGGCGGCTGCGCTGGAGCGCCTCGAGAGAGCGGCCACCCTGAAGCGGCCGCCAGGCCTCAGCGGGTGGCTCGAGGAGCTGGAGGGTCAGTACGGGCGGGTGGAGATCGGCTGCAGCGCGCGCAAGCCGCCGGAGCTACGTCCCGACGTCGCCCCCCTGCACCCGGACATGCGGGCCCAGATCGACCTCGCGCGGGAACAGATCACCACGAGCTGCAGCTTCAAGGGCCTGCTGCCGGCGGGCGGCTACAGCCTGGGCAAGCGGACCTTCGAGGTGGTCCCCGGCATGACCCTGCGCCTGGACGTCGGCGGGGGCTGAGCCGCGGCACCGCAGCCCCACCCGGGTCAGACCTGGCCGAGTCTTCGCAGCAAGTTCGCCTGGATGGCCGTTGCGAACCACGGAATGCCAGGGTAGATCGCGGGTTGCTCGCACAAGGAGCAGAAGATGTCCGGCATGCTTCTCCTGGCCCTGCCCCTGGTGGCAACCAGCCCCGCTCTCGCCGCCGACCACCACGCCTACGTCAGCCTGGCCTCGGGCTGGTTCTGGACGGACGCCGGCGAGCACATCGACTCCACCTGGACCGGCAACCTGCGGATCGGCTACGGCCCGACCCGCTGGATGGCCATCGAGGCCGAAGGCGCCTACCTCCAGGGTCGCACCCGCACCAACTTCAACTACGTCTACAGCGCGACGACCCCCCGCCTCAACGCCCTGGGCTTCATCGCGCCCAACGCCCGCGTCAAGCCCTTCCTGCTGGCGGGTGCCGGCCTGATCTACAAGTACGCGTGGCGCGACCCCACGGTGGTCTCGGACACCTCCAACACGGCGGGCTGGGGCCAGTACGAGAACCCGGACCTGGACTTCCTGCTCAACGCCGGCGCCGGCGTGATGGTCCCGATCTACGGCCCCGCCGTCCTGCGGGCCGACTTCCGCTACCTGATGAACATCGGCAGCGAGCCCCACGGCATCCGCGACGACGTGTTCAACGACTGGGAGCTCACGGTCGGTGTGGCCGCCTGGTTCGGCAACGGCCGCCAGGACAAGGACTTCGACGGCATCGTCGACCGCCTCGACGCCTGCCCGACCGACCCGGAGGACCTGGACCGCTTCGAGGACGAAGACGGCTGCCCCGACGAGGACAACGACCGGGACGGCCTCGTGGACTGGCAGGACGAGTGCCCGGTCGTGGCGGTGGACGGGGAGGGCTGGCTGTAGGACGACGGCTGCCCCGACGACGACAATGACGGCGACGGGCTGGTCGACTTCGAGGACGAGTGCCCCGACTCCCCCGAGGACAAGGACGGCTTCCTGGACCGCGACGGCTGCCAGGACGAGGACAACGACGACGACGGCGTCCTCGACACCCAGGACCAGTGCCCCAACCACCCCGAGGACGAGGACGGGTACCTGGACACCGACGGCTGCGCCGACAAGGACAACGACGAGGACGGCCTGGCGGACTTCCGTGACGAGTGCCCCGACGTGGCGGAGTCCTACAACGGCTTCGACGACATGGACGGTTGCCCCGACGACATGCCCGAAGAGGTCGAGCGCTTCACCGGCGTCATCTCCGGCATCAACTTCAAGGTCAACAGCGCCGAGATCACCATCGACAGCTACCGCCTGCTCGACGAGGCCGCGGCGGTGCTGGTGAAGTGGGACCACCTGCGCATCGAGATCCAGGGCCACACGGACGCCGACGGCACCGACGACTTCAACTACGACCTCTCGGACCGGCGGGCCCACAGCGTGCGGACCTACCTGATCCGTCGGGGCGTCGACGCCGACCGTCTCGAAGCCGAGGGCTTCGGTGAGAGCGAGCCGCTGGTCTCCAACGACACCGAGGACGGCAAGGCCGTCAACCGGCGGGTGGAGTTCCACATCATCCCGGCCGCGCTGGCGGACGAGGGCTGACTCAGGCCGAGGAGTAGCGCACCCACTCCCCTCCCTCGAGCCGCTCGTGGGGGAGGTAGCGCGCCTTGTAGGAGAGGTGCCGGCAGTCCCGGACGTAGAGCCCCAGGTAGTACCACTCCACGCCCCGGTTGCGCAGCCAGCCGATCTCACGGAGCACGGAGTAGGTGCCCAGGCCGCGCTCGGCGTGGTCGGGGTCGAAGTAGAAGTACACGCTGCTCGCCGCCGACAGCCCCAGGTCGACGATGCCGACGCCGATGAGGGCGTCGTCGAGCCAGTAGCGGGTCTCCACGGTGCGCACGCAGGAGAGCGCGAGCCACGCGGAGTAGTGATCGGCCGAGGCGTGTCTCTGGGAGAGGCCCCGCTCCAGCTTGTGGCGGTTGAACAGGTCGAGGCGCACCGCGTCGACGACCGGGGGCCCGACGGTGACACGCAGGTCCGCGTTGCGTCTCCAAGACCGCCTCTGGGAGCGGGTCAGGACCAGCTCTCGCGTGGGGACCCGGATGGCGCAGCACTCGGAGCAGTCCGGGCACTCGGGCCGGTACATGGTGCGGCCGACGCGCCGGTCGGCGCAGGCCAACAGCGCGTCGAAGTCCGCCGGGCGCACGTCCTGGCTGTACCAGCGAGTGGGCAGCACCGCCGTGCGGCCCGGCAGGTAGGGGCACCCGTGGGGCGTGGCGTCGATGAGCACGCCCTCGGGCGGACCGGTCTGCATGGGGGCAGTGTAGTCGCACCCGGCTAAGCTCCGTGCATGACCGTGCGTGTCGAGCGGATCGAGCGGATCGAGGTCCTGGTGCTGGATCGGCCCCGGCGGGCCAACGCCTACGACCGGGCCACCCTGGCGGCGCTGGACGAAGCGGTGGCGGCCGTCCAGGGTCCCGTCGCGGTGCTCGCCAGCGCCGGAGACGGGGCCTTCTGCGGCGGGGCCGATCTCTCCGAGCTGGGCGCGGCGACCCCGGCCGACGCCCTGGAGCTGCGCTCCCAGGGGGTCTTCGAGCGCCTCTGCCGCGCCCCCTTCGTGTCGATCGCCGCGGTCCATGGCCCGGCCGTGGCCGGCGGCTTCGAGCTGGCCCTGGCCTGCGACCTGCGCCTCGTCGGACCGCGGGCGACGTTGTCCCTGCCCGAGACCTCCCTCGGCATCATCCCCTCGGCTGGCGGCACCACGCGCCTCACCGCGATGGTCGGCCCGAGCCGGGCGCGGGAGGTCATCCTCGGAGGGCGGACGCTCTCGGCCAGCGACGCCGTGGCCTGGGGCCTCGCCGCCCGCATCGTCGACGACCCGCTGGCGGAGGCCGTGGCCTGGGCCCGGCGCATCGCCGAGCGCAGCCCCCTGGCGCTGCGCATGGCGAAGCGGGTCCTGGACGCGCTCGAGGACCGGGGGGGGGGTCTGGCGATGGAGCGGGCGACGGAGGCGGTGCTCTATGCGTCGCGGGGGGAGGAGTAGGCCCCGTCGGTCCCCGGCGGCCGGGACACCGAGTCCCCTCACATTGCCGCCTGGGCCCCCGAGGCGCCGCCAGGCTGGCGGTTGCCAACGTGATTCCAACCACTTGGACCCCGGCGCGACCTTGTCCGCGGCGCAAAGCGGCGATCCGAGGCGACTCGGTGTGTGCGGGCGGCGAAGTGGGGGGTACTCGGTGCGTCCGTCCAGGTGGGCCGGGGCCACAACCAGCGCGTGCAGCAGCTCGACCCGATCCTGCACGCCGAGATCCACTGCCTCCAGAACGCCGGCCGGCAGCGCTCCTACCGGGACACGGCAGGGGCGTGTCGATCGACCCCTGCGAACACGGCATCTGGCTCGACACCGGCGAGCTGGACCTGATCCTGGACCGCCTGAAGGAGGACCCGACCTTCATGGAGGGGGTCCAGCTCCGCCTCGGCGACATCGCGCATTGACCAGCGGCTGCACGCACCGCCTGTCAGAATAGGAGGGACCGACCGCCGTCACCTCCCGAGGACCCCCCGTGCTCCTGGCCTCCCTGCTGTCCATCGTGTCCTGCACCGAGGACTCCGAGGCCCTCACGCGGGAGGAGCTGCTGGTCCCCTCGACCTGCGCCGAGTGCCACCCCGACCACTACCGGGAGTGGTCGAGCAGCATGCACGCCTACGCGACCGAGGACCCCGTGTTCCAGGCGCTCAATGCCCGGGGCCAGCGCGAGACCGACGGGGAGCTCGGCGACTACTGCGTGCGCTGCCACGCCCCGATGGCCGTGCGGGAGGGCCTGACGACCGACGGCTCGAACCTGGACGAGCTGCCGAGCCACCTGCGCGGTGTGCCCTGCTTCTTCTGCCACAGCGTGCTCGACGTCGAGGACTTCCACGACGCCCAGTTCGTGCTCGCCGACGACGGGGTCCTGCGGGGCAGCCTGCAGGAGCCCCAACAGACCCCGGCCCACGCCAGCGTGTTCAGCCCCTTCCAGGACCGCACCCGGATCCAGTCCGCGGACCTGTGCGGGAGCTGTCACTGCGTGGAGTCCCCGGACCACACCGTGCAGCTCGAGCGGACCTACCGCGAGTGGTACGACACGCTCTACGCCGACCAGACCTATGGCCGCCAGCAGACCTGCGGCATGTGCCACATGCAGGGACGGGACGGCTTCGCCGCCGACGTCGACGGTGTCTCCGAGGTCCGGGTCCACAGCCACCTCTTTCCCGGGGTCGACGTGGCCGTCACCGACTTCCCGGATCGTGACGTCCAGCTCGCGGCGGTCCAGCGGGCGCTGGACACCACGGTCTGGTCGGACCTGCGGGTCTGTGTGACACCGACGGAGACGGTCATCGAGCTGACCCTGGAGAACGTGGCGGCTGGTCACAGCTTCCCCAGCGGATCGGCCCACGACCGCCGGGTCTGGGTGGAGCTGGTGGCCCGCGGCGGCGACGAGGTCCGCTTCGAGACCGGCGTGCTCGCCGAAGACGAGCCCGTGCCCCCCTGGGACGACCCCGACCTGTGGCGCCTGGGCAACCGGTTCCTGGACGCCGACGGCGAGGAGGTCATCGGGATGTGGGAGGCCAGGGCCACCGATGCCCGGGTCCTGATCGGCCCCGCGGCCGCCACACCGGTCGAGCCCGGCTGGGTCGAGACCCACTTCACCCGGACCTGGCGGCTCTCGGACCTGGACATCGACGAGGTGAGCGCCCGGGTGCTCATGCGCCCGATCGGCCTGGAGATCCTCGACGAGCTCATCGCCTCGGGAGACCTGGACCCATCGCGGCTGGAGGCGACCCGCACCTTCGACCTCGCCGGAGCCGCCCAGACCTGGTCGCTGGAGCTGGACGGGGACTGCACGGTGGAGTGATTAGGTAGGGCCCGATGCCGGGGCCCCTCCTCCTCCGAGACACCGCGCTGGTCCTGATCGGACTGTGGCTGATCCTGGAGGTCCTGGGCCGCTCACGCAGGGCCCTGCCCGCCGCCGCCTGCGCCCTGATCGTCGCCCTGCTCGCCTGGCGCGGCCTCCAGATCGGTTTCGTGCCGCTGACCAACAAGTTCGAGTCCTTCGTGGGCTTCACGGCCACGCTGACCGCGGTCGCCACCTGGCGCTTCGAGGCCTCGGAGCGGCCGGGTCGCCTGCTGCTCGCGGTGCTCGCCGCGGTCTTCGGGGGCACGACCCTGGCCTTCGACCCCACCCTGTCCTACCCGTCGCCCCTGCTCTACACCGGCTGGTACCTGGCCCACGTGCCGCTGTCCTTTGCCGGCTATGGCCTCTTCATCGCCGCTGCAGGCGACGGCCTCGACCACTGGGCCGGCCACACCAGCCCGGAGCGGTTCGGCCAGCGCCAGGAGGCCAACGTGCGGACCGGCCTGCTGCTGTTCTCGGCGGCGATGATCTTCGGGTCCGTCTGGGGCGTGGTGAGCTGGGGGGCCTGGTTCCTCTGGGACGCCAAGGTCATCTGGTCGCTGCTGTCCTGGTTCTGGTTCGCGACCTTCGCCCACCTCCGCTACTGGCCCATCGCGCCGGGCCCGGTCCGGATCGCCTTCGGGCTGGTCGGCCTGGTCGTGGTGGGCATCACCTACGTCGGCACGTCGTTCATGACCGGCAGCATCCACAGCTTCTGACGTGCCCTCCACCCGCCGCCGGCTCGTCGATGGGCTCGCCAGCTCCAAGCTGGCGATCGTGCTCGGTGTGCTCGCCTGTGGCCTGCTGGCGATCTCCAGCCTGGCGGTGCCCGACCCCCGCTCCAAGGACCGGCTGCCCTTCTCGGAGTCCTTCGAGGTCTTCCTGGACCCGGTCCAGGCGAAGTTCTGGTGGTTCTACGCCCTGGTGGCCGTGTTCTCGGTCTACACGCTGAACGCCACCCTGGGGACCTGGCGCTCCTGGTCGGCCCGGCGGGCCCCCGGCTCCAGAGACCGGCGCTTCTGGGGCACGGTGCTGATGCACCTCGGCCTGATCGGGGCCCTGGGTGCCCACCTCGGGGCCGGGCTCACCGCCGCGGTCGAGGACACGGCGGTGGTGTCGGCGAGACCCACGCCCGTCGCCGGCCGCACCCTGGTGCTCACGGCGTATCGCCCGGTGGTCAACGCCGATGGCTCCCCGCGCACCGCCTTCGCCGAGGTGGAGGTCGACGGCCGGGCGAGGACCCTCTCCTACAACGAGCCCCTGTGGTTCGACGGCTTCACCCGCTGGCTCCTGCTCCAGGGAGCCGAGGAGGCCACGACCGGGGCCCGCTTCCTCGTCGGAGGGGAGCCCGTCGACCTGGCCCCCGGCGAGACGGCGGAGCGAGACACCCGCAGCCTGGCGCTCCTGTATGTGAGCGTCCACCCCACCCTGCGCTCGCCGATGGCTCGCGTGGCCGTGGACGGAGGCACCGCCCAGTGGGTGCCCGTCGGCGCCGCCTTCGGCGAGGACCTGGCGCTGGTGGGGCTGCGGACCGAGCCCGTGGTGTCCGTGCTGCTCCGCCGCAACGTCGGCGTGCCGATCCTCTTCGCCTCGATGGCCGTCTTCACCCTCGGCATCGTCCTCTTCCTCGGGGGGCGGCGGCGGGTGGTGAGCCCCAGGGAGCCCTGATGTCCGACAACGACCCCTCCGAGAGCGCCTGGATCCGGACCGGGTCCCGGGTGATCCACACCACGCCCTTCCTCCAGCTCCGCCTGGACGACGTCGCCCTGCCCGACGGCCGCACCATCGAGTACGGCGTGGTGCACTGCGGCCACTGTGTCGGCGTGCTGCCCTTCGTGGACGAGCACACCGTGGTGATGGTGCGGCAGTACCGCTACATCGCCGGGCGCTTCACCTGGGAGATGCCCACCGGCGGGGTGCACGAGGGCGAGGACGTCGAAGCCGCCGCCCAGCGGGAGCTGGCGGAGGAGGCGGGCTACCGCGCGGGCCGACTGCTGCCCCTCGGTGCCTACCACACCTCCAAGAGCTCGATCGACGAGACCGCCCACCTCTTCGTCGGCGAGGGCCTGGTGCCGGCGAGCGCCACGGGGGACGACACGGAGTTCACCCAGGCCCGTGCCTTCCCGTTCGCGGAGGTCCTGGAGCAGGTACTGTCGGGGGCGATCACGGACAGCATGACCATCATCGCCGTGCTGCGGGCGGCCCGGCTGCGGGGTCTCTGACCCGAAGCAGGCCGTCTCCGCGATCCGGTTTGACGAGTCGACCTGGAGAGGGCATCTTGCCGCATGCTCCGACGCACCGTCCCCCTGATCGCCGTCGTGCTCGCCGCTGCCACCCTGATGGGCTGTGCCACGGTGAGCCCCTGGCAGCGCGAGCTGCTCAGCCACCCCTGCATGCAGATCACCCCGCGACTCGGAGACACCTTCAACGGCCACGTGACGGCGGTACGCGAAGGCACCCTGCCCACGACAGGCCTCGGCGGGGGCTGCGGCTGCGGCTGAGCCTGCTCGCTCAGAACTTCCCGACCACCGCCGCCTGGCCGATCACGCCCCAGACGTCCGGCATCGGGGCGAGGCCGCCGTCGGTGAAGACCAGGAAGTCGTCGTAGTGGGTCCACTCGGCCTGGGCGGAGAGCAGGGCATCGAAGCGCCAGTTGGTGTAGCGCAGGGTCAGCCCGCTGATGTTGGTCATCAGCTTCCCCAGCCGCCGGTCCCGGGTGATGTAGTCCCGGTTCACGGTGTAGACGGAGCGGTAGAAGCTCACCGAGGACTGCCAGTGGAAGCGCTCCACGGCTTCGAGCACCACGCCGTCTGCCACCTCGAAGGCGGCGCCGACCTCGCCGGTGTGGGCCCGCATCGACCAGGTGCCGAGGTAGCCCTGCCAGCGAGCCCAGAGGAAGAGGTCGTCCCGCAGGGCGTGCCGTGCGGTCAGGTTGAGGCCATGGCGGATGCGCTGCTCCGGGTGGCGCTCGGCGACCCACTGGGCGTGGTTCTTGTCCCACTGCTCCGGGTCGGAGGGGAAGAGCGGGACACGCAGGTAGGGGTTGGCCAGCTCACCCGTGAGGACCTGGAGGGTGTAGCCACCGGCCAGGACCGTGCGCGGCGTGAGGACCCAGGCACCGCTGACGTCGGCCTGGTTGACGGTCTTGGGCGCCCACAGGTCCACCGGCTCGTAGACGGTGCCGACCTTGTAGAGACCCAGGCCATAGGCTAGGCCCACCGTGAGCTGACGGTCGAGGAAGTCGCGATCGGCCGAAGCGGAGAAGGTGTGGCTGAGGGTGTCGTTCTCCCGGGAGCCGTAGTAGTTCAGGGCGGCGCGGGTCTCGGTGAAGTCGGCGGTGACGTGGCCGGCTCCCTCGTGGCGGATCTCCCGGAAGCCGCCCGTGGCGCTGGTCACCACGTCGACCGTGGCGGCGCTGATGACGTCCGCCTTGTACCCGGCGCCGACGACGAAGTGGTCCCCCACCTCCTGGTCGAGGTCCGCCCAGGGGCTCACCACGGTCAGGTCATCGGTGTTGGCGTAGATCGCCAGTCCGCCTTCGGCCTGCAGTCCCACCTGCGACGGCAGCCCGTCCGTACGAGCCGCACAGCCCACGAGCAACACACTGACCAGGATCATGTTTCTGGTCACAGGCCGCTCGCGATCCAGTCACGCAGGAGCTGGAAGTCGGGATCGTCCCGGTCCTCGTAGACCACCAGCTCGTCGGCGTGGTAGAGGCCGCCCTCTGCGGGGTCCAGGCACTTGAGCAGAAGGGCTGACTGCTCCGCAGAGGTCTCGTCGACGAGCCGCATCCGCAGGGCGTCGTAGTTCCAGAGCAGCTCCTCCTCGGACATCCGGTCCGGGTCCAGCTCAGCGCCCTTGACCGAGCTCTCCCCCCGCAGGTTGTCGACGGCAAACAGCGTCAGAGGCCGGTCGTAGGTGCCGTGGCAGCCCAGGAAGGCGCAGGTGTCGCGCATGATCGGCTGCACCCGGGCGGTAAATTGGGCGTAGTCGGGCTCCGGGTAGGGCCGGTAGGGGTTGTCCGCCGGCGGACAGCCCGCCGCCAGCGAAGCCGCGCAGAGCAGCGCTGGGAGCCAGACGAGGCGATGACAGTCCGCGAAGACCCTGGGCACTGGGAGCGTCTCTCCGAAGCAGATGACCCAGCGGAGGCGCTGGGGCCGCCATACATAGCACCTTGTGAGCCCGGCTCGCGCGAGACAGGCCGAGGAAACCTGACCGGTGTCGGCAGCGGTGTCGACGGACGCGGTGCGACACCAGATCGGGACACGGAGGCGCGGGAGGCCCCTGTCCTGGGCGGATATACTCCACGGCTCGCCGGCCCGACCAGGAGCCGGGCCCGAACCGCAAGCCGAATGGAGTCCACCGTGGCGTCGATCCCCTGGACGCACCTCTTCCTACCCCTGGCCGCAGGGGCCGCCCTGACCCTGGCGGCCTGCGACTCCGAGGAAGACGATCCCGTCGTCCTGGCCCAGCCCCAGACCTGCGTGCTGGCCGAGTGCCACGGCCAGGTCGAGGAGATCCACTACGGCGGACCGACCCTGTCCTGCACCGACTGCCACCTCGGTGACGGCACCGACGTGACCAAGGAGGGCGCCCACGTCACGGTCGACCACTCCTTCAACCCGTCCACCCCAGGCGCGCACTACCTCGAAGACCCCTCGCTGAAGGATCTCGACGACCTGCCGCTCGACGTGGTGCGGTTCATCAACCCCGCCGACTACCGGGTCGTCGACGCCGCCTGCGGCACCCTGTCCATGGGGGGTGCCCAGTGCCACCCGGACATCGTGTCCACCAGCCTGCTGATGAACCGGGCCACGCTGTCCGGTCAGTTCGCCGGCGGCGGCTTCATCGCCGGCACCCAGGACAAGGGCGCCCGCTACGGCGTCATCGACGTGGTCGACCCCTACGTGCCCGCCGAGCTTCCCGACGGCGTCGTCGCCTCCCTGGACGCCCTGCCGTCCGACGTCCCGGACCACGTCACCGACCCCGTGGCGGCGGCCTTCTACCCCGCCTACGAGCAGCTCTGCGTCGAGTGCCACCTCTACCAGGACGGACCCCACAAGCCCGGCCTGTACTACTCCTCCGGCTGCAACGCCTGTCACATCGAGACCAGCGACAGCTCGCGGGCCGAGACCGGGGACATCACCCAGGACCTCGACGAGCTGGGCCACATCAAGACCCACCGCTTCACGAACCTGATCCCCGACACCCAGTGCTCGCGCTGCCACATCTCCCACCTCGGTCGCTCGCTGCTGGCCATCGGCGTGCGGGAGCGCTCCGAGCCCGAGGGCGACCACGTGATCGGCGGTCCGAACCGCGGCGTCGAGGACCCGGAGCACCACGTGCCCTGGGCCGAGGAGAACTACGTCCCCCACCAGGGCCGCCTGGAGATGTACGGCAAGCCCTACCCCTACTTCATCGAGGACGAGGACGGCACCAACGAGGTCGACGAGACCCCGCCGGACGTGCACACCGCCGCGGGCATGGGCTGCATCGACTGCCACAACATCCGCGAGGCCCACGGCGACAGCAACCTCGCCGAGCGCATGGACGAGGAGATCGACGTGCGCTGCGAGTCCTGCCACGGGCGTCCAGGCGACCGGGCCCCCCTGACCTCCGACGCGGGCCTGACCTTCAACCGCTCGGTCACCAGCGTCGGGGCCTTCGGCGTCAACGAGCCCGTCTTCGTCGAGAACACCGACGGGACCGTGAGCCAGAAGGTGAGGTTCACCGGCGCCCTGCACAACGTCACCCAGATCACCGACCGCACCGATCCCGACCACGAGGCCCACAACCCGCGCACCCGCATGGGCTGCGAGCTGCACGCCGGCAGCGCCGAGCGCAAGGCCGCGCTGAAGGCCGAGGTCAACGCCCTGGCCGCGTCGAGTCCGGAGACCGTCGACGAGGCCTACCCCGGCCTGACCGAGGGCTTCACCTTCGAGGTGCCGGAGCAGGAGACCGACGGCCGCCTGGAGTGCTTCACCTGCCACAACGCCTGGACGGTGAACTGCTACGGCTGCCACATGGTGCGCGACGACCGCGAGGTCTACACCAGCACCATCACGGGAGAGACCAAGCGGGGCAAGGTCTCCAGCTTCGGCCTCAGCGTCGTGGCCGACGAGCTGGCGATGGGCTTCAACGCCCGGGAGCGCATCTCCCCGATGGTGGGCACCTCGATCTTCTTCACCCACATCGACGAGAACGGCGCGACGGAGATCGACGCCGTGCCGCTCACCGACGGCTACGGCAACGCCGGCCACGGCAACCTCCACAACCCGACCCACCACCACACCATCCGCCAGGCCCCGCGGGACTGCACCGGCTGCCACCCCTCGGCCGAGGGCGAGACCGACGAGGCGAAGCTCGCCACCGCGGTCGGGCTCGGCTCCGGACGCTACACCTTCCTGGACGGTGCGGGGGAGACCCACTGGCTCGACCGCCAGGTGGCCGCCGACTACGACGGCGACGGTGAGCTCGACGACCCCACCGGGCTGCCGCTGCCCGCCCAGGTCTTCGAGGTCCAGCCCCTCGTGAACACCACCCACACGCCCGCCCCCGAGGTCGACCTCGGGCCCGGTCCGCTGGACCTGGACGCGATCAACCGAACCCTTGGAGCCGTGGTCGTCGACCAGCGGCCCCCCGTAGAGGACAGCGACACGGGGACCTCGGAATGAGGGCCCACCGGAGATCCAGATGATGCAGTTCCCCACCTTCATGACGGCAGTGCTCGCCTGCGCTTCCATGACCCTGACGGCCTGCCCACCGACAGACGACACCGGCGAGACCGGCGACCTGCCCGATCCCGAGATCCTCGACCCGGAGCCCGCGGACGCCCCGAGCGACGAGGCCGAGGGCCGCCTGACCTGTGTGGGCAACAACAAGCCGGCCGATCCCACCAGCACCCAGCTCGAGGTCACCGGCTACGTGCGCACCCTCGCCGACCCGGACGCCGAGGAGGAGGTCCCCGCCGCCGGCGTCGAGATCTTCAACAGCACCGGTACCTCGCTGGGCGTGGCCTTCGCCGACGCCAGCAAGGACGGCCGGGTCGCGGTGAGCATCGGCATCGGCGACGAGGGCTACACCGGCTACGCCATGGTCACCCACGAGGACTACATGGACTGGCGCTTCCAGAGCAGCCTGCCCATCACCGACACCTCGTTCAACGGCTGGACCTGGCTGGTCACGGAAGAGGACCGCGACGCGGTGATCACCGACCTGGGTCTGACCGTCACCGCCGGCGATGGCTACCTGGTGGGCGTGGTCCACGACTGCGACGCCTTCGGCGTCTCCAACGCCGTCGTCACCGTCGACGGGTCCACCGACGGGGTGATCTACCTCAACACCTTCCAGCCCGACCCGACGCGGACCTACACGGGCGCCTCCGGGCGCTTCATCGTGCCCGAGCCTGCCCTGGGCACCGCGGAGATCAAGGCCTATGGTCGCCTGGAGGCGGGTGGCCCCCTGGTCATCCTGTCCTCGGTGACCACGACGGTCGAGGGGGACGAGATCTCGGCGGTCGGCCTGGAGCCGCGGATCAGCTACTACTGACCGGTGAAGACCCGCCCCTGGCTCCTGCCCACGGTGCTGGGGGTGGCGTCGCTGCCCCTCTACGGGGTGGGCTTCGAGCTGGTCGCCGACACCCACCCCTCGCTGGTCTACCCCTGGCTCTACTACCCCCTGCTGCTGCTCTCGCTGGCGGCGGCCTGGTGGGTGTGGCGCCACCCCGGCGTCTCCCCGGCCCTGATCGTCGGCTTCGCCGTGGCCTTCCGCCTGCTCGCCGTCGGCGATCCGCCGTCTCTCTCGAGCGACGTCCACCGCTACGCCTGGGACGGCCGGGTCCAGCGGGCCGGGCTCAGCCCCTATGCCCACCCACCCGAAGCGCCGGAGCTCGCCGCCCTGAGAGACGCCGAGATCCACCCGCGCATCAACCGCCCCTGGGCCCGCACGGTCTACCCGCCGGGGGGCCAGCTCCTCTACCGGGTGCTGCCCTTCGACATCACCGCCGTGCGGGGGGTGATGGTGGCCTTCGATGTCCTGACCATGCTGCTCCTGATCGGACTGCTGAGCGGACTCGGCCAGGACCCGGCCCGGGTGGTGCTCTATGCCTGGTCCCCCTTCGTGGTCTACGAGGTCGCCAACAACGGTCACCTCGAGGCGGCGATGCTGCCGCTCCTGGTCGGCGCCGTGTGGGCCCTGCGCCGCGGTCGTCATCGCCTCGTCGGCGGGCTCTGGGGCCTGGCGACGGCGATGAAGCTCTACCCTGCCCTCGCCGGGGCCGCGCTCTCGCGGTCCTGGCGCACGCTGGTGCCGGCGTGCCTGGTGTTCGCCGGGCTCTACGCCGTCTATGCCTGGCCGGTGGGCTGGAAGGTGCTGGGGTTCCTGCCCGAGTACGTGGGGGTGGCGGAGGACCACAACATCGGCCTGCGCAGGGTCCTGGAGTGGGGGCTCTCCCCGGTCCTCGCCGAGCCCCGCCCGGTGGCCTTCGGGCTGTGCGTGCTGCTGTTGATCGCCGGCACGACCTGGGTCTGGCGTCGCGGAGGTCCGCCGGAGCGGATCCTGATGGAGGTCGCCGGCGTCTACCTGTTGACCCTCCCCACCGCGCTCCACCCGTGGTACGCGCTCTGGCTCGTGCCCTGGCTCTGCTTCCACCCCCGCGCCTCCTGGCTGTGGCTGATCGCCGCCCTGCCGCTGTCGTACCTGAAGTACGCCGATCCGGAGGGGCTCATGCCGGGCTGGGTGGTGCCGCTGGAGCTGCTGCCCGTGGGCGGTCTGCTGGTCTTCGAAGCCTGGAGGGCCCGATGAGCCTGGTGGGACAGGTCGCGCTGGCGCTCTACCTGGTGCTGGTGCTCGGGCTGCTGCTCTATGGCACCAACAGCCTGCTGATGGTCGCGGTCCATGCCTGGGGCCGCCGGCGCCTGGCCCGCAGGCCACCGGAGCTGGAGGGCCCGCTGCCGGTGGTGACCGTCCAGCTCGCGGTCTTCAACGAGGAGAACGTCGTCGCCCGCCTGCTGGAGGCTGTCGGCGCGCTCGACTGGCCCGCGGAGCTCCTGGAGATCCAGCTCCTCGACGACTCCACCGACGCCACACCGAGCGTGGCGGCGCCGGTCATCGAGGCCCTGCGGGCCCGGGGACTCGACGTCGTCCACCTGCGACGCAGAGAGCGCCAGGGCTACAAGGCCGGTGCGCTGGCCGCCGGCCTGGAGGTCGCTCGCGGCGAGTACGTCGCCCTCTTCGACGCCGACTTCGTACCTCCTCCCAGCTTCCTGCGGGACGCCGTGCCCCACCTGGCCGACCCTGGGATCGCCGCCGTCCAGGGGCGCTGGACCCACCTGAACCGGGACTGGTCCCACCTGACCCGGGCCGAGGCCCTGGCCATCGACGGCCACTTCGGCGTCGAGCAGGGGGCCCGCTTCGCGGCGGGCTGGTTCCTCAACTTCAACGGCTCCGCCGGGCTCTGGCGGCGCGCGGCCATCGACGACGCCGGGGGCTGGTCCGCCGACACCCTCACCGAGGACCTGGACCTCTCCTACCGGGCCCAGCTCCGGGGCTGGCGCCTGGTCTTCGACCCCGCCCTGGAGTGTCCGGCCGAGCTCCCGGTCCAGATCGGCGCCTTCAAGGCCCAGCAGCGTCGCTGGGCCACCGGCTCGATGCAGACCGCCCGCAAGCTGCTGCCCGCCATCTGGCGGTCGAGTGCCTCGTGGGTGGCGAAGCTGCAGGCCAGCCTCCACCTGACCCACTACGCGGTCCACCCCCTGATCGCCCTGACCGCGGTGCTCTCGGTGCCTTGCGTGCTGCTCCCCGGGGCCGGGGTGGGTCCTCGCAGCCCGTGGGTGCTGCTGCTGCCCCTGGCCCTCGCCCTGACGGGGCCGACGCTGCTGCACGCCTACGCCCAGCGCACCCTGGAGGGACGACGCCTGCGGGTGTCGGAGTGGGCGATGCTCACCCTCGTCGGCCTGGGGCTGGCGGTGAGCAACACCCAGGCCGTGATCGACGCCTTCGTGACCCGGAGCCGCGAGTTCGTCCGCACCCCCAAGCTCGGCGTGATCGAGCGCGGGGATCGACCGGAGAACCACTACCTGCTGCCTCCGGATCCGCTGGTGCGGCTGGAGATCGCCCTGGCGCTCTACTGCCTGCTGGCCGGGCTGGCGCTCCTGGCGGTGGGCATCTACGAGGCCGCTCCCTTCCTGCTGCTCGACGCCGCGGCCTTCGCCACCGTGGCCCGGCTCGGCTGGCGCAGGGTGCGTGCGTGAAGGTCGCCGCGGTGTTGCCGGCCCTGGACGAGGCGGCGAGCCTGCCGGGCGTGCTCTCGGCCCTGCCGCCGTCCTACGGCGCGGTGGTGGTCGACGGGGGCAGCACCGACGGGACCGCCGAGCGGGCTCGCAAGGCCGGTGCAGTGGTCGTGACCGAGGCCCGCCGCGGCTACGGGCTGGCCTGCGAGACCGGTGCGCAGGCCGCGCGGGACCTGGGCGCCGAGATCGTCGTCTTCCTCGACGCCGGCGGCACGGTCGACCCCGCGGACGTGTCGGCCGTGGTGGCGCCGGTGCTGGCCGGGGTCGCCGACCTGGCCCTCGGCAGCCGGGTCCTCGGGGATCGGGAGCCCGGGGCCCTGGGCTGGACCCAGCGAGGGGGCAACGCCCTCGCCTGCGCGGTGATCCGGGCGCGGACCGGCCAGCGCTACACCGACCTGGCTCCGATCCGAGCCCTGCGGCTCACGGAGCTGGTCCGCCTGGATCTGCGGCAGCAGGCCCACGGCTGGCCGGTGGAGCTGCAGGTCCGGGCGGCCACCCGGTGCCTCCGGGTCGTCGAGGTGCCGATCCGGGCCCGGCGTCGCCGCAGCGGCCGCTCCAAGGTCTCCGGGTCGCTGCGCGGGTCGATCCGGGCGGGCGCGGCTATCTTGCGTGTCGTGCTGGAGTCGTCCCGATGAGCCGCACCGGGTGGGCGGTCGCCGTGATCAGCAAGCTGCCGCGCCCCGGCCGCACCAAGACCCGCCTGGCGCGCACCCTCGGGGAACCCGCCGCCCTCGCCCTACACCGCGCCTTCCTGGAGGACGAGCTCGACCAGCTCGACCGGCCCCGATCCTGGTCGCTCCACCTGGTGCACGACGCCCCCGAGGGTCCCGAGGAGCGCATGGCCCTGGAGGCCCTGCTCGGCGACCGGGCGACGAGCCTCGTTCCCGGCGGCGAGGGACTCGCCGAGGAGCTCCTGGCCGCCTTCCAGCTCCTGCTCGCCGATCACGAGCGGGCCGTCATCGTCAGCGGCGACGTACCCCAGCTCGGGGCGGACCGTGTCCAGGCCGCACTGGGCGCACTGGACACGGCCGACGTCGTCCTCGGCGCCGGCCCGGACGGTGGCTACTACCTCGTCGGCCTGCGCCAGCCCCACGACCTCTTCACCTCCGTGCCGATGAGCACCGGTGCCGTGGCCAACGCGACCCTGGCCCTGGCCGCGCGCCGGGGCCTGTCGACGGCCGAGGTCGACAGCCTCACGGACATCGACGAGGCGCAGGACCTGCTCGCCCTCGCGGGCTGTGAGCCCGGTCGCGCGCGGGCGACCCGGGCCGTGGTGGACGGACTCGAGCGCGGCGAGGTCGCCCCCGCCCTGCCCTCCGAGCTCCAGCTCGAGGTCAGCAGTCGCTGCAACCTCCGCTGCAAGGGCTGTCGCATCACCTTCGACGACCTCGGCCCCCAGCGCGACCTCACCCTCGAGGAGTACCGCCGGGTGGTCGGGGGGCTGCCCGATCTGCGGCGGATCGCCTTCCAGCTCAACGGCGAGTCGCTGCTCAACCCCGCCGTGTTCGACATGATCCGTGAGGCGAGCGCTGCGGGCCTGGAGACGGTGCTCAACACCAACGGCACCCTGTTGGACCCGGCCCGTCGGGCGGCGCTCTTGGCCTCGGGGCTCGACGAGCTGCGGGTCTCGCTGGACGGGGCCACCGCGTCGACCGTCTCGACGATGGCCGACGCCGAGGTCTTCGACAAGGTCGTCGCCGGCGTACGGGCGCTGGTCGCAGAGCGGGGTCGGGCTCGGCGTCCTCGGATCGGGCTGTGGATGGTCGGCAACCGCGACAACATCGGCGAGCTGCCTGCCCTGGTGATGCTCGCGGCGGACCTCGGCGCCGACGAGGTCTACCTCCAGCGGCTGGTGCTCTTCGGGCAGGGCACCGCCACCGCCGAGCGCTCGCTCCACGGCCGGGTCGACGCCCGCGTCCGGGCCCTGATCGCCGAGGCCGAGTCGGTGGCCACGCGCACCGGAGTCGCCCTGAGGGCCTCGGGCCGCGTGCCGCTGCTGGAGAGCCTGGAGCCCACGGGCGGCGACCGCCCCCAGCTCGGCTGCTGGCGCCCCTGGCGCACCGCCACCGTCACCGCTTCGGGTCGGGTCCTGCCCTGCTGCATCTCCAGCTTCCTCGAGCCCTATGACGCGCTGGAGCGCGGGGACCTGGACCAGCAGAGCTGGGCCGAGATCTGGAACGGGCCCCGCTACAGGGCCCTGCGCCGGGGCATCCTCTCGGGGGAGCCGCTGTCCTGCTGTGCCCGCTGCGGGCTGGACTGGAGCCTGTAGCCCCCCGCCGGGCCCAGACCATGGGCTCGAGCAAGCCCGGCAGCAGCCTCCTGGTGGACGGTGTCCAGCTCGGACCCACCCGCTGGAGCGGGGACGTGCCGGCCCACCGGAACCCGGAGCCAGCGGACCGGGCCGAGGTCCATGACCTGCCCAACCGGGTCGACATCGTCGACAGTTCACCCTCCCACGAGACTCCAGGCGCATGACCCCGAGTCCGGGAGGTCGAACGACGAGCGAACCTCGAAGACGCCGAGAACCAGGACCCCGCTTCCCACCAAGCACGATGCTGGCTATCGTCAGCGTCCGGGGCACCTCCACCCCGAACGCCCGAGGTCTTCATGCCCCTCTCCATCTTGGCCGCGCTGCTCCTCTCGAACCCCGCACTGGCCGACAACGCCTGCCAGCCCGGCGCGTTCGCGGGCTTCATCCAGGATCTCGGATCCATCCTGGGCTCCGCCGCAGCGAGCATCGAAGACCACCTCTTCGGAGAGCCGGCTCCCTCGTCCATCACCAGGGAGGCCGACGAAGACGAGTGGAAGGCCCTGCGAGAAGAGGTCGCCAGCTTCGAGGACCACCCGATGAGAGGACTGGTTCGCAAGACCTCCAACGACAGGAAGCTCGCACGGGGCGAGATCCTCACCGCCACGGAGAAGCGCCCCGACGGCATGATCGAGGAGATGACCGTCGGCATCGTCGACGTGCCCTACGACCAGTTCGTCCAGGCGATCCGGCCCGCGGACTGGGGCGTCACGCGCTTCGGCACCGCCGCCGGCGAGGTGACCGGCGCCGAAGTAGACGACCAGGGGCGCCCGATCCGCCAGCACGAGCGCATGATCCTCGAGACCCCCTTCTCCGAGCACCTCAACTGGGCCGATGGCGCCTACGCGGGCTTCAAGCACCTCGACATGACCAAGACCGAGGAGATCACCTACGGCGAAGGCGAGGCCACGGTCCGGTGGAGGGTCTACAACTCCGACAACGACACCGTGCAGCAGGACATCGGCTACGTACGCTTCGAGGCGGTGGACAGCGGCACGAAGGTCACCTTCCACTCGGCCCACAAGTACACGGACTCCTACCTCGCCCCCTTCACAGGCCTCCTGGAGGGCGTCGGAGACGAGCTGACCGCCGATGGCCTGAGCGACTACTTCACCGGCGTCATCGAGCACTACCGGGAGCAGGCCCGGCCCTGACCCGCCGGGGAGAGATGTTGTCGTCATGGGGGGGAAGTAGTTGTCGTTGCGCACGTGCTGCCTGGACCGGCGACCTTCTCCATCCTCGCAGGCCTTCGACGATCGGCCAGGGGACGACCACCACAGGGAGAGGGGCGAGCGGCGTAGCCTCATGGAGACGGGCGGAGAGCGATGGGAACCAGACCTTCGACGAGGGCGGGCGGGGGTGCGTCCGCGGTGCGACGGGGGGTCCGCCGAGCACATGAGGCGGCACGAGGCCAGGCCGGAAGCGGGCTCCTGGGCCGTCAACTCGGGCGGCGAGCCCGCGCTCCGCGCCCCCGTCGCCTGGCTTGCTCACGTGATTTCAGGCACTTCCGCTCCTCAATCGGGTGCTACAGGTGGACCGATCAGATCCGACCAGCTCGGTCGACAGTTCGGCCGTCACCGGTCAGCGAACAGCCATCAGCAAAGCGGCCTTCTTCCTTGCTGATCGCTGAGCGCTGTCTGCTGCTGGCTCGCTCGAACTGTTGGCCAGGCTGATCGGTCCCGATACAGCACCCTTCATCGTCACAGCTCCGGGCTCCGCCCTCCGCCTCGCTGCGCTCGCGGCACCTGAAACCACGTCGCGGCGCCATGCCGTACGGTCCCTCCGCTGCGCTCCGGGCTTTCGCCCGCCTGCGGCCCGGTCCACAATGCCCCACACCCTCCTAGCGAAGCTCCGCCTCAAACCCCGATCTGCGCGCGCGTGGGGTGCCACAGATGCGGTTGGCGCGGTGCCAACGCCATCTGCGCGCGCAGCGAGCAACGCTCCTCCTCGAGTCGTCGAGAGCATCCTCCGGGCCGGAATCCGACCCCGGAGAACTTGACCCGGTGAGTTGAGTTCTGGGGGATGGAGGCGACTAGCGGCCGCTGAGGCCGTAGGGGGCCAGCAGCCCATCGAGGGTCCCCGAGCTGCGCAGGGAGTCCAGCAGGTCGTCGACGTCCGAGGCGCTGAGCGCGGTGCCCTCTCCCACCAGCACCGTGTGGTTGTAGACCTGGTCGAGCTGCTCGGAGACCAGCAGGAGCTGCTCGAGGCCGGGCTCGTCCTGGAGGAGCTGGAGCAACCACGCCCTGGTGACGACGGCGACCTCCGCTCGCCCGTCGAGGACGAGGTCGAGGGCGCCCTGGGGAGCGTCGGCGAACTCCACGTCGAATCGCTCGCTCAGCGTGTCGGGGTCGGCCTCCATGCTCGCGAACCCGTAGTGGTAGCCGCGCACGACGGCGAGCTTGTGCCCGGCGACGCTGTCGAACCACCGCTGGTCCCGGCCCGGTCTCTGGAGGGCGACGTAGACCTCTCCTCCCCGGAGATAGGTGTGCGAGGGGCTCACCGGGCGATCCGTCCAGCCCCAGGTCTTGGACTCGAAGAACAGCAGGTCGAAGGCGCCGGCTTCGTGGTCGCTGTAGCGCCCGGAGGCGGTCGTCGGCACGAACTCGAACGTCCACGCGCTCTGGGCCTCGTTGAGGGCGTCGATCAGGTCGAGGGTCAGACCCCGCCAGCGGCCGGCCGGCTCCTGCTCCACGAAGGGCGGAAAGACGTAGCCGCCGACCCGGACGGTCGCTCCCCGACTCTGCGCCAGCGCCGAGGTGGTGGTGCCCGCCTCGGCCGGGTCGAGCTGGAAGGCGCACTCCTCCACGGCGGGATGCCCGAGGATGTCCGCCTCGAGCTCGCTGAACTTCCGGATGTCGCAGGTCCCGATGCCGCGCAGGTCGCCCATCGGGGGCCACTTCAGCGGCAGCTCCCCGGACACGATGCCCTGGAAGATGGACTCCAGTCCGGTCCGGATGACCTCCTGCTCCGCGAGGGGAAGGGAGGTCCGCATCAGCAGTCCTCCGTGGGGGATGCCACGCCTCTCCCAGAGGCGCCGGTAGCCGCGACCCTGGTGGCGTCCCCCCTCACCGATCGCGGCGTCGAGGACCTCCTTGTAGGCAGCCCCGAGGCGATGCTCGGCCGGACCGAGGGGGCGCCCGATGACCTGGTCGACCGTCGCGTCGTGATCGGTGTTGTGGACGATGCGGACCTCCGGGCGGGCGAAGTGCTCACCCCACCGGAGGCAGGGGATCACCTTGCCGGACGTTGACAGCTCGTTGCCGTAGTGGACCTCCAGCTCGCCGTCCGGACCGGCCACCTCGTCGATGAACCGGTCCAGGAGGTGGGGAGTCAGCGTCTGTCCTTCGGGCAGCCACTCGTCCAGGGTCGATCCCAGGGGGGTGAACAGCACCGAGGAGTAGACGGAGAGGTCGTTGGCTCCGATGTTGCAGCCCACCCACTCCAGTGCCGGCGTCTCCGCGGGGTCCACCTGGCCACGGCTCAGGAGCCACTTCAGGTAGATGTAGACATAGCCACTGGCGTGGATGAGATCGAAGGGCGCCAGCTCGCGCTGGATGGCCTCCGGGCTCTGGCTGCCCAGGAACGACGCGCTCCGGTGCTCCAGGACGAGGGTCGGGTGCAGATCCAGGTCTGGCCGCTCCCGTCGTACCCAGTCCACCAGCGCCGCGTGGAGCCTGTCGAAGGCCTTGGCGTTGCGCGGTACGTCGGACTGGGTGTAGGTGATCGCGAGCAGGCGCAGGCGGGCTTCGTGGCGCACCCTGGCTGTCGGCTGGCTGTCGCTGGTGGCGAGCTGCGGGAGCGGGAGCCAGGCGGTCGAGAACCGCTGCGCCAGCTCGACGGGAATGGTGGCCAGCCGGCCGTCTACCTCGGCCTCCAGGCCCGACCGCCGCTCGGCATGGACCCCCTCCTGCTCCAGCGCGTCCAGCCACCTGGAGACCCAGATCCCCTGCAGCGTGGCGAGGTTCTCCCCCTCCAGCAGGAGCTGGTGCTGGCCTCTCCGGGTCTCGCGCAGCGTGACGTCGGTGAACCGGGGCCACAACGCCTGGTGCAGCGCGACGCCGGCGATCGCCAGCAGCACCAGGCCGGCCACCCAGGGGAGCAGTCCCCCGGGTGCTCCGAAACGGGGGAGTCGCTCCCCGCGAGACCGACGCCGGGTCCGGGTCGCGTCCACCACCGGTTCACCCGCGTCCTGTCGTCCCACCGGTGCGCTCCCCGACCCGGGGGTCGGCGGGCTCCCCGATCCGATCGAGACGGAGTCTTCGACCGCTGCCTGCCGCTCGCTCGCGAGGGCCACTCCCTGCAGCGCCGCTCGCATCTTCCTCGCCGATGGGTAGCGGTCGTCCGGACGCATCGCCGTCGCCGTCTCGTAGACCCCGACCAGGAAGGACGGCACGTCGGGGATCTCCGACAGCTCCGGGTCGAGTCCGACGGGAGGCCCGCCGGACAGCATCTGGTAGAGGGTCCGCCCCATGGCGTAGAGGTCCGAGCGGGCGTCGGCCTCGCCGCTCCACTGCTCCGGCGCCATGAAGTTCAGCGTGCCCATCACGGACATGGTCGCGGTGAGCTTGGTGCCGTCCAGGACGGACGCGATGCCGAAGTCGACGAGCTTGGGCCCATCCCGGCAGAGGATCACGTTGCTGGGCTTGAGGTCGCGGTGGATGACCCCCTGCCGGTGGATGTAGTCGAGGGCCTCCAGCACCCGGATGGCCAGATCGATCGCCTCGCTGACGGGAATGGCGCCCGTGCGCGCGATGCGGGCCTCGAGGCTCTCCCCCTCCAGGAGGTCCATCTCGATGAACGGCTCCCCGCCCCGCCCCACGCCGAGCGTGTTGACCTTGACGATGCCCGGGTGGGACATCCGCGAGAGCAGGGCGGCCTCACGCTGGAATCGCTTGACCTGGCTCTCGCTGGGCAGGTGCTCGCGCCGGAGGATCTTGAGCGCCACCCGCCTGCGCAGCGTCACGTTCCGCACCTCCCAGACCGTTCCCATCGCGCCTTCGCCGAGCTTCCCGATGACCTCGTACTGGTCCTCCACGGAGCTCGGGCTCGTGGTGCCGGCGAGGGCCGCGAGAGACTCGGCGCCCAGTCCCAGGTCGAGGGGGCGATGCCAGTCGTGCAGGCGCGCCAGGTAGTCGTCCTTCGAGACGCCGTCCCCGTCGGGGTTCGAGGGGTCCGGCAGGGCACGACGGCGCTCGAGGTCGAGGACGGAGTGACGGTAGACGCACCGCCCGGCGTCCAGTCGGTCCAGCCACACGAAGAAGCCGCGGCGGTGCTCGATCACGCGGTGGAAGAAGGGACTGACCACCAGCGCCCGGTCGCGTCGGATGTCGAGCAGCAGGGCGGTCTGCTCCGGCAGCGCGGTCGCGCACCGAAGGGTCACCGCGGGGCACTCCTCCTCCTGGCCCCTGCACCCCCTCCAGTGGCTGACGAAGCCGGCCTCCTCGTCCTGGCGCTGCTGGTGGAGGGTGCCGAGCCGGTAGTGCCGCAGGAACTGGATGTTGGCCAGCAGGATGCGCAGGTCGCTCTTCAGGTCTTCCAGGCGACGTTGAGCGGCTCGGTCGGGGAGGCCGTAGCTGACGTGGGCGAAGCGGTTTCGTTCGTCGATGATCCGTCCGACGGACTCCTTCCACTGGTCGGTGAACAGGGTCCGTAGCTCGGGAATGAAGCTCCCGGGCTGCTGTGCCAGGTAGCTGGTGGCCGAGCCCAGCACGGCCTGGAGCTTGCCGCACCCGGGCATGCGCAGCTTGAGCAGCCACCGGCCGTACTTGTCCGTCGGGACCCCGCAGCTCGCGGCGTCGGCCAGGGCCAGGTACGCCAGGCACCGCAGCATGCCTTCCGCCAGCCGCAGGAAGTAGGCGTAGCGCTCCGAGGGGCGGTGGGACACGAAGACGAGCTGGTACAGCGCCGCCAGCGGGTGGGGGAGCATGTACCGGGCGACGGTGTCCGCCTCTCTCAGGTCCCCGGGCAGGCTGGTCGGCGGCGCGGGGGGAGAGGGCATGCTGGCGAGTGTATGCGGAGCTCCGCGGAGGTCAATCGCGGAGCTCCACTTCGGCCTCCAGGTCGGAGGGCAGGACCAGGTTCCAGCGCTCGAGCTGGTGGCGGCTGAGCACGAGACGTCCGCGGCTCACGGACCGGCGGGGGATCGACGCGGGACGGGCCCCGTCCAGGATCTCCAGGGCGATGCGCCCGGCCTCGGTGCCCTGCTCCACGCCGGTGAGGACGCGGCCACCGAGCGCCAGATCGGGACCGACCGAGAAGTCCCACAGGGAGAAGGGAGGGACCGGGGTGTTCTTGGAGGTCCAGCGGAGGACCTCCAGGGGCGGCACGATCGCGCCCGCCTTGTCCTCGAGGAGGTGGTAGAGACCGATGAGGATCGCCTCGTAGCCCTCCGCCTCGGCCTCCAGGATGGTCGTCTTCCAGGTGTGCAGGTCGCGGATGAGGCGCAGGTCGGCGAGGGTGCCGAGGACCTCCAGGCGGGTCTGTCCCCCGAAGGTCTCGGAGACCGCGGCCTGGGAGGTCGTGCCCGAGTCGAACAGGATCAGGATCTTGCGGGGTGGCTTCGGGAGCAGGCGCTGGATGCCATCGATCGCGGACGTCAGCGGCGGACGCTCGAGGACACCGGCGAAGTTGGTCGCGCCGTGTGGGATGTAGGTGTCGGGATCGGCGTTGATGCCGAGGTAGACGACAGGGACGCCGTCCTGCGTCAGCCTGGGCGCGAGGTACTTCAGGGCGTTGTCGTCGCCGAGGATCACCAGCCGCGGCCGCAGCCGCTCGTACCGGCGGAGCGCCGCCGCGACCCGCTCGGGGTGGTCCTCCTCCAGGCGTCGCTTGGTGTCGAGCTGGAAGTACTCGATCGGTCGGCTGGAGCCGAGCACATGCTCCAGGCCCCGCCGGTAGGAGGCGTCCCAGCTGAAGCCCGCGTGGTAGCTCTCCACCACGAGGATCGTGCGCGAGCTGGGGCGCGAGGGCGTCGCCGCTGTCGCTGGAGGCGGCGCGGAGTCGCCCTCGGGCCTCACGAGGCGGCCGGCCAGCAGTCCGGACAACAGGAGCAGACCGGCGGCCGAGCCGAGCAGGAGCGTGCGCCGCAGTGGCCGGGCAGCGTCGACTGGACCCGGTGCCCTCGCGCTCGCCCGGTCGGACCTTCCAAGCGCCCGACCCGGGGGGAGCGCCGGGTGGAGCAGGTGGTCGCGCATCGCTGCTGCGGTCTCGTAGCGCTCCCCCGCGCGAGCGGCGGTGGCCCGCTCATAGACGTCGACGAGGTGATCCGTGGCTCCCTCTACCTCGGCCAGGTCGGCGTCCAGGCCCTCGGGCGGGGACCCGGCGAGCATCTGGTAGAGGATCCGCCCCACCGCGTAGAGGTCCGAGCGAGCCGTGGCCTTGCCGCTCCACTGTTCCGGCGCCATGTAGTTGAGCGTGCCCAGGACCGAGACCGTCTCGGTCAGCTTGGTGCCGTCCAGGACCGCGGCGATGCCGAAGTCGACGAGGCGGGGACCGTCGGCGCAGAGGATGACGTTGCTCGGCTTCAGGTCCCGGTGCACCACGCCCTGGCGGTGCACATACTCCAGGGCGTCGAGGAGCCGGCTGGTGACCACCGTCGCCTCCTCGGCACTCTGGGGCCCGCACCGCTCCAGGCGGCGGTTGAGCGGTTCGCCGTCGAGCAGGTCCATCTCGATGAACGGCTCCCCGTCGGCGCCGACGCCCATCGTGTGCACCCTGACCACGCCGGGATGGGCCATCTTGGAGAGCAGCTCCGCCTCTCGGCGAAAGCGGTGGAGCTGGGTCGAGCTGGTGAGGTGTTCCTTCTTGAGGATCTTGAGCGCCGCCCGCCTGCGCAAGGCGCGGTTCTCCACCTCCCAGACCGTTCCCATCGCCCCCTCGCCGATCTTGCCGACGAAGGTGTACCTGTCCTCGAAGGTGTGGGGAGTCGTCACGCCGCGCAGGGCCCGCGACGAGGCCGGGTCCATGCCCAGCTCGAACGGGTGATGCCAGGTCGCCGCCCGGCCGAGCCACTTCGACACCGGGATGCCCGGACCATCGGGGTCCTCCGGATCGGGCAGCGCCTGTGTCTGCACGATGTCGAGGACCGGGTGCCGATAGGTCGCCTCGTCGCCCGACACCCGGTCCAGCCAGAGCAGGTAGCCCCGGCGACGGTCGGTGGCCCGGTGGAGGAAGGGCCCGACGACGAGCCCTCGATCCTGCCCCGGGTCCAGGACGAGGACCGTGTCCTCCGGCAGCCGGACCGCGCAGCGCAGGGGCAGGGACGTGCGCTCCTCCTCCTGTCCTCGGCTGCCTCTCCAGTGGTTGACGAAGTGCTCGGAGCCGGCCCTGCGGGGGTGATGGCTCGTGCCCAGCCGGATGCGGCGAAGGAAGCGGGCCCGTGACAGGACGAACCGGAGATCGAGGTGGAGCTGGTCCAGCCCGGCGCCGCTCAGTGGGGCCGAGGACCGGGCCTGCCCGGCGATCCGGCCGATCGTCTCCTCCAGGTCGGCCTCCTTGAAGCCGAGGAGGTCGGGGAGGAACACGTCCTCCTGGCGCTCCAAGAACGCCAGCACGGCCTGGAGCAGGTGCTGCTGGTGCTCGAGGTGCTCGGCTCCGAGGCCCTCCAGCCACAGGCGCAGCGTGGTGGCGTCCGCCCCGCAGCCGGCGGCGTCGGCCATGCCGAGGCAGGTGAGGAAGCGCACCAGGCCCTCGGCGAGGCGCGCCAGCGCCGTGCGTCGCTCCGCCGGCTCGTGCTGCACGAGGACCATCTGGTAGAGCGCCGCGAGGGGGTAGGGCAGCAGGTAGCGAGCGACGGTGTCCGTCTCTCTGGACGCGGCGTCGGGCCCTGGCTGAGTGGTGCTCACGGCCGGACGATAGCGTGTCCGTGCCCGCCTCCTCCTCCGCGCCCGGTCAGTCCCCGACGAGCACCGCCCGGACCGGTGAGGCGTCGAACCCGATGAGCCTCAGCGGGAGGGCGATCAGCGTGTAGAGGCCGGGCTCGACCTGCTGCAGGGCGAGTCCCTCCAGCACCGCGAGATCGCGCCGCAGCACAGCGGCGTGGCTCTGCAGCGCCTCGTCGGCGAAGGGGTCGAGGCTCGGGGTGTCGAGGCCCACGAGCAGCACGCCCTGGTCGGCCAGGGCGTCGATCAGCTCGGGGGAGAGGCTGGCGAAGTCCTCGTCGAAGCGCTCCGGGTCCGTGGAGGTGTCGGTGCGGAAGAGCACCCGCTGGGCTCGAACGGGACCTCGGAGGTGCTCGGGCCGGACGCGCTCGCCGGGTCCGACTTCGACCGCGATCACCTCGCAGGGCCCGTAGTAGGGCTCCAGGGGGCGCTCACCGATGCCGGGGGCGCCGCGGCCGTAGTGGCTCGGGGCGTCGGCGTGGGCGCCGAGGTGCACGGTGGTGGTGAGGCTGGACAGGGTGAGGTGGTCGCCCCGGTCCAGGTCCAGGGACACCGAGCGGGACAGGGGCACGTCGCCGGGCCAGACGGCGAGGGACGGCGTCAGCGGCGGGGAGATGTCGACCAGGTGGGGGCTCACGGCAGAGCCACTACCTTGAATTCGACCGCGATGGGGGTCGGCAGGGCCGAGATCGCCACGGTGGTGCGGGTGGGCCCGATGGTGCCCAGGCGCTCGCCGTAGACCCGGTTGTAGGTGGCGAAGTCCCGGTCCATGTCGACCAGGAAGGCGGTGACGTCGACCACATTGTCCAGGCTGGAGCCCGCGGCCTCCAGGACGGCGGACACGTTGTCGATCACGGCGTGGGTCTGGGCAGCGACGTCGTAGTCCAGCGGGGTGCCGTCGGCGTCGCGGATCGGCCCGCCGGGAATGGTGTTGGTGCCCGCCTGCCGGGGGCCGACGCCGGAGAGATACAGCAGGTCGCCGACCCGGCGGGCGTGGGGGTAGGGGCCGGCGCGGCGGGAGCGTCGATGGCGGCCGCCGGAGCCGCCACGCCGCCGTCCAGCACCCTCCGATCGCCGCCGTAGACCTCCACGTCGTCCTCGTCGAACTCCTTGTCGCCGACCCCGCTCTCGCTCGGGGTCAGGGACACCACGCAGGCGCCGGTGCCGTGGATGGCCTCGTAGGCGTGTACCCGGCCCTGGTAGCGGTTGTGCTGGCCCATCACCGCCGAGAGCCACCACATCGGCTTGAAGTTCACGACCTTGTGCACCCGCACCTGCTGGTGGATGGCGCGGCTGAGCTGGGCCACGTCCTCGAGGCGGCCGTCGCCGAGGAACTCCAGCAGCTTGCGGTTCCACTCGTCGTCCTTGGCCGAGTGGATGTGGTCGTCGGCGGGCTCGATGAACTGGGTGAAGAGCCGGTTCGACAGGCTGGTGACGGCCACCGCCACCGCTCGCTTGCCCTGGGACTGGAGGGTGTCGCGGGCGGCCTTGCCGAGCACGAGGGTCTCGGCCCGGTCGGCGTAGATGTTGCTGGACAGGATGCAGATCGGCAGGGCGTCGTCGGGGTTGAGCAGGCGGTTGGCGACCACCGAGCCGGTGTCGACGGGAAAGCCGTCGTAGGCGACGGTCCGAGCCGTCAGCCCCCGGGCCCGGGCGGCCTCGACGCACCCGTGGGCGAAGTCGGTGTCGACGGTGAAGCGGTAGGGGATCGAGCCCAGGTCGTGGAAGTTCTCGTCGACGTGGGCCCACTCCGGGTGGGGGTGGGCCTGGACCTGGTGGCCGATGATCGACGGCCACATCGTCGAGTAGAGGAGCAGCAGGTCGGCGCCGCTGGCCCGGATGCGCTCGCCCGCGTGGTCATAGGCGTCGCGGATGCGCTGCCAGCCGGGGTTGTCGCCCGGGACCAGCAGGGGCTGGGGCAGCCCCGTGGCGACGAGGCCTTCGATCACCGGGCCCATCAGCGCACCCCCTGGCCGGGGAACCAGCCCGCGACCACGTTGCCGGTGCCGATGACCGTGCCGTAGGCATAGACCTCGGCGCCGTAGTCCGGCACCCCGAGGGCCGACAACAGCCAGGCCAGGCTGCCGGCGTCGGCTTCGCTCACGGCCTGGTCGATGAACTCCGGCAGCACGTCGAGGACCTCGCGGCAGCGCCCCTGCTTCATCATCCGGATCAGCTTCATGTCCCAGAGGTAGAGGCCGTGGTGGGTGATGTGCTCGCGGCTCATGTCCTCCGGCAGGTCGCCCTCGGAGGTGAAGTGGCGGTGGGAGAGGCTGTTGGAGCTGAGCAGCACCGCTCGCTTGCCGCTGGCCTCGATGGCGGCCCGGGTCGCCCGGCCCAGGGCCAGGGCCTGCTCGCGCATGACCTCCACGCTGTACCAGGCGGTCGAGCGGTTGGAGGAGATGGCCACGATCGGCTTGTCCCAGGCCGGGTTCGCCAGGTGGCAGGAGACGATGGTGCCGTAGTCGACCCGGAAGTCCGGGTTCTCCATCATCTTCACCACCAGGCCCTCGCTGGCGGCGGCGTCGTGGATCGCCCGGGCCAGCTCCACGTCGACCTCCAGATCGTAGGTGTAGCGGAAGAGGTTGGGGAAGATCGGGTCCACGGAACGCCCGGCGAAGTGGGGCACGCCGAGGAAGTGGGTGCCGATGTAGGTCTGCCAGTGCGGCGAGTGGACCACGATCACGTCGTGCTCCGGCAGGTCCCGGCGGAGCCGCTCGTAGCCCCAGCGCAGCCCCTCCCAGCCCCCCTCCGAGGTGGGCTCGTTCTGGGGCGGGTTCTCGGCGTAGATCAGGTGGGGTGGGTGGGGAGCCAGGGCCCCGGCCACGATGCTCATGTCTCCCCCAGGTGGATGCAGACGTTGCGGCTCTCGCTGAAGAACTCCAGGGAGTAGCGGCCGCCCTCGCCGCCGCCCCCCGCGTCCTTGAGGCCCCCCCACGGCCCCCCCCGCGACCCCAACAGCCACGGGTTGACCCCCCCCCGGGGCGGCCCGGGCCCGCCCCCCCCCCCACGCCGGAGTCCTTGAGGCCGCCGAAGGGCACCCGCAGGTCCCGCAAGAGCCAGGTGTTCACCCAGACCATGCCGGTCTCCAGCGCCGCGGCGAACCGGTGGGCCCGGGCCAGGTCCGAGGTCCAGACGCTGGCGGAGAGCCCATAGCGCACGCGGTTGGCGATCGAGAGGGCCTCGTCCTCGGTGTCGAAGGGGTGCACGGTGACCACGGGACCGAAGATCTCCTCGCTGGCGGTGCGACTGCCCGGGGCGAGGCCGCTGATGACCGCCGGCTCGAGGAAGAAGCCCTCGCGGCAGCGCTCGGGGAGCTTCGCCGGCGGCCCGCCGCAGTGCACGGTGCCCCCCTCGGTCACCGCCAGCTCCAGGTAGCCGGCGACCTCGTCCCGGTGTGCCGCGCTCACCAGGGCCCCGAGCCGAGTCCCGGCCACGGCCGGGTCGCCGGCTCTCAGCGCCCGGGCCCGCTCGACGAGACCCGCCAGGAAGCGGTCGTAGATCGGCCGCTGGACCAGCACGCGAGAGCCGCAGAGGCAGATCTCGCCCTGGTTGGCGAAGGCGGCCCGGGTGGCGCCGTCGAGCGCCCGGTCGAGGTCGGCGTCGGCGAAGACCACCGTGGCGTTCTTGCCGCCCAGCTCCAGGCTGAGCTTCTTGAACAGCGGGGCGCCCGTGGCGGCCACGGTCCGGCCGGTGGCGGTGCCGCCGGTGAACGAGACGGCCCTCACCCCGGGGTGGGCCACCAGGGCCTGGCCGACCTCGCCACCCAGGCCGTGCAGGAGGTTGAAGACCCCCGGCGGCGCCCCGACCTCGGCGAAGAGGCGCGCCAGGCGGTCCGCGGTCAGCGGCGTCAGCTCGCTGGGCTTGGCGACGAGGGCATTGCCCATCGCCAGGGCCGGCGCGACCTTCCAGGTCAGCAGGTAGAGCGGCAGGTTCCAGGGGGTGATCAGGCCGACCACGCCGAGGGGCTGGCGCAGGGTGTAGTTCAGCGCCCCCTCCATGTGGTGGGCGTCGTGGCGGTCGTGGCGGATGGCGCCGGCGAAGAAGCGGAGGTTCTGGATCGCCCGTGGGACGTCGACGGCCCGGGCCAGGTCCCGGGGCTTGCCCTGGTCCTGGGACTCCAGCGCCACGAAGTCCTCGGCGTGGGCCTCGATCCCCGCGGCGATCGCCTCCAGCAGCTCCGCCCGCTCGGCCACGCTGCTGCGCCGCCAGCCCCCGTCCCAGGCGGTCCGGGCAGCCAGGACGGCGGCGTCGACGTCTTCGGGCCCCGACCGGGGGATGCGGGCCAGCAGCCCCCCCGTGGCGGGCTCCAGGTCGTCCAGCAGGGCGCCGGAGGCCGCGGGCACGAAGGCCCCGCCGACGAAGTTGTGGACCGTCTTCACGGCGCCTGCTCCGTCCAGTCGTGGTACCAGCGGTCGTCGTCCGGGTCCCACTCGTCCCAGGTCGGGGTGTCCTCCAGGGCGGCCAGCCGGTCCGGGGGCACCACGCCGGGCACGATGAAGGCCTTCTGCCGGTGCAGGGCGTAGGGGTTGCGCAGCTCGAAGCCGAGCACCCCGAGCACCGCCCGGGCCACGTACCAGGTCGCCTGGGCGTTCCAGCCGTGGGCGATCTTGATCACCACGCCCAGCCCGTCCGGGTAGTCCGGGTGCAACACCGCCAGGCCGAGCAGGCCGTCGGCGCCCTCCTTGGCGATCACCCGGCCCTCGCAGGCCTTGAGGATCGAGCTGTCGAGGCGGTCGAAGCCGCCGATCAGGTCCGGGTGGCGCACCATGGCCTCCCAGATCCAGTCCTCGCCCCGGGTCGCGGCCAGCCCAGCGTAGAGCACGGCGAGCTCGCCGACGGTGTTCGAGGTGGTGGGCAGGCCGCAGCCGTCCCGGGCGACCCGGATCGGGCGCCAGTGCTCGCCCAGCCAGCGCCGCAGCACCTCGACGTAGGCGCCGAGCAGCGGGTGCTGGGGCAGGGTGTAGCCCACCCGCTCCCAGCCCTTGAGCCGGCAGCCCCGAAGGATGGCCGCGTGCTCGCCGGAGCAGCAGTGGTACCAGCGCCGCGCCCGCCGCACCTGGCGGCCGAACTGGACCAGGGGCACGTCCAGCGGGGTCTGCATCAGCCCCCACTCGGCGGGGCCGAGGATCGACTGGGCCGCCGCCACGTGCTCGGTGTCGCCGTTGTGCGACGCCACGGCGATCGCCTTCTGGCGCCAGTCGAGCACGCCGTCGAGCTCGCCGGCGAAGACCTTCATCGTGAAGGGCTTCATCATCGAGCGGCCGTAGCAGAGCACGTCGCCGCCGAAGCTGTGGACGACCTCGCGGCCGGTGGCCCAGGCCACGGCGCCGTGGATGGTGGTCTCGCTGACCCCGTTGCGGCGGTAGTCGACCAGGGGCTCCCACTCCACGTCCCGACCGGTGGGAATGCCCTCCACCTGCTCGCCCAGGGGGCTGCGGGGGTAGATCCCGCTGCCGGGCCGACCGGGGGCGACGGCGCTGGGGGTCTCCTTCACGACAGCCCCTGCTCGACCCGGGGGGCGACCTGGACCATGAAGTGCTCGATGTCGGCGATGACCCGCTCGCAGTCGTGGTTGAAGAAGTCGAACCAGAGCATCAGCCGGTCCTCGGGGTGGAAGCGCTCGAGGACCTGGGCGGCGACGTCGTCGGCGTTGCCGACCAGGGCGTTGTCGGCGGCCCGCTGCACCTTGGCCGGGTCGATGGTGCCCTCCAGGGCCGTCCAGTAGGCGCCGAGGGCCGCCCGGGCCTCGCGCTGGGCGGCCTCGCGGCGGGACGCGGGGGTGAGCCCGGCCTGGTGGTTGAGGAAGACGAAGACCGTGCGCGGCATGTAGCTGCGCTGCCAGGGCCCGCCGTCGGGGTGGTAGGCCCTCGCCAGGCGCTGGTGGGTCTCCTCGATGACCGCCGGCTGGGTGATCGAGAGGTTGAAGACCTGGACCGGCAGGATCCGGTTGACGGCCTCCTGCAGCGCCGCGTCGTGGCTGCCGAGCACCAGCTGGATCAGCTCTCGCCGCCACTCGCGGGGCACGATCTGAAGCGGCTCGAACGCGTAGCGCCGGGGGATCTCGATCCGATCGGCGCCGGTCTCGGCGGCCTGCTGGACCCGGGCCCAGTCGGCGTCGCTGCGGAAGTGGGCCCGGGTGAGCACCGTCTCCCGGATGTCGTCGCTGCCGAGCACCTCGCCGGTGAGCAGCCGCAAGAAGATCTCCGCCGCCTCCCGGAAGACCTGGCCCCTCAGGGCCGGCCAGGCCGCGGCCTCGACGGGGCCGCGGGCGTCGACGCCGAAGGGCCGGTTCATGAACTCGAAGCGACCGCCACTGAAGCCCACGTGGACCCGGCGGGTCTCGGCGGGGTCCAGGCCGTGCAGGCTGGCGAAGGTCGCCACCCGCTCGGCGGCGGCGATCGGGCCGCCGTTGCAGAGCAGGTTCATGATCGCCGAGCCGGTCTCGATGCGCTCGGTGCGGGCGAAGACGTGGTTGGAGAGCTGGAAGATGTCGGTGTTCAGCCCGACCTCGCCCTGCCAGTGGGGCACGACGGGCCTCCGCGTGCGCTTCTGGACCTGGGTGCTCAGGTGGGCCTCCGCCACCCAGGCCGTGCCGTAGCCGAGCTGGTCGGCGACCACGACCTGGCGAAGGAAGCTCTCGAACATCTCCCGCTCGCTCGGCGTGACCCCCCTCACGGGGGTCTGGCTGATCGAGAAGAAGAGGTCATACTTCATAGCGCGGCCACCAGACGGTGGAGATGCCTAACCGGAGCCGGGGGTCGCAGGCCGGGGAGTGCCGTAGACTTCCGGTGCCCGCCTCCGGGCCCGCTCTCGTCGATGCCAACGCGCCTCCGCCGTCTCGTCCTTGGCCTGCTGGCCCCCGTCGTCGTCTTCGGCGGGCTGGAGGGCGTGCTGTGGGCGGTGGGGCAGACGACCCGCGTCGCCCTCAGTCGTCGGGCCGTGTCGTCGACCGGGGGCCAGGTCCGGGTGGCCTTCTCGGGTGACTCGGTCACCTTCGGTCTCAACGTCGGTCCCCCCCAGGCCTACCCGGCCCAGCTCGAAGCGCTGCCGCGGATGAAGGCGCTCGGCGTGGCGGTCAGCAACCACGGCGTCCCGGGGATCGGCCTCGAGCAGTCCGTCGCCGAGGCCGAGCGGGCCCTGCGGGAGGATCCGGAGACACGGCTGGTGGTGAACCTCAGCGGCTACAACGACTGCGGCAGCCTGGCCGGCCTGCGGGACGCGGCCGCGGACGCCACGCCTCCCGCGCCTGGCCTGCGAGCCCTCCTCCTCCAGAGCCGGAGCTACCGCCTGCTGACCCAGGTGGTCGCCCGCGTCAGCGGGGCGCTCGGACCTCCGCCGTCACCGCCAGAGGAGGCCCCGCCTCCGGACGCGCCTCCGTCCCCCGGCCACAGCGGCAGCGGCCTCTTCGACGAGGACGCGCGGACCTGCCGGGAGCGCATCGGGCTGGCGACGGAGCGCCTCGTGCAGGTGGTCGCCGCGCGGTCCGGTGCCCGGCTGGTGCTGGTGACCTACCCGGTGCCGGGCGTGTCGCCGGCCGTGGTGACGCCTCGGGTCACCACCTTCGTGAACCACCTGCTACGCGCCGAGGCGGCGCGTTGGTCGCTGCCCCTCGTGGACGCGGAGGCGTGCTTCCGAGAGCGGTGGGGTCCCGCGGCCGACCGCTTCTTCGACACCGACGGCATCCACCTGGGGGCGGAGGGGAACGCGGCCCTGGCGAGGTGCGTCTCGGAGGGGATCGAGCCGCTGCTCGCCGGCGAGTAGCCTCGCTGTCAGATGCTGCGGAGGCGCCCGCCGTCCACGGGCACGCTCACGCCGCGCACGAAGGACGCGGCCGGGCTGGCGAGGAAGGCCACCACGCTGGCGATCTCCGCCGCCTGGCCCAGGCGTGCCTCCGGGACCTGGGCCAGCCAGTCGGCGACGACCTGGTCTGCGGTCTTCCCGGTGCGGGCGGCGATGGCGTCCCGCAGCGAGGAGAGTCGCTCGGTGTCGGTGAAGCCGGGCAGCACGTTGTTGATGGTCACACCGGGGGGCAGCTCCCTGGAGAGGGTCTTGGCCCAGGAGGCGATGGCTCCGCGGGTTGTGTTGGACACGCCGAGGTTGGGGATCGGCTCCCGCACCGACGTCGAGACCACGTTGACGATGCGACCGTAGCCGGCCCCCACCATGCCGGGGACCACGGCCTGGACCAGGATCTGCCCGGCCAGCAGGTGTCGCCCGAGGGCGGTCTCGAAGGCCTCGGTCGAGGCCTCGAGCAGCGGTCCGCCCGGGGGACCGCCGGTGTTGTGGACGAGCACGTGCACGGTGCCGTGGGCGGCGATCAGGGCCTCGAGCCTCGTGCGCAGGGCGTCCCGGTCGTCGAGATCGGCCACCAGCTTGCGCGCCAGCGGTGCACCGGCCTCCAACAGGTCGGGGAGCAGGGCGTCGAGGGCGCCGCTGCGACGCGCCAGGGCCGTGACTTCGCACCCCAGGCCGGCGAGCGCCAGGGCGGCGGCGCGTCCGATGCCGGCGCTGGCACCGCAGACCAGGGCGTGGCGGCCGGCCAGGGAGAGGTCGAGCTGCATGGTGTCCTCCAGGTCGGCTCCTCACTATCTCCGAGAGCGACTCGAGATGGAACGTCGCACTTCGGTCCCCGACCGAGGTACAGATCAGGGGATGATCCTCGCGCTCACCCCGCTGCTGCTCGGCTCGGTCCTGGCCGCGCCCCCCGGACTGCGGGCCGCGACAGCGACCTCTGGGCGTGCCGACGCGGCGCTGGACGGCGACCTGTCCACCGGCTGGCAGCCCGGTGGGGAGCCGGTCGGAGAGGGCTGGGTGCTGGAGTTCGAGGACCCGGTGCCCCTGACCCGCCTGCGGCTCGACGCCTGTCCCGGCCGGGCCCCCTTCGAGGTGGCGGTGTGGTTCGACGGGGTCGGCGCGGCCCGCTCCCTGTCCGTGCAGCCCGGCTACCCCCGCCTCGTGGTCCACAGCGCCAGCCGACCCGTGCAGCGGGTCGAGGTCCGCGTGGTCGAAGCAGCGGCGGAGGTCTGCCTGGCCGAGGTGGAGGCGCGAGGCCCCGACGGCCCCTATGCGCTGGTCAGCCCGCGGGGCGTGGCCGGGCGGCTGGCGGCCTCTTCGATCCAGGAGCCGGCCACGGCCTGGTCGCCTCGCCGGGCCTTCGATGGTCGCCTGGACACCGCCTGGGTCTCGGGGGGCCGGGGCCCGACCGAGTCGCTGATGTTGAACCTCGAGGAACCCCTCGACCTGGTGGGCGTGGAGCTCTGGGTCGGCGATCGGCGGGATCCGGGGCCCCAGTTCCCGCCGGCCCTGCCGACCTCGGTGCGGCTCACCACCGACGATGGCCCGCCGGTGGTCTTCCCCCTCGCGCCCGGCGCGGACTCGGTGCTGCTGCCCCTGGCCCGCCGGACTGCGGCGCTGACGGTGGAGGTGGTCGAGGTGGAGGGCAGCGCCCCCACGCGAGGGGCGGCGGTGGCCGAGGTGCGGCTCTGGACCGTGGACGGCGCCGTGGCCCTGGAGCTGCCCGAGGCCCGACCCCCGGGGCGGGTGCCGCTGCCGGACCGGGTCCTGCGGCCGGTCTGCACGCCCGATCCCGGGCTGCCTTCGGCGGTGCGACTGCGCCCGGATGGCTCGGCCCACCTCTCCTGGCAGGGGGAGGACGCGACCGGGAGCTACTGGGTGGTGCTGGAGGGGACCTGGGCGCCCCCGGAGATCGACGGCGCGAGCTGGACGGCCCGCATCGACGGGACCCTGCGGACCTGGCGCACGGCGGCCTCCGGCGAGCCGGTGGGGTTTGGCCCCGGACCGACCCTGGGCGGCTCGCTGTCGGTCGTGCAGGCCGCTGATCTCGGAGACGGCCTGGTGACCGCGGGGACCCCCGAGGCCGGCTGTCCGACCGTAGGGCCGGAGTCGGGGGAGTGGATCGTGACCTGGAACGACGCGATCCAACGGATGCGCTGAGCGCCTCCTACCGGAACCCGTAGTCGTAGAAGTCCGGGTTCGTCAGCGGCGGGCGGTCCTCCCGGCGCAGGAGCAGGGTCCGCACGGTCCACAGGTCGCTGAACACCCGCATGCGGGTGGTCTCGTCGAGGTAGTCGACGCCGCTGGAGCCGCCGGTGCCCGTGCGACGGCCGATGGTGCGCTCGACCATCCGAGCGTGGCGGGTGCGGAAGAGCACCAGGTATTCCTCGAGCTCGACCACGCGGTCCACGAGCAGCCGCGGCCAGGCCAGCAGCGGCAGCTCCCGGTAGGACTCGATGAAGACGAGGCCGGCGCGGGCCCGCAGGGTGGCGGGGCGGTCGACCTCGGCCACGTCCTCGGCCCGGAGGAAGATCCGGGCGGCCTCGGCGGCGGCGGCCAGGCGGGCGTCGAGCGCCTGCTTGCCGCCGACCCCGACCGCGACCAGGCGGGCGAAGGAGCTGTCGGCCCCCTCCCGCCAGCGAACCAGGTACTGCTCGAGGAAGTCCCTCACGACCTGCTCGTCGCCGTCGTCGCCCGGCTGTGAGCCGCGGATGGGGGTCCGGTAGAGCCAGCCGTGCAGGGCCTCGCGCAGGCTCACCTCGTCCAGCGCCTGCTCCAGGGCGTCGAGGGCGGCCTGGCCGGCCGGCGAGTCTCCCGCCGAGCCGCGGATGTGGTCCAGCGGGTCGGTGCCGGCGTAGCGCACCCGGGCCTCGCCGGTCAGGCCGAGCAGGATCTCCAGCTCCCGGAGCTGGAAGGACTGGAAGCCCGAGGCGGGCATCAGCTTGTCGCGGAAGTCGAGGAAGCCCTGCGGCGTGAGGGTCTCCACCACCCGGAACTGCTCCACCAGCAGCTTGAGGATCTCGTTGACCCGGCTGAGGTGGTGGACCACGTGGGGGATGCTGGCTTCGGGCACCTTGGGCAGGACGAGCTGGTCGCGGGCCAGGCGCAGCTCGCGCAGCACCAGCTTGAACCACAGCTCGAAGGCCTGGTGGACGATGATGAAGTGGGTCTCGTCGGCGCTCAGGGAGGCCTCGTCGTCTTCGAGGCCTCCCTGGAGGTCCAGCAGTCGATCGAGCTTGAGGTAGTCCCAGTAGGCGGGGGGCCGGGGGTCGGGCATCGGGCCGGACTAACCGCTGTCGCGTTACCCGGGCGGCTCGCTCGGAGGTCGTCCGTGTCCACCCCCCTCGATGTGCTCGCGCGCTATGGTGCCGCTCGCGCCGCGGTCTCCCTCGAGCAGGGGGAGGAGTCGGTCGACGGGCCCGGTGGCAGGCTGGCGACCCAGGTCGACCGACTGGGCACGGCCCCGCTCACGGCGCTCTTGTCGGACGGCACCGAGGTCGAGGCGCTGGTGCTGCAGGACGCCGAGGTGGAGCTGCGGCTGGAGCGAGCCGGGCGCGAGGCCCGCCTGACCGTGCGCTGGACCGGCGGCACGACCCACAGCGAGCTGCTGCCCCTGGATCCGGAGCCGGCCCCGGCCGAGGGGCGCCCGCTGTTCGAGCCCGATCCGGCGACCCGCATCGCCGATCCGGCCGCCGCCCTGCGGGACGGCTCGACGCCGCTCTACGTGGTGGAGACCGGCGCCGGGCAGGCCTGGTTCAGCGGAGGTCGCTGGTCGGCCGGGGGCCCGGAGGCCCTGCCGCTGGTCGCCTCCAGCGCTCCCGACCAGCCCCTGGGCCCGGCCTGGTTCCGCGACAGGATCGGCCTGCGAGCCAACTACCTGGCGGGGGCCATGGCGGGCGGCATCTCGTCGCCGGAGCTGGTGATCGCCCTGGGCCGGGCCGGGCTGCTCGGCTTCTACGGAGCGGGGGGCCTCGACCTGGGCACGGTGGGCGAGGCCATCGCCACCATCCAGGAGGCGCTGGGAGATCGGCCGGCTGGCTACAACCTGCTCCACAACCCCCTGGAGCCGGCGGTCGAAGAGGCCACGGTGGACCTCTTCCTGGAGCGCGGCTGCCGCATCGTCTCGGCCAGCGCCTACATGGGCCTGACGCCGGCCGTGGTGCGCTACCGCTACCGCGGCGCCACCCGCGGCCCCGACGGCACCTGGAGCTGCCCGAACCGGGTCTTCGCCAAGGTCTCTCGCGCCGAGGTGGCGCTGCACTTCCTGCGCCCGGCGCCCCAGCGGATCGTGGACGAGCTGGTCGCGACCGGTCGCCTGACGCGGGAGGAGGGAGAGGCCGCCGTGACCCTGCCGATGGCCGACGCCCTCACCTGCGAGGCCGACAGCGGTGGGCACACCGATCACCGGCCCTTCACGGTCGTGCTGCCCCTGCTCCGGCGGCTGCGGGATCGCATCGCCGCGGAGCACGACCACGCCGGCCAGGGCGTGCGCATCGCCCTGGGGGCCGCCGGCGGCATCGGGACGCCCGAGGCCGTGGCCGCGGCCCATGCCCTGGGCGCGGACTACGTGCTGACCGGCTCGATCAACCAGTGCACGCTGGAGGCGGGCACCTCGGCCACGGCCAAGGAGCTGCTGCTCGACGCCGGCATGGCCGACGTGGCGGACGGGCCGGCGCCGGACATGTTCGAGCTGGGCGCTCACGTCCAGGTGCTCTCGCGGGGCACGCTGTGGGCGGCGCGGAGTCGCCGGCTCTACGACCTCTACAAGCGGTATCGGAGCTGGGGGGAGGTCCCGGAGGCCGACCGGGCCAAGGTGGAGAAGCAGATCCTGCGGCGTCCCTACGACGAGGTCTGGGCGGACACGCGGGCCTGGTGGCAGGGGCGGGATCCGGCCCAGGTGGCGCGGGCGGAGGCCGATCCGCGGCACGAGCTGGCGCTGGTCTTCCGCTGGTACCTGGGCATGGGCTCCCGCTGGGCCCGCCTGGGCGACCAGGACCGCAAGCGGGACTACCAGATCTGGTGTGGTCCGGCGATGGGGGCCTTCAACGACTGGGTGGAGGGCTCGCCGCTGGAGCCGCTCGAGGCGCGGTCGGTGGTGGCGGTGGCGGACGCCCTGCTGGAGGCGGCGGGGGCGCTGACGCGGCGCCAGGAGCTGGAGCGGGCCGGGGTGGTGGTGCCCTGATCCCGGGGCCCGCCCAGGCCGGGTGTCGCTGACAGCGACACTCAGCGCCCCACACACCCGTGTGTGGCCTCGAGTGTCGGCCAGGGCGACATCCAGCGCTGCGGGCGCCTCAGATCCTCGCGTAGGCTCCGTCTGCACCCTCCGGGCCAGCGGCCCGCACCCGGATGAGCCTGGCCTCGACGTCCACCGTCTGCCCCGTGGCCAGCTTCTCCGCCGGCTCCCCGTCCAGGAAGACCTCCAGCGCCCCGCGCTCGCAGCTCACCCGGTAGGCCCGGGCCTCGCTCGCCCTCAGCACCGTCTGCCAGCCGGCCTGGGTGTTCGGCTCTCCCACCCGGATGCGCCCCTCGTGGGTGATGGGAGCCGCCAGCCAGTCGGGCTCGTCCAGGCCGTCGGGCTCGCTGCCCATGTGCACCACGCGCACGTGGGCCCGTACCTCGGGGAGCTCCTCCTCGGTGGGGTCGTCGGCGACCCGGAGCTCCGGCTTCTGGCTCGGGGTCGGCGGCTCGCTCTCGGGTCGGCCGCCTTCGACCACCGTGACCTCGGGCACCGCGTCCCCAGAAGACAGGCCGGCCTGGTCCAGGGCCGTGCGCAGGCCGTCGAGCAGGGCCGCTCGCAGCGGACCGTCCTGGAGGTTCAGCTCGGAGAGAGCGTCGGACACCTGGGAGACGACGTCGGACCAGGGATCATCGTGGGGGGGGTCACCGGACATCGGAGACCTCTATCGAGGGGCGGCACGGTCGGCGAGTAGGGTCAGCTCGCCATCGCCCGCCGCGGACTCGGCCCGTGGTAGCCCAGCAGCGAAGCCACCTCTCCCGCGACCTGGGCGATGGTGGCGATCTCGCCGCCGTCCAGCGGAATCGGCGGCTTCGACATGCCCCGCATGCGCTTCGCCATGACCTCCTTGTCCAGACCCTGCAGACCGAGGTGGTCGCGGATCGGTCCCAGGCTGGCCTGGGACGAGGTGAGGTCCTCGTAGCGGAGCAGCATCGCGCCCGTGCCCTGCCAGCCGCCGAAGCCCTCCGTCAGCCACCGCCAGTGCCTGGCGAAGGACACCGCGTCGTCGACCTTCTTGTCCGGCCAGCGCAGGTACCAGGTGGCGCCCTTGGCGCTGGCCCAGGCGTCCCAGGGATTGCGCACCAGGAAGAGGAAGCGGGCCCGGGGATAGACCCACTGGAGGAAGCGGGCGTCCACGGCGTGGAGCCGGACCTCCTTGAGCCCGAAGCGCGCGAAGCCCTGCTGGCGAGCCGGCGCACCGAGCAGCGCGTCGAGCTGGGCGGCGAAGGAGCGCTTGAGGGCCTCGGCCGGTGGGTAGAGGTTGGCGATCCAGTGCTCGGAGAGCTCGCTGTAGACCTGGTCGCCGGCGAAGTGACCCGCTCCGGGCCAGTCCTCGCGCAGGGCCAGGGCCGCGCGAGCCAGGGCGGGGATCAGGCCCGAGCGGCCATAGGGCTCGCCCCACAGCACGACCTCTCCCGAGGAACAGACCAGGCGCTGGAGCAGGGTGGAGCCGCTGCGCCAGCCCGCCGCGAGCAGGAAGACGGGACGGTGTCCTTCGCTGACGTCGGGCAGGTTCCAGCGGGCGTCGAAGCGCTGAAGGTGGGTCATGATCCGTCCGGGAAGGACCGGATCGGACGGTGAGCGACCGGCTTGAGCCGATCCGCGGCGGTCAGTCGGAGTCGGTCTCCGTCGCCGGGTAGGCGGCTTCGTCGAAGGCGCAGTCGGCCTCGTCGCCCTCGTCCGGGTACCAGCCCAGCTCGTCGGTGTGCCAGGTCACCAGGCCTGTCGGGTCCCAGCACTGGTTGGCGGTCCGGGGCGGCACGCCGAGGTCGCCCCCGAAGAGCAGCGCGTCGCCGCGACCCTCGCCGAACTCGGTCCAGCGCACCCGCAGGGCGACCTCCTCCGGCGTGGGGGTGTGGGCGACGTCGAGCCGGGTCCCGAAGGTGAAGTCCCCGCCGCCCTCCTCGGTCTCCTGGTGGGTCCACTCGGAGTCCAGCAGCTCCTCCTCGCCAGCGTCGATGCCGGTCGAGGTCACGCGCAGCCAGGTGAGCTCCCGCACGTCGTAGTCCACGTGGACCTCGCCGCCGGTGCCCGTCTCGACCACCGCCTCCAGCGCCGTGAGGTCCAGGGTGAGGTCGCCGATGCCCGCCGCCACGTCCAGCTCACCGGAGGTGTGGGTGCCGTAGATGACCTCCAGGTCCCAGGGGCCGTCGCTGTTCTCGCTGACCTGGAAGGCCCAGGAGTAGGTGGACTGGGTCGGCGAGCGACTCATCTCCACCCGGAGGAAGTAGCCTGGCGCCTCCTCCATCCAGTCCCCGGGGCCCCAGACCCGGAGGTCCTCGCCTCGGGTGGTCGGAGCGAGGGAGCGCACCACGTCGGTGAGGGTGGTCACGAAGCCCAGGTAGGCGTCGCCGGAGTCCAGCGAGTCCTGGGTGAGGCAGGCGAAGATGGCCGTGGCCTCGCTGCCCTCGTCGCAGGACCCCACCGCGAACTCCGTCGGGTAGTCCATGCGGAAGTACTCCGGTCCTGGGAGCGCGTTCAGGAAGTCGGCGTCGTCGTAGAAGACCGAGTTGGAGATGTTGCTGCCGCAGCCGAGCGGCAGGCCGAAGAGCGCGACGGGCAGCAGGCTCATCAGAAGCGGTACCCGGCGGCGAAGAGGATCTGGTGCATCCAGAAGCCCCGGTCGCGGTCCTCGAACTTGATCGGCACGGCCATCACCCGCCACTCCAGGTCGAACTCCAGCTTGCCCGGGTGCCAGCCTATCCAGTGGACCACGCCCGGGGACAGGGCCGTGAGCTGCTGGTCCGGGAGCTCCAGATCGTGGGTGAAGGTCCGACCGATGTACATCATGTCCAGTCGGATCCCGACCCCCGCCTGCCAGATCTTCGGCCGCGTGGCGAAGCCGGCCCCGGCGCCCATGACCACGCCGCCCACCGCGACGGGCTCCGGGTCGAGATCCGGCGGCGTGATGGTGGTCTGGCTCCCGCCACCGGTGAGGTCCACCGAGACCCAGCGCCCCTCGCGCCACTGGAGCCGCCAGCTCGCGCCGCCCACGACCATCGGCGGGATGTAGGCCTGGGCCATGTCCACGGCCATCGGTCCGAAGGCCCCCGAGATCAGGCGGAACGAGGAGTCCGGCAGCTTGGCCCGGTGGATCTTGCGCTCGATGGTGCCCTTGGCGAGGTCGTCCTCGTACTCGACGGCCCGGAACTCGAGGTCGCGGACGTCGAGGGTCTCGCCGTCACGGATGACGGCCTCGGCCACCCGCAGGTGGGTGGGGAAGCGCTCCTGGACCTGGTAGCGCCCGGGCCGGATGGCGAGCTTGCGGTCGCCGCCTTCGCTGCGGAAGAGGTCCACTTCGGCCACGAAGGCCCGGCGGGTGACGTCGAAGACCGCGAAGGCGCCGACCAGCTCCTCGTCGAAGACGAGGGTGGCGCGGGAGCTGTCCAGGTCGGCCAGCAGCAGGTCGCCCTCTCCGGCCAGGTCCCACTCGAAGGTGGGGTGCTGGGCCCCGGAGCGGGTGCCGGAGGTCCGGAGCACGGTCTCGTTGTAGACGTAGTCGTAGGCCTCGGCGAGGGTGACCTGCTCGTCGCGGTTGCGATCGGCGGCGCCGTAGAGCCCGCTCACCAGGTAGTGGGTGAAGTAGGACCCGCCGATCTCGTCGGACTCCTGGCTGTTCTCGTCGCCGGTCGACGAGGTGATGATCACCGTGCCCTGGGCGCCGAGACGCTCGGAGACGTCGAACACGAAGCTCGGTGCCCGGGTGCCGCCCTTGGCGCGGGTCAGGGCCCCGCTCTGGCAGGCGTCGATGAACGCCAGCCTCACCTCGGCGCCGCTGAGGTCCAGCATCGCCTCGATCTCGTCGTAGGTGAGCTCGGTGGCGCCGAGCTGGAGGCGGTCGTCGTCGGCGTGGCCCGAGTAGTAGAAGAGGAAGACGACTTCGTCGCCGGACTCTTGAGCTTCGGCGATGTCGGCTCGTACCACCCCGAAGGCGTCGAGGACGTGGCGGCGCTGGGCGGCGGTGAGGGACCGGATGTCGTCGGGCTGGTACCCGCCGAGCTCCTCGAGCACGCCCTCCATCTTGGCCAGGTCGTCGTGGGCGAAGACGAGGGGCTGGGTGCCCTTGTCGCCGTCGTTGTTTGCCACCAGCAGCGCGAAGCGGCGGATGGCCGCCTCGGCCGGGCTGGCACAGGCCGCCACGCCGACGGCGAACAACAGCGCGATGCGGGCGAAGAGCCGGCTCACTTCTTCCTCACCATGAGCACCGAGACCGCCGGGTCCTCTTCCGCGAGGGCGTGGAGCGCCTCGTGGCCGCCGGTCTCGTAGGTTTGGCTCACCAGCTCCATGGCGGCTTCGACGGAGCCGGGGCCGAAGACGGCCACGAAGGACTCGGGGCCGGGGGCGTCGTCGAGCTTGATGGATCCCTCCAGGACGCGGCGGCCCGTGGGCAGGACCCGCACGGGCTCGTCGCCGTCCTCCGGGTAGAACACCGTGGTGACCCCGTCGCCGTCCACACCGATCAGCACCATCGTGTCGTGGTGGTCGGCCCGGTAGGTGAACTGGACCCGGTCGCCGGCCTTCAGGGGTTGGTTCGGGATGCCGGGCAGGACCCGGCCACTGCGCCACAGGTAGTAGCCGAGGTCGGTCTGGCCCCCCTTGTCGCGCACGCCCGGCGAGTCGACGATCGACGAGGGCAGCACCAGGAGCACGCCCAGGGCCGCGACCATGGCCGGCGCCACGAACCACTGGCGCCACCAGGGCCGCCTGGCGGCGCGCGGGACCTCTGCGGTCTCCTCCACCACGCGGTGGCTCGCGGCGCGCAGCACCTGGTAGTCGAAGTCCGGCAGGGACTTCCGAGCCGTGGCGAGCTTCTCCTCGAAGGCTGCCAGGGCCTCGGACTCCACGCGGGGGGCCTCGCCGGTGGCCTGGCGGGCCAGCTCCAGCGCCGAGGGGCGGGATCCGTCGTTGACGTCGAACAGGTCCTTCATGACGTCACCAGCAGCCAGGCGACGATCAGCAGTCCCAGGGCGACGGGGACCGGGGCGGTCTCCATGAGCCTCCGGGCCCGCTTGAGGAACTGGTTGAGGCGCTTGCGCACGGTGGGGATCGAGAGCCCGACCAGCTCGGCGCACTCCTGCTGGGTCAGCTCGTCGAAGTAGAGGTAGGTCACGATCTGCCGGGTCTCGTCGTCGGTGTCGGCCAGCAGCCGCCGGACGACGTCGGCGGTCTCCCACCGGCCCGTGTCGGGGTTCGCGACACCCTCGCCGAAGATGTCCTGGCGATGGACGTGGAGCTTGGACTGCCGGCCCTTTCGGTTCCGGATCTGGTTCAAGCACCAGTTGGTCGAGATGCGGTACATCCAAGTCAGCGGTGAGGACTCGCCTCGAAAGCTCTCCCAGTTGCGGATCACGCGGGCAAAGGTCTCCTGGAGGGCGTCCTGTGCGGCCTCGTCCGTCCCCAGGATGCTGCGGCAGCGGTGCAGGATCACCGGCCCGTAGCGCTCGTAGAGAGCCCGGAGCTCGGCCTCGGTCGGGCCGGACCCCGGTGGGGTCTTAGAGGTCAACAGGTCCTCCGCTGCGTTGGAACCCCCAGAGGGGTCTTCGGGAAAGGAATTCTGCCCTTCGGAACACGGGCGCGCTATCGCGAGGGAATCAAGCCGCCTCCAAGCTATCGAACCACGCGCCGAGGATCGCTTCGGCGTCATCGGCGGTCTGGCTCCGCAGGACGCGCTGGCGCAGCTCCGCGCCACCGGGCAGGGACCGCGTGTAGTGGTTGCTCACCATCTTCATGCGGCCCAGGGCGCCCCGCTCGCTGTCGAAGTGCTCCCGGATCTGGCGGAAGTAGAAGAAGAGGGACTCCCGGCGCTGGGTCGGTGTGGGCTCGATCGGTGTCCGGCCCGCCAGGGCCTGGGAGATCTGGAGCGGCAGCCAGGGGTTGGCGATCGCGGCGCGGCCGACCATCAGGCCGTCGGCGCCGGTGTCTTCGAGCATCGCCAGCGCGGTCGGCACGTCGACGACGTCGCCGTTGGCGATCACCGGCACGCGCAGCAGCGCCTTGGCCTCGGCGATCTTGTCGACCCGGCGCTGGCCTGCGTAGCCGTCTTCGCGGGTCCGCCAGTGGATGGTCACCGCCTCGGCGCCCTCCTCCTGGCAGATGCGGGCCACCTCCGGTGCGTTCCGGCTCTCGGCGTCGAAGCCGGAGCGCATCTTCACCGTCAGCGGCACGTCGATGGCGGCGCGGACGGCGGCCACGATGCGCCCGCACAGAGCCGGGTCCTTCATCAGGGCCGAGCCGCCGGAGTTCTGGCAGACCCGCTTCGAGGGGCAGCCCATGTTGATGTCGACCACGCTCGTGCCGAGGTCCTGGACGATGCGGGCGGCCCCGGCCATGACCTCGGGGTCGCGGCCGTAGATCTGGATCGAGATCGGGCGCTCGTCGGGGTCGAAGGCGCAGGCGCGCAGCACCTTGCGCCCCTGCTGCTTGTGCGAGAGCCCCCGGGCGGGCACGAACTCGGTGCAGGTCAGCCCCACCCCGCCGATGCGCCGGACCACGCGGCGGAAGTAGAGGTCCGTGACGCCCTCCATCGGAGCCAGGACCACGCCGGGCTCGACGCACAGCTCGCGGATCCGGAAGCCGGTCGGGTACCGGGTCGCCATGTCCGTCGTCTAACGGGATAGACGCGGTCTCGTGGGCCGGTTCAAGGCGAGCTCCGTCACCGCAGAGGGCCAGCCCGACGGCTGGAGCGTGCCCCTGCAGTGGGAGGCCCAGGTCAGCCCGGGGGGGGTGACGCGGCTGGTGGTCTCCACCCCCGCGGCGCGCCTGTCGGCCGTCCACCGGGCGATGGTCGACGCCCTGCTGCCGCCGCTCTCGGTCCGCTACGTCCAGCTCACGGACCGGGGCACGGCCACCCAGCACCCGCACCAGGACCGCCCGAGCTGGGTGGCGGTGGAGCTGGATCCGGACCGGGTGCTGGAGGTCTTCCGGTCCTGCGCCGAGCTGCTGTACCTGGACGGACGCCACCAGCTCTGGGTCCGCGGCTCCCTCGGCGACCAGGTCGTGCTCGACGAGCTCGGGCTGCTCTACGCCTACCCGGACGACCCGGCGATGCGCGACGTGCTCCTGGCCCAGGGCGTGCCGGAGGACAGCGCTCCGACGATGCTGGAGCGGGACTACGTGAAGGTGGAGTTCTCGGCGGGGGCCGACGCGGAGGAGGAGCGGCTGATCGGGGAGCTGGGGCTCCAGCCCTTCGCGGGGTAGCACCGACTACCGCACCACCAACACCGGCCCCTCCTCGTACGCCTCCTCCCCGGCCAGGCTGTCGAAGCACGGCGTGACCCCCTCCTCGCCAGCCTCGCACCGCAGGTAGAGGCCCGACTCCAGCAGCTCGAACGCCACGGTCGTCGCCCCACGACCCACCCGCTTCACGCCGAGCCAGTAGCTGCCCGGCTCCAGGTTGCCCTCGACGCCGGTGCGATCGCCCTGCAGGAGCTTGTTGCCGTCGGTGTCCAGGACCCGGGCCCACTGGAAGCGGTTCTCCTCCAGCTCGATCCGGATCGGCACCCCGGCGCTGGTGGCCTCGGGCAGGGCCTCGACGATCGCCTCCGGCGCGGCGGGAGGGGCCTCGACCACGGGCGTGGTGGGCTCGACGGGCGCGGGCTCCCTGGACCCCACCACCGCGATCGCCAGGACGATGACCACGAGCAGCAGGGCGATGACCACCAGGCTCACGACCATCAGCCCCTTGCTCCGGCGTGCCTCTGTGGGTGGCGGGGCCTGCTGGGGGGGCGCCGGCTGGGGAGAGGCCTGGGCCCGGGGAGGGGCCGGCGAAGGGATCGTCGGCTCCTGGCCCCACGTCGGCGGCGCGTCGCCGGGCGGGAGGCCGTAGACCCGCCCATCCTGGATCGTCGACTCGGAGTGCTCCGGAACGATCGGCGCGGCGTTCGGCCAGGTGGGCTCGGGGTCGGGCTGCGGCAGCGGTGTGACAGGCATGAACATCAAGACCGGAGGTGAGCCGTGAGCTAGTCCTGACCTGGGGCCCGACAGAGGGAACCCAACACCGAGAAGGCAAGGGCGAGAGCCGGAGCACCGGCCAGGGGCAGTGTGGGACCGCATCGCGGCACCCGGGCCTCACCCGCGAGGGCTCGTCCGGAGGAAGCCATAGGTGTGGGCCGGTCTCGAACGAGAGTGAAGCGCCGTAAGGCCATCGTGGAGGGTGAGCTGGCCGCTAGCAGCGAAGCCCGAAGTCTGTTGTTTCCACGGTGGTATTGGCGACGGGATCGGCTCGAAGTCTGATGTTCTTACCCTGTGAGATCTGCCGGGCTGCCCTGGTAAGCCAGGCGGCCGTACAACGAGAGGAGGAAAGCTGATGGCCCGGCAGAAGTCGGAGGACCCCGTAGTACCGGAAGGGCGTCGAAAGTCGCCCCAAATCGCCCGCTCTGGGCGAGGAGGAAAGGGGGTCCCGGTCGATCAAGAGATGGGACAGCCCGTGCTGCCGTTCGCAACAGCCGAGACCCCGCAAGGGACCGCGTGGAGGCCACCCGCAGAGCGTTCTGCAGGCCGAGGCCCTCAGGCGGCGCCGAAGGCGAGCGACCTGGACGAGAAGACCCCATCCACGGCCATGGAGAAGGTGGTCGAGAGCCTCGACGAGGCCCTCGCCCACGTCGCACGGAACAAGGGAGCGCCGGGCTCAGACGGCCTGACGATCGAGGCGGTCCAGCAGGACTGGCCGAGGATCCGAGACCGTCTGAGCCGCAGCCTGCTCGCGAACACCTACCGCCCGGGCCCAGCCCGCCGGAAGGAGCTCGCGAAGCCAGGAGGCGGTGTCCGGCTGTTGAGCATTCCCAACGTGGCGGACCGCGTGGTCCAGGAAGCGATGCGGCAGGTCCTCCAGCCGCTGTTCGAGCCTGGATTCCACGAGAGCAGCCACGGGTTCCGGCCGAAGCGGAGCTGCCACACGGCGTTGTCGGAGGCACGTGCATACGTCGCCGATGGCTACGACCACGTGGTGGACATCGACCTGTCGAAGTTCTTCGACCGGGTGAACCACCAGCGCCTGTTGGCGCGGGTGTCCGAGAAGGTCGATGATCGCGTCCTGATGCGCACCCTGAGCCGGGTGATCCGGTCCTCGGTGGTGATGCCAGACGGAGTGTTGAGCAGGACGGAGGAGGGGGTCCCGCAAGGAGGCCCCCTGACCCCACCAACGCAATCGACAACTTCCGCTGGACTGGCCACGTAGGGCGCCAGGAGCTGTGCGCCCGGACCCCCGATGGCCGTCGTAGCCGCCGCACGACAGGTGGCGTGGGCGACAACTCTTCCAGTAAGATATGAGGTGATGTCTTGACGATCCAACCAGATGGGGGTACACGAGCGGAAGCTGGACCTGGAGAGCGGATCTCGGGGGTAGATAGCGGTGTCTCGTCGGAGGCTGCGCATCCGGGTGACATTCGAGCCCACGCGGCGGGGGCTCGAGCCCATGCGGGTGGCGTACCAAGCGGCGCTCCCGGAGCAGCGGCGAGCGGTGGAAGAGCCAAACCCGAGGTTTCGGGAGGACAACACAGCGGATCGCGACACCAAGGCGGCTCGAAGTCGATGATGCGGATCGCGCTGTACGCCCGGGTGTCGTCGAGCCAGCAGGCTCAGGAGGCGACGATCGACAGCCAGGTCGAGGCGCTGCGCGAGCGTGCCGAGTCCGATGGGCATGTCGTGCTGCCCACCGACGTGTACGTCGACGACGGCTACAGCGGTGCGTCACTGGTGAGGCCGGGCCTGGAGCGGCTACGTGACCGCGCGGCCGAGGGTGCCGTGGAGCTGCTGTATGTGCACTGCCCCGACAGGCTGGCACGTCGATACGCGTACCAGGTTCTGTTGCTGGATGAGTTCGCTCGGCACGGCGTGACCGTGACGTTCCTGCATGGGCCATCCGGGCGCAGCGCGGAGGACGAACTGCTCGTGCAGGTGCAAGGGATGATCGCTGAGTACGAGAGAGCCAAGATCCTTGAGCGCTGTCGGCGGGGGAAGAAGCACCGCGCGCGGACGGGTCTGGTCAACCCGCGGTCTGGGGCGCCGTACGGGTACGAGTACATGCGCAAGACCGATTTGGAGCCGGCCCAGTACCAGGTCCTCCTGCACGAAGCACGCGTCGTGCGCTCGATCTTCTCGTGGTTCGTCGATGAGCAGCTGTCCATCGGCGCCATCGTGCGGCGGCTGGCGGAGCAGGGCATCGAGACGAGGACGGGAAAGGCCAGGTGGGACCGCACGACGGTGTGGGGACTGCTCAAGAACCCGGCGTACTCGGGCCGCGCGGCCTTCGGCAAGACCGAGGCCGTTCCACGAGGCCGTGTCCTGCGCCAGCTGCGCGGTCGCGGCGCTCCACGCCGGGCGAAGAGCTCTCAGCGTGACCGGCCCGAGGAGGACTGGATCTACGTGCCCGTACCGGCGCTGGTGTCGCGGGAGGTCTTTGAGGCAGCGCAGGAGCAGCTTGCCCGCAATCGTCGGCTTTCGAAGCGCAATGGGCGCGGTGAGCGCTACCTGCTGCAGGGCCTGACGGTGTGCGCCAAGTGCAGGTATGCGTACTACGGGAAGACGGTGACACACAGCGCAGCGAGAGGAGGCAGGCGGTACGCCTACTACCGGTGTACAGGTACGGACGGGTACCGGTTCGAGGGTGGCCGCGTGTGCGACAACAAGCAAATTCGGACCGACCAACTCGACGACTACGTCTGGCAGTCAGTTCGGCAGGTCCTCGAGGATCCCGAGCGTGTGCTGGAGGAGTGGTCGCGTCGAAGCGACGAAGACAGCACGGTGGCTGCCCTGCGCGATCTGCGGGACGAGGCGCGACGGCACCTGACTGGCCAGCAGCGCATCCTCCAGCGTCTGGTGGACGCGTACGAGGCGGGTGCGATCGACCTCCCCGACCTGAAGGCTCGCAGCGAGCGCGTCAGGACCCGCATCCGGGAAGCCGAGCGGCAGCTCGACAAGGCGCAGGCCTCGCTCGATGAAACCGTCGAGCTGCGGGAGGTCGTCGCGACGCTCACCCACTTCGCAGAGCAGGTGCGAAGCAGTCTTGCCGAGGCGACGTGGACGCTCCGCCAGCGCCTCATCCGCACCCTGGTCACGCGCGTCGAGATCGACGATGAGGGCGCGACCGTAGTGTTCCGGGTGCCGCCCGCCACCGGCGGCGCCGGCAGGCCAGGCGGTGACGACGGCGCGGTGGGCGACGGCGGTGAGCGGCCCAGCGACGAGAGTTGTCGATTGCGTTGGGGGCGTGCTGTCGCCGCTCCTGAGCAACATCGTGCTGGACGAGCTCGACCACGAGCTGGCCCGGCGCGGGCACCGCTTCACGCGCTACGCCGACGATGTCGCCATCTTCGTGCGGAGCAAGCGAGCAGGCGAGCGGGTCATGGAGAGCGTGACCCGGTTCATCGAGGGCCGCATGCGGCTGAAGGTGAACACGAAGAAGAGCGCCGTGAGGCGCCCTGACGAGGGCAACTACCTGGGTTTCCGTCTGGTGGTCACACCAGATGGCGAGGTGGAGGTCCGGCTGTCAGACCGGAGCGTGAGAAGGGCGATTGCCCGGATCAAGGAGCTGACCCCCCGGAACTGGGGAGGCCGCCTGGCGCACTGCGTCGAGCGGCTGAACCGGTACTGGGACGGCTGGTTCGCGTACTTCGGTGTCGTCTCGCCCAGTGCACACCGTGACCTGCAGACGCTGGACGCCCGAGCGCGGCGACGCCTTCGTGCGATCCAGCTGAAGCAGTGGAAGCGGAAGCGCACGATCGTCCGGAAGCTCAACCGGATGAAGTACTCGAAGAAGGTCGCGAGGAACGTGTACCGAGGCCGACGAGGCTGGTGGTCCCTGAGTTTCGACGGGGTTGTCAGCCACCGGCTCAACCATGCGTGGTTCGCGGCCCGCGGATTCGTGCCCCTGCGGGAACGTCTCCACCTTCGGTTGCTTCCCAAGGCCGCCCCAAGACAGCTCGCATTCGAGTGGGACAGATCGAGGTCGTGAACCGGCCGGTGGCGGGGTTCGCAACCCGCCGTCCCGAGG